>JAURME010000089.1 GCA_030830865.1 Candidatus Nanopelagicales bacterium | reverse complement strand
TTCTCGCTGACCGTCGAACCGGGGCAGATCGTCGCGATCGTCGGGCCCACGGGGGCCGGCAAGACCACATTGGTGAATCTGCTGCTGCGGTTCTACGACATCGACGCCGGCCGCATCACGATCGATGGGCTCTCGACAGCCGACATGCGCCGGGACGATGTCCGCCGCTGCTTCGGGATGGTGCTGCAGGACACCTGGCTGTTCGACGGCACGATCCGCGACAACATCGCCTACGGGGCCCTGGATCCCACACCCGAGCAGGTGGAGCGAGCGGCCGTGGCGGCCCGCGTGGACCATTTCGTCCGGACTCTTGCCGAGGGCTATGACACCGAGCTCACCGAGTCCGGCGAGAACATCAGCGCAGGAGAGCGCCAGCTGCTCACCATCGCCCGGGCGTTCCTCGCCGATCCGCCGATCCTCATCCTCGATGAGGCCACCAGTTCCGTGGACACGCGTACCGAGGTGCTGATCCAGGAGGCGATGGCCGAACTCCGACACGGACGCACCGCGTTCGTCATCGCCCACCGGCTGTCGACGATCCGCAACGCGGACGTCATCGTCGTGCTTGAGGAGGGGCACATCGCCGAACAGGGCACGCACGAGGAACTGCTCGAACGCGACGGTGCCTACGCCCGGCTGTACCGCAGCCAGTTCGCCGCACCCGGCGCCTGACACTCACCTGCGCGAGGGGTCGATGGCCGTCCTTACGACCATCGACCCCTCGCGATCAGGAATGGCGTGCTGCGCGGTTCGCCGCGGAGACGATCGCCTTCAGCGATGAGGTCGTGATGGACGGGTCGATGCCGACGCCCCAGAAGATCTGGCCGTCCACGGCGCACTCGACGTAAGAGGCCGCCTTGGCGTCGCCACCCGCGGACATGGCGTGCTCCACGTAGTCGAGTACGCGGACGTCGACCCCGTGGGTGGCCATCGCGTTGCAGAACGCCGCGATGGGGCCATTGCCCCGCCCGTGCAGGTCGATCTCCGTCCCGTCGTCCACGAGGCTCACCTGAAGTTGGGTCTCGCCGTCGACAGCGGAGTCCTGCTTGACCCCGATGAGCCTGAACCGACCCCAGGGGGCTGTGGGATCGGGCAGATACTCACCGGAGAAGGTGGCCCACATCTCCTCGGGACTGACTTCGCCGCCCTCGTCGTCGGTCACCTGCTGGACGACCTGCGAGAACTCGATCTGCAGGCGTCGAGGCAGGTCCAGACTGTGCTCGGTGCGCATGATGTAGGCAACACCGCCCTTGCCCGACTGCGAGTTGACCCGGATGACGGCCTCGTAGGTACGACCCACGTCCTTGGGATCGATGGGCAGGTAGGGGACGGCCCAGGTGTGGTCGTCCACGTCGATGCCGAACTCCGCCGCCTCGGCCTCCATCATCTTCAGGCCCTTGTTGATGGCGTCCTGATGCGAGCCGGAGAAGGCGGTGTAGACGAGGTCGCCCCCGTAGGGGTGGCGCTCGTGGACCGGGATCTGGTTGCAGTACTCGACCGTGCGGCGGATCTCATCGATGTCCCGGAAGTCGATCTGCGGGTCGATGCCCTGGCTGAAGAGGTTCATGCCGAGAGTCACCAGGCACACGTTGCCGGTGCGTTCGCCGTTGCCGAACAGACAGCCCTCGATGCGATCCGCCCCGGCCATGTAGCCGAGCTCGGCGGCAGCGACGGCCGTGCCGCGGTCGTTGTGCGGGTGCAGTGACAGCACGACGGAGTCGCGTCGGTTGAGGTTGCGGCTCATCCATTCGATCGAGTCGGCGTAGACGTTCGGCGTGGCCATCTCGACCGTCGCCGGCAGGTTCAGGATCACCTTGCGATCGGGCGTCGGCTGCCAGACGTCGGTCACTGCATTGCAGACCCGCAGAGCGAACTCGAGCTCGGTGCCGGTGTAGGACTCGGGGGAGTACTCGAAGAAGACGTCGGTCTCGTCGGCGATCTCGTCGGCGTACTTCTGGCACACCTGGGCGCCGTGAACCGCGATGTCGACGATTCCGTCCTCGTCCAGCCCGAACACCACGCGTCGCTGCAGCGTCGAGGTGGAGTTGTACAGGTGGACGATCGCCTGCTTGGCACCCCGGATGGCCTCGAAGGTCCGCTCGATCAGGTGCTCGCGTGACTGGGTCAGCACCTGGATGACGACGTCATCGGGGATGAGGTCGTCATCGATGAGCATGCGGACGAAGTCGAAATCGGTCTGGGATGCCGAGGGGAAGCCGACCTCGATCTCCTTGTAGCCCATCGCGACGAGAAGCGTGAACATGCGCAGCTTGCGTTGCGGGGTCATGGGGTCGATGAGGGCCTGGTTGCCATCCCGGAGGTCGACGGCGCACCAGCGGGGTGCCTGCGTGATGACCTGGGTCGGCCACGTGCGGTCGGGAAGGTTGATGGGGGTGAAGGGGGAGTAGCGCTGGTACGGCATCTGTGATGCCTTCTGGGTGTTGCGCTCCGTATAGGGAACGGCGCGGTCGAACGTGCTCGTCATGGGGTGCTCCTGTGTCTCGTCGAGAGGCCCGGCTCGGTGAGGAGGGGCCGAAGTTCAGGGGAACCGGCGTACGACGAAACCCGCGACGAGGAGGCCGGTGGTCTAGGCCTCGCCGCGGCAGCGAAGGAGCAGCAGTGCTGTCGTCATGATGAGCCGAGGGTAGCAGGTGTGCCGCTCGCCTCAGCGCGGTGCGCGGACCCGGCCCACGGTGAAGTAGGTGAGGGGCCCCACGAAGTTCACCGCGATGGCAGCCGCCCACAGCGGCTTGGGGCCCCTGACCCGGTCCCTCGGCCGTCGCGCGAGATCCACCCAAGCGGTCGCCGCCAGGGCGATCTGGATCGAAGCCGCCACGAGGATGGCCGTCTTCTCGGCATCGGACAGGTCATTCCATCGTTTCCTCGCCATCGCGCACCTCCAGTCTCCAGCGTGACGGATGCGGCTGCAGGAGTCCACCGGGAGGTCACTAACCTTCGCCTCATGTCCACGACACTGAACCTGGCCCTCATCCCCGGCGACGGCATCGGAACCGAGGTGGTTGCCGAGGCCGTGAAGGTCCTCCAGGCCATCGCCCCGGACGCCGATCTGGAGGTGACCACGACGGAGTACGACCTTGGTGCCCGTCGGTACAACGCCACGGGTGAGCTCTTGCCGGACGAGATCGTCGAGGAGTTGCGGGGCTACGACGCGATCCTCCTCGGGGCCATCGGTGATCCCTCGGTGCCGCCGGGTGTCCTCGAGCGCGGGGTGCTGCTGCCGCTGCGCTTCGTCATGGACCACCACGTGAACCTGCGTCCGGTGAGGCTGTATCCCGGTGTGACGAACGGCCCGCTGGCCGGCAAGGGCCCGCAGGACATCGACTTCGTCGTGTGCCGCGAGGGCACCGAGGGTCCGTATGTGGGCGCGGGCGGCACCCTCCGTGCCGGGACGCCGCACGAGGTGTCGACCGAGGTGAGCATCAATACGGCCTTCGGTGCGGAGCGGATCATCCGGGACGCGTTCGAGCGAGCCATGAAGCGTCGGAAGAAGGTCACCCTGGTGCACAAGACGAATGTCCTCGTCCACGCCGGAAAGACCTGGAAGCAGGCCTTCGACCGCGTCGCGGCGGAGTACCCGGAGGTCGAGACGGACTACCAGCATGTGGACGCGGCGTCCATGTTCTTCCTGACCCGGCCGGAGTCGTTCGACGTCGTCGTCACCGACAACCTGTTCGGTGACATCCTCACCGACATCGGTGCGGCCATCGGCGGAGGCATCGGCCTCGCGGCCAGCGGCAACATTGACCCCAGCCGCACGAACCCGAGCATGTTCGAGCCCGTCCACGGATCTGCTCCTGACATCGCCGGTCAGGGCAAGGCCGATCCCACGGCGACGGTCATGTCGCTGGCCATGCTCCTGGACCATGTCGGGCAGCCCGAAGCAGCCGCATGGGTGGAGGGTGCCGTGGCAGCGGACCTCGCGTCCCGCGGGGACTCCGTGCGCAGCACCAGCGAGATCGGCGACGCCCTCGCGGCGGCTGCCGTGGCCGCCGCCAAGGGGTAGGTTCTGACGCTATGACCGCCTCCGACACGGGCACGGCCCTGTGGCCGATCAGCCTCACTCCCTCCGATCACCCCACGAGTGATGCAGATCGCGAGGCGGTGCTCGCCGATCCCGGGTTCGGTCGGGCCTATACCGACCACATGGTCAGGGCCACATGGACGAAGGACGAGGGCTGGCACGATGCCCGGCTCGAGCCGTATGGTCCGCTCACCCTCGACCCGGCGACAAACTCGTTGCACTACGGCCAGGCCATCTTCGAGGGACTCAAGGCCTACCGTCACGCGGACGGCAGCATATGGTCCTTCCGCCCGATTCAGAACGCCGAGCGATTCGCCAACTCCGCGCGCCGGCTGGCCATGGCCGAGCTGCCCATCGAACTTTTCGTCGGCTCGATCGAGGCCCTGGTGCGCCAGGACCAAGCCTGGGTCCCGTCGGGTCAGGAGAAGTCCCTGTACCTGCGCCCGTTCATGATCTCCACGGAGGTCGGCCTGGGCGTTCGGCCGGCGAACCGCTACGAGTACCTGCTCATCGCCTCCCCGGCGGGCGCCTACTTCCCGCGGGGCCTGAAGCCGGTCTCGGTCTGGATCTCCGACGACTACGTGCGGGCTGCCCCCGGCGGTACGGGCGAGGCCAAGTGCGCCGGCAACTATGCGGCATCGCTCGTCGCCCAGGCCGAGGCGGCGATGCACGGTTGCGATCAGGTGGTATGGCTCGATGCCGTCGAGCGCCGCTGGATCGAGGAGATGGGCGGAATGAACCTGTACTTCGTGTACGGGTCCGGTGATTCCGCACGGCTGGTCACCCCCGAACTCACCGGCTCGCTGCTGCCGGGAATCACCCGGTCCTCGCTCCTCACCGTGGCGTCCGACCTGGGAATTCGGGCAGAGGAGGGACGCATCAGCGTCGAGGACTGGAAGTCCGGCTGCGCCTCGGGTGAGATCACCGAGGTGTTCGCATGCGGCACTGCAGCCGTCATCACTCCGGTGGGTGAGGTCAAGACCCGGGATGCGGGCGCGTGGTCCATCGCCGACGGCGGCACCGGTCCGGTCACGCAGCGACTTCGGCAGGCCCTGCTCGACATCCAGACCGGAACCGCGCCCGACACCCACAACTGGCTCCACCGCATCCTCTGACCCCTCCCGATGCCTCGCAGCATCGAAGTGTGTGGCAGGATGAGGGGCGTGTTCAGCACCGCCATCATCATTAATTAGCGCGTCGACCCTCGTCGACGCGCAGCCCTTCGCACCCGCGAGGGGCTTTTTCGTTGGCGGATCGACCTGAGAACGTGAGGAGGAGCCATGTCGCGGCCCGACGGTTTCCACGTGTACGACACCACCCTGCGCGACGGCGCTCAGCGCGAAGGCATCTCGTACTCGGTCAGCGACAAGCTCGCGGTCGCCCGCCTTCTTGACGACTACGGGGTCGGCTTCATCGAGGGCGGCTGGCCGGGTGCGATGCCCAAGGACACCGAGTTCTTCCAGCGTGCGCAGACCGAGCTCGATCTCAAGAACGCTGAGCTCGTCGCCTTCGGCGCCACCCGCAAGGCCGGGGTGAAGGTGGAAGACGACCAGCAGGTCCGCGCCCTGCTCGACTCACAGGCCCCGGTCATCACGCTGGTCGCCAAGTCGGACGTGCGCCATGTCACGGAGGCCCTGCGCACGACGCTGGACGAGAACGTCGCCATGGTCGAGGACACCGTCCGCTTCCTGATCGAGCACGGCCGGCGTGTCTTCGTCGACATGGAGCACTTCTTCGACGGATACAAGAACGACCGCGACTACGGGGTGCGCCTGCTCATCGCGGCTGCCGAGGCGGGTGCATCCGTCGGCGTCCTGTGTGACACGAACGGGGGGATGCTGCCGCACGGGATGTTCGAGATCGTCACCGACGTGAAGGAGCGCTCGGGCGTTCGGCTCGGCATCCACTGTCAGGACGACACCGGCTGTGCGGTCGCCAACTCCGTGTCGGCCGTCGAGGCTGGGGTCTCGCACGTGCAGTGCACCGCCAATGGGTACGGCGAGCGCACGGGCAATGCCGACCTGTTCGTCGTCGTCCCCAACCTGCAGCTCAAACTCGGCATCGACTGCCTGCCTGACGGCTCCCTGAAGGAGACCGTCCGCATCTCGCACGCCATTGCCGAGATCGCCAACATCTCCCCGAACACACACCAGCCGTATGCGGGCTGGGCATCGTTCGCGCACAAGGCCGGCCTGCACGCGAGCGCCCTGAAGGTCAATGCCGACCTGTACAACCACATCGACCCGGCCGTCGTCGGCAACGTGCAGAACGTCCTGGTCACCGAGATGGCCGGACGCGCGTCCATCGAGCTGAAGGGCGCGGAACTCGGATACGACCTGTCGGCCAAGCCGGAGGTCGTCAGCCGGGTGGTCGAGGAGGTCAAGGAGCTCGAGGCGCAGGGCTGGAGTTTCGAGGCTGCGGATGCCTCCTTCGAGCTGCTCATCCTCGACAGCGAGGGTGCCGAACTGTCCTTCCGGGTCGAGTCGTGGCGCACGATCGTCGAGCAGGATGCAGACGGCACCGTGAGCACCGAGGCCACCGTGAAGATCCATCTCGACGGTGAGCGGATCATCTCCACCGCAGAGGGCAACGGCCCCGTCAATGCACTCGACCGTGCGCTGCGCGGCGCGATCGTGCAGAAGTACCCGGACCTGCAGAGCATGCGTCTCGTCGACTACAAGGTGCGCATCCTCGACGAGAAGTCCGGCACCGGCGCTCGTACGCGCGTGCTCATCGGGACCAGTGATGGTCACGACTCGTGGAGCACTGTGGGGGTGCACGAGAACGTGATCGCCGCTTCGTGGCGATCGCTGGAGGATGCCGTCAGGTACGGGCTCCTGCGACGCGATCGGTAGGGTCCGCACCGTGCGCATC
>JAURME010000088.1 GCA_030830865.1 Candidatus Nanopelagicales bacterium | reverse complement strand
GGAGCCGGTCCGCGCGGCTTTCCCGTTCGTCCTCGGTGGCATCGCCGGGCTGACGGCGGGGGTCAAGGTCGGCACCACGCTGTCCCTGCTCAAGGCTGCCAGCGGTCGGGGCCAGGGCCCCATCACCACCGTCACGCCCGTCCTCGTGGGCGCTGGTGTCGCCGGAGCTGTTGGCCTGGCGGGCCGGCTGGCGGCGCAGCGTGTCATCGGTTCCCTCGTGGCGCAGGGGCGCGACCTCGACCAGCCGTACAACGACTCCCCGAAGGACGCCGACGTCTCCGGCAGTGCGGCCTCGGCGGTGACCGTCACGGAACTCGGGCGCGAAGGCGCACGGTTCGTCAACTACGTCACTGCTCCCGACGCGATCCGCGAGGTCATGGGTGAGGAACCTGTCGCCTCACCGGTGCGTGTCTTCGTAGGTGCCGATGCGGCGACGACACCTGAGCAGCGGGTGGGACTGGCGATGGCCGAGCTCCGCCGCACTGGTGCGTTCGAGCGGGCGAACCTCATCATCCAGGCGCCAGCCGGCACCGGATACGCGAACTCCTTCCCCGTCGACGTCCTCGAGGTCCTCACGCGTGGAGACAGCGCCGCAGTCGCGGTCGGCTACGGACTGCTGCCATCGTTCCTGTCCCTGAACAAGGTGCAGGCCGGCGCTCACACTCAGCGACTGCTGCTCGACGCCATCCGCGAGGAGTTGAGTACGCGCGCGCACGCGCCGCGCATCCTGCTCTACGGCGAGAGCCTCGGCGCCGAGGTTCAGCAGACCGCCATCCCCTCCGGGCCCATCGACCTCGACCGCTACTCGGTGGCCGCGGCCCTGTGGGTGGGCACGCCCGGTGGTGAGCGCTCGGACGTCTTTCATGCCTTATGCGCCGGGGAGTCGTACACCGTGGACCGTCCCGAGCAGCTCCCCGAGCCGGTGCCCGCCCCCCGACCCCGGGTGTGGTTCCTGGAGCACGACGGTGACCCGGTGGTGCGGTTCCGACCGGCCCTGCTCGCGCATCGGCCGGCGTGGCTACCGACCGATGGTCAGCGCGGACGCAATGTGCCCGAGCAGATGACCTGGAAGCCGGGAATCACCTTCGCCCAGGCCTTCGTCGACACGATGTTCGCGACCCACGTCCGGCCGGGACAGTTCGAGAGCCTTGGCCACGACTACCGCGCCGACCTCGGAGCCGTCACCACCATGGCCTTCGACCTGCCCCGTGACGCCGCCACGGCCGAGCGCCTGGAGGCCTACCTGCGACGTGTAGAGGTCGAGCGCGCGCAGCGACTCGGTGAGGTTGCTCGGGCCGCGGGATAGGCCGCACAGCCGGTTCCGGCTACGATGGGGGCTCCTGATCCCACAAGAAGGGCCACTTCCCCTATGGCTGCTTCGTCCACCTTCGGTGGCTCGTCGTTCGTCGGTCGCGACATGGCCGTCGATCTCGGCACCGCGAACACCCTCGTCTACGTGCGTGGGCGCGGCATCGTCCTGAACGAGCCGTCGGTGGTCGCGATCAACAACAACACCGGCGGGATCCTCGCTGTCGGTTCCGAGGCCAAGCGCATGATCGGCCGCACACCGGGCAACATCGTCGCCATCCGCCCCCTCAAAGACGGCGTCATCGCCGACTTCGACACCACCGAGCGCATGCTGCGCTACTTCATCCAGAAGGTGCACAAGCGGCGCCATCTGGCCAAGCCGCGCCTCATCGTCTGCGTTCCCTCGGGCATCACCGGGGTCGAGCAGCGAGCGGTCAAGGACGCGGGCTATGCGGCGGGGGCCCGCAAGGTCTTCATCATCGAGGAGCCGATGGCCGCGGCCATCGGTGCCGGCCTGCCCGTCCATGAGCCCACCGGGAACATGGTCGTCGACATCGGGGGCGGCACGTCCGAGGTCGCGGTCATCTCGCTCGGCGGCATCGTCACCAGCCTCTCTGTGCGCGTCGGTGGTGACGAGCTCGACAACGCGATCATCCAGTACGTCAAGAAGGAGTACTCGCTCATGCTGGGCGAGCGCACCGCGGAGGAGATCAAGGTGGCCATCGGCTCGGCCTTCCCGATGCCGGACGAGCCCCATGCCGAGATCCGTGGCCGCGATCTCATCACCGGCCTGCCGCGCACGATCGTCGTCTCCGCTGAGGAGATCCGGCGTGCTATCGACGAGCCGGTCCACGCGATCGTGGATGCCGTGAAGGCGACCCTCGACCGCACGCCCCCGGAGCTCTCCGGCGACATCATGGACCGAGGCATCGTGCTCACCGGTGGCGGCGCGCTGCTGCGCGGCCTCGACGAGCGGCTGCGTCATGAGACGGGCATGCCGATCATCATCGCCGAACGACCGCTGGACTGCGTCGCTCTCGGTTCGGGCAAGTGCGTCGAGGAGTTCGACGCCCTTCAGCAGGTCCTCATCTCCGAGCCGCGTCGCTGATCGGCATCGCCGTTGCGGTGGGGCGTGTGGCCGCGGTAGCGGCCACGGTCCAGACTTGACCCATGTTCTCCCGGCGCACGCGCATCCTGCTCGCGGTGCTAGTCGTGGCGTCGTTGACTTTCGTGATTCTCGACCTTCGCGGTGGTCAGGGACCTTTCGCGACCGGCCGGACGGTCGTGTCGAATGTCCTCGGAGGCCTGGAGCGGGGCGCCGCGACCGTGTTCTCGCCGATCACGGGAGCCGGCAGCTGGTGGTCCAGCATGCGAGATCAGGCCGACCAGATCGACACGCTGGGTGCTGAGAACGAGGCGCTTCGGACCGAGCTCAACATCCTCAGGAACGACAAGGCCCGGGCAGCCGCGCTCGACGGCCTGCTTCGCGTGGCCAGTGTCGGGCAGTATCGCTTCGTCCCGGCCGAGGTCATCGCCATCGGGCCCGCACAGGACTTCTCGTGGACCGTCACCATCGATGCCGGACGCAATGACGGCATCGAGCAGGACATGTCGGTCATCAACGGGGCCGGCCTCGTCGGGCGAATCCTCAAGACGACAGCCGACACGTCCACGGTCGTGCTCATCGTCGATCAGGGCTCTGCCGTCGGAGGTCGCGTCGCCGGGACCGAGGAGATCGGCATCGCGGCGGGGACCGGCAGCCAGGACTCGCTGGAGTTCGAGCTGCTGGACCCCCTCGCCGACGTGCGGGTCGGCGACGCCATCGTCACCTTCGGGTCGAAGAGCGGGCGCCCCTATGCGCCGGGGCTGCCGGTGGGCGAGGTCGTGGAGGTGGAGGGCACGTCCGGGCAGCTGACGCGCGTGGCGCGGGTCAGGCCGTTCGCCGACATGTCCCAGTTGAGCATCCTCGGCGTCGTGACCAAGCCGCCGCGCGAGGACCCTCGCGACTCGGTGCTGCCCCGTTCGGACAACCTCAGCATCGTGCCCAGCCCGGCGCCGCTCGGCGGCGACGATGCGGCACCCACGGACGAGGGGTCCGCGTCTCCCGCGACGACCCAGGTACCCGAGGAGGAGACCGCGGCGGTCCCCGTCGAGAGTGGGAACCCGTGATCTGGCGGCAGGTCCTCATCATCGGGACCGCGACCCTGCTCGCCGTCCTCATCGAGGTGACGCTTCTGACGCGTCTGGGCATCCCTGGCGCCACCCCAGACCTCGTCGTCGTGACGGTGGTGGCGATCGCGCTTGCGATGGGACCGATCCAGGGTGCTGCAGCCGGATTCGCCGCCGGCGCCCTCATCGACCTGGCACCACCGGGGGACACCCTCCTCGGTGTCAACGCCGTGGTCTACATCGCCATCGGGTTCATCACCGGACTCGCCGTCGATCCGCGTGATCGCACGATCCCGATCATGATGGGCATGACCGGACTGGCCACCGGGGCGGCAGTCCTGCTCACCGCGGGTCTGGACACGATGCTGGGCAGCGAGCGCGTCGACTGGGAGCAGATCCCGGTGCTGGCGCTCACGAGCGCGCTGTACGGCGTGTTGCTGGCTCCCGGGGTCATCCTGCTGATCGCCTGGATGGTGCGGAAGGCCACGCCTGAGGTGCTCGTCAGCTGAGGAAGATTCGGGCAAAACTCGCGAAAGGGTGCCGCGGGAACCGGATTCACCCTCGGCTCGTCGTACCGTCGTACCTGGCAGTTCCCCCTGCCACGGACGAGCCGACCCCTGCTGGGGCCTCCGGACGCCCGAGAGACCCGTCCGATCTGGGAGGAAGCCGGTGAGCCAGCGCTCCAATCTGCGCCTGCTCGTCCTGGCCGTCCTCGTGGTGTCCCTCCTCGGGACCCTGGTCGCTCGTTCCTTCTACCTGCAGGTCATGGAGGGCGCGGAGTACCGGGCCATCGCCCAGGACAACACCGTGCGCGAGGTGGCAGAGCCAGCGGTCCGCGGGCTGGTCATCGACCAGGCCGGCCGCCCGCTCATCGCCAACCGCACCACCGTGGTCGTCACCGTGGACCGTCAGGTCCTGGCCCAGCAGCCCAACGACGGCGCCGCCGTCCTCACTCGGCTCTCGCGCATCCTCGACGAGCCCCGTGACAAGATCGAGGACCGACTGAAGTCCTGCGGCACCGAGGGGGCCAAGCCGCCGCCGATCTGCTGGAACGGGTCGACCTACCAGCCGGTGCCCGTCGCCTCGGACGTTGACACCCAGACGGCGTTGAGCATCATGGAGCGACGTCGTGAGTTCCCCGGCGTCACCGCGAAGCTCGAGGCAGTCCGGGAGTATCCGGCTCCCTTCAACATGAACGCGGCGCACATCCTCGGATATCTCGGTCCCGTGACGGAGGAGCAGCTCGACGCCCAAGGTGACACCACCGCCTACGACCGCCTGCGGCGCACGGATGTCGTGGGCCGTACCGGACTGGAGAAGCAGTACGACGATGTCCTGCGGGGCAAGCCCGGCATCACCACGCTGGCCGTTGACACCGCAGGGCAAGTCACCGGTGTGCTGGACGAGCAGGACCCGCAGGCCGGTGATTACCTGGTGACGAGCATCGATGCGCGGCTGCAGGCCGTCGTCGAGCAGCAACTCATCAACGCGATCCGTCGCGCCCAGAGCCAGGGTTACCGCGGCAAGTCCGGCGCTGCTGTCGTCATCGAGGTCGACACCGGGCGCGTCCTGGCCATGGCGAGCTACCCGTCGTACGACCCGTCCATCTGGATCGGCGGCGTGACGAAGAAGCAGTACAAGCAGCTGATCGACGACGAGTCCCTGTCATCCAACGCCTACCAGGGCCAGTTCGCACCCGGGTCGACCTTCAAGGCCATCAGCACCGCGGCCGCGGGAAGGGACAACTTCGACCTCTACGGCATCTACCCGTGCCCGTCCCGTGTCAAGGTCGGCGGTACGACGTTCCGCAACTACGAGTCCAAGCCGTACGGACCGATCTCCCTGACCCGCGCACTCGAGGTCTCATGCAACACCGTCTTCTACGACATCGCTCGCCGGATGTGGCAGAAGGCGGGCGGTCCCGACGCCGATGTCACGGCTCCCGACCCGATCGCCGAGACCGCGGCCACCTTCGGCCTGGGCAGTACCACGGGCATCGACCTGCCGGGTGAGGCCTCGGGTCGGGTCTCGAGCCGGGAGTTCAAATACGACAACTGGGAGGCCAAGAAGGACACCTGGTGCCGCAATGCGGAGGAGGGATACCCGGAGACCCGCAGGACCGATCCCAAGCTGGCCGACTACTACACCGCCCTGGACCGTGAGAACTGCACCGACGGCTATCAGTGGCGCGCGGGTGACGCGCTCAACGCCGTCATCGGACAGGGCGACACGACGGTGACCCCTCTGCAGATGGCCATGGTCTACGCAGCCATCGCCAACGGCGGAACGCTGTACCAGCCCCAGGTCGCGAAGGGGCTGGTGTCGGCCGACGGCAAGGTCGTCAAGGAGTTCGACCCGGTGGCCGTCCGCAAGGTGGACGTCCAGAAGAGCACCATTCGGTTCCTGCGCAAGTCTCTCCCGGGCGTCACCACTGACGGATCGGGCAAGATCCCCTTCCTCGGATTCCCGCTGGACAGGATCCCGGTCGCCTCCAAGACCGGTTCGGCGCAGGTCACAGGAGACAAGGCTTCGACCTCATGGTTCGCGTCCTACGCGCCGGCCAACGATCCCCAGTACGCCATCGTGATGATGGTGACCGAAGGCGGTACGGGCTCCAAGACCTCCGGCCCGAGCGTGCGGAAGATCTACGAGGCGCTGTTCGGGATCAAGGGCACCCTCGTGAACCCGCGCGACAGCGTCCTCGTCGGTGGGGCCCCCAAGGCGGGCCTTCCGACGGTGCGCCTCGACGGCACGCCGGTCGCCCCCAAGGGCGACGGCTCGGGCGTGGCCGACATCCGTGCGGCAGGATCATCGCCGTGAGCGGCATCCTCGCGTCGGACCCGGCGACCCACACGCTCACGCGTCAGCGCGGCTACTGGCGTGACCTGGACTGGATCCTGCTCATCGCGGCCCTCGCGGCTACGGTGTTCGGATCCATGCTGGTGTGGTCAGCCAGCCGCGCGGACATGGCGTCCGACAGTGATCCTCAGTCGTATCTCAAGCGCCACCTCATCAACGTCGTCATCGGAATCGTCCTGGGCTGGCTCGCGTCCCGCCTCGACTACCGCTGGCTGCGCGCCTACACCCCGTTCATCTACGGCGCCTCGGTCCTCCTGCTTCTCATGCCGTTCCTTCCCGGGCTCGGCACGACGATCGCCGGTGCGCGTGCATGGATCGACGTGCCGGGGGGGCTGACCCTGCAGCCGTCGGAGTTCGCCAAGGTGGCCGTCATCCTCATGATGGCCGTCCTGCTGTCCGAGAAGCGCGACACCGAGAGTGAGCCGCGGGACCGGGACGTCCTCATGGCCTTCGGCGTCGCCGTGCTGCCGATCCTGATCATCCTGGTGCAGAACGACACCGGGACCGTCCTCATCCTGGGCTCGGTGGCGCTGTCCATCATCGCGGTATCCGGCGCCCGCACCCGGTGGGTCATCGGGCTGATCGGAGGCGCCGTGGTCGGTGTGCTCCTGGCGATCCAACTGGGCCTGCTCAAGGAGTACCAGGTCCAGCGGTTGACGTCCTTCATCAACCCCACCGAGGACGTCACCAGCGCCGCGTACAACGCCAACCAAGCACGCATCGCCATCGGCGGCGGGGGCTGGACGGGATACGGGCTGTTCGAGGGTCCGCAGACGCAGGGCAAGTTCGTGCCCGTCAACGAGAGCGACTTCATCTACACCGTGGTGGGGGAGGAGCTGGGCTTCATCGGCAGCGCCGTGCTCATCGCGCTGCTGGCCATCATCCTGTGGCGCGCCGTCGTGATCGCATACCGCGCCGATGACATGTTCGGGCGTCTCGTCGCCACTGGTGTCATCGCCTGGCTGGCGTTCCAGATGTTCGAGAACATCGGGATGTCCCTGGGCATCATGCCCATCACCGGTATCCCGCTGCCCCTGGTCTCCGCCGGCGGTACATCCATGATGGCGACGTGGATAGCCATCGGCCTGCTCCAGAACGTGCGCCTCCATGCAGTCCGCGCTGGCTCCTGACCGTCGAGCGCGGCCGAGGCGCCGTCACTGGACCATGGGTATCCTCATGGGGTGACTTCCCCCGGTACGAGTGTCTTCGATCGCCTTGAGCGGCTGCTGCCGTTCGTCACCAAGCCGATCCAGTACGTCGGTGGTGAGGTCAACGCCGTGACCAAGCCGTGGGACTCCGTGGCCGTCCACTGGGCGCTCATGTACCCGGACGCCTACGAGGTGGGAGCCCCCAACCAGGGCGTCCAGATCCTGTACGAGGTGCTGAACGAGCGCGATGACGCCCTGGCGGAGCGCACCTATGCGGTGTGGCCGGACCTCGAGGCACTCATGCGTGAAAGCGGGGTCCCGCAGTTCACGGTCGATGCGCATCGTCCGGTCGGCGATTTCGACGTCCTGGGACTGTCCTTCAGCACCGAGCTCGGGTACACCAACATGCTCACGGCGCTCGACCTCGCCGGTATCCCGCTGTCTGCCGCCGAACGGGACGAGACGCATCCGCTCGTCGTCGCCGGGGGACACGCGGCCTTCAATCCAGAGCCGATCGCCGACTTCCTCGACGTTGCTGTCCTGGGCGACGGCGAGGAGGCGGTCCTGCTGATCACCGACATCGTGCGGGAATGGAAGGCCGCCGGTCGGCCGGGTGGTCGCGGGGGCCTGCTGGTCGAGCTGGCGCGCACCGGCTCGCTCTACGTCCCGCAGTTCTACGACGTGGACTACCTGCCCGACGGCCGGATCCAGCGCGTCGCCCCGAACCGGCCGGAGGCACCGTGGCGGGTCAGCAAGCACACGCTCATGGACCTCGATGAGTGGCCCTACCCGCGCAACCCCCTGGTGCCGCTGGCCGAGACGGTCCACGAGCGCATGAGCGTGGAGATCTTCCGCGGCTGCACCCGAGGCTGCCGGTTCTGCCAGGCAGGCATGATCACCCGGCCCGTGCGGGAGCGCAGCATCACGGGTATCGCCGACATCGTCGAGAACGGGCTGGAGAAGACCGGGTACGAGGAGGTGGGGCTGCTCTCCCTCTCCAGCGCGGACCACTCCGAGATCGCCGACGTCGCCAAGAACCTCGCGGACCGCTACGAGGAGAGCCAGGTCTCGCTGTCGCTGCCGAGCACACGCGTCGACGCCTTCAACGTCGATCTCGCCAACGAGCTCTCCCGCAACGGCCGTCGCAGCGGCCTGACCTTCGCTCCGGAGGGCGGCAGCGAGCGCATGCGCAAGGTGATCAACAAGCAGGTCACCGAGGAGGACCTCATCCGCACCGTCACCACGGCGTACGCCGGCGGATGGCGGCAGGTGAAGCTGTACTTCATGTGCGGACTGCCCACCGAGACCGATGAGGATGTCCTGCAGATCGCCTCCCTCGCCCGCGAGGTCATCAAGGCCGGCCGCGAGGTGTCGGGACGCAAGGACATCCGCTGCACGGTGTCGATCGGTGGGTTCGTGCCCAAGCCGCACACTCCGTTCCAGTGGGCGGCGCAGCTCGACCACGAGGCCACTGACGCGCGACTGCGCGCGCTCAAGGAGGCCATCCGCAACGACCGCGAGTTCGGGCGGTCCATCGGCATGAGGTACCACGACGGCCGCCCTGGCATCGTCGAGGGAATCCTGTCCCGAGGCGACCGTCGGGTCGGCGGTGTCATCCTCCAGGCGTGGCGCGACGGCGCGAGGTTCGACGGCTGGAGCGAGCACTTCTCATTCGACCGTTGGATGGCTGCGGCTGACGCCGTTCTCGCCGACCAGCCGGTCGACGTCGACTGGTACACCACCCGAGAGCGCGACCGCACGGAGGTCCTTCCCTGGGAGCACCTCGACTCCGGACTGGACATCGAGTGGCTGTGGGACGACTGGCAGGACGCCCTCGCCGAGATCCCGGTGGACGACTGCCGGTGGTCACCGTGCTCGGACTGCGGCGTGTGCGACCAGATGGGCACCGAGATCCAGATCGGACCCACGGGTGTGGTCACTCTGCCCATGCCCGTGCTCCCGCCGTCGCCGGTCCTCGCCGGCCGCGAGGGCTGACGCCGGTGGCGCCACGACCTCCTGAACGGGACATCGCTCCGACGGTCCAGAAGCTCCGGTTCCGCTACGCCAAGCGCGGTCGCCTGAGGTTCTCCAGCGCCCGAGACTTCCAGCGGGCCCTGGAGCGTGCCCTGCGACGGGCTCGGATCCCCATGGCCTACAGCGCCGGCTTCTCCCCGCATCCCAAGGTGTCCTACACCAACACGGCCGCCACGGGCGTGGCGAGCGAGGCGGAGTACGTCGAGCTCGGCGTGACCCGGGAGTGCGACCCGGTCGCGGTACGCGACGCTCTCGATGCCGTCCTTCCTCCGGGGCTCGACGTCCTCGAGGTCGTGGTCGCCCGGACGAAGGACTTCGCGCATCGCCTGGAGGCCTCCGTCTGGCGTATCGAGTTGCCGGAGATCGCCCTCACCGACCTGGAGTCGGCCGTGGCCGCGCTCCTGGCCGCGGACGAGGTCATGGTCGAGCGCATGACCAAGAACGGACCCCGCACGTTCGACGCCCGGGCGGCGGTCGTGTCCGCGGAGTGCGCGGCGGAGGAGGCCGTGGATCCGGCCTGTGCGATACTCACCTTGGTCGTACGTCACGGAACCCCGTCCGTTCGACCCGACGACGTCCTGTCCGCGCTGCGTGGCGTGGCCGACCTCGTGCCGCCGGTCCCCCCGAGGGTGACCCGGCTGGCACAGGGGCCACTCCACGAGGCCGGAACCACGGTCTTCGACCCCCTCGCGCCCGATCGGGTAGACGAGGCGGAGGCTGCTCGGACCCGGTGACCGGACGCCGTCGGCGGCACCCGATGCCGGCGCACCCGCGCCCCATGGGTACCGCGGACCACCAGGCTTCCGAGGAGTCGCCAGCCCACCCGGGCAGGCCCGCTCCTCCCCGACAGCGGTGCTGTGCCGTCTCAGGCGGCCACACCACGAATGGAGTGCGACCCCATGGTCGACGACAACACCAGCACTGACACCACCGGCTCCGACGACGCACCGGCAGCCGTGCAGAAGCGCACGAGGCGCCGTGCGGCCAGCCGTCCGGCGGGCCCGCCAGCGGATACTCCGGCCATCTCGGAGGGCGAACTGGCCCCGGCCGATGCCGCCGAAGCCACCCCGAAGAAGGCCGCCCGGAAGTCATCCAAGAAGACGGCGGACGAGGCCGAGGCGAAGCCCAAGAAGACCGCGAAGCGCGCCACCAAGAAGGCGGCCAAGAAGGCCGCCGCTGCCGAGGAGTCGACCGAGGGCGAGCCGGTCCCCGAGTCCTCGGTGCGCATGGCGACCTCGGCGCCGCTGTTCCAGGCGCCGGACATCTCCGCAGAGCCCGAGGAGGGGCAGGCAGCCGAGGACAAGCCTCGCAAGTCGACCCGCCGGTCGGCCAAGAAGGGGGCGAAGAAGGCCACCGCGACCGATGAGGGCGTCGAGGACGCCGAGGAGGCGCCCGAGGAGGGTGCTGTCGAGGCTGCCGACGGTGACGAGGACGCCGAGGAGGGTCGTCGTCGCCGGCGACGCCGGGGCGGCCGTCGCCGGCGCGGCAAGGGCGGTGACGAGGACTCCTCGGACGAGAGCGATTCCGGCGACGCCGAGGCCGATGGTGAGGCCTCCGAGGAAGGCTCCTCCGACGAGTCCGAAGGGGGCGCCACGCGCCGTCGTCGCCGCCGCCGTCGTCGGGGCTCCGGTGATGACGACGGCTCCATGGACGATCCGCCGAACACCGTCACACGGGTCCGTGAGCCGCGCGGCAAGGGCGGCGACGACGTCGCCAGCCTCAAGGGCTCCACGCGCCTGGAGGCCAAGAAGCAGCG
>JAURME010000087.1 GCA_030830865.1 Candidatus Nanopelagicales bacterium | reverse complement strand
TTGCGCGGGCGGAGGGCCTGGCGTGGGTGGCGAGCGGATAGCCGAGGATCTACCGGTCGAGCGGTCAGCGGTGGATCTGCTCGGTGGGATAGCGGCACGCTTCGGCCACGCACTTCATTCAGCTGGTGTGCCGGTGACACCCGAGCGCAGCATCCGCTTCGCCACGGCCGTGGCAGCTGCCGATCCGTCGACCTCCGACGATGTCTACTGGCTGGGCCGCGTCACGCTCCTGACCGACCGTGAGCAGGTGCCCGTCTACGACCGTGTGTTCAATCGGATCTTCCTGGGCTTCTTCGATGTGCCGACCGACGCGCCCTCGGATGTGTCGCTCACCCCGCCGGACCCGTCTCGCTCCAGTGACCAGTCGTCGGGTTCCCAATCCGGGCAGACCGCGGTCGACCCAGGTGGTCATGCCACAGCGTCCACGCCCGGCTCATCGTCCGACGAGGCGGACGACGAACACGACCCGAACCGTCTCGCCGCAGTGAGCGGCACGGAGCGACTTGCCGAACGGTCCTTCAGTGAGTGCACCGAGGACGAGCTGTCGCTGATCCGCCGACTCATCGACCGGCTGCCGTTCGTGCCGCCGCCGCGCACCGGCCGTCGCCTGCGCCGACATGCGCGAGGTCGACGACTCGACATGCGCGGCACCCTGCGTCGCTCGCACCGCACCGCGGGCGATCCAGTGGAATTGGTGCGGCGCAAGCGGACGGAGCGGCCGCGTCGTGTCGTACTCATCGCGGACGTCTCCGGATCGATGGAGCCGTATGCGCGGATCTACCTGCACCTCATGCGCGGCGCCGTGCTGGCACTCGGGACGGAGGCCTTCGTCTTCGCCACGCGACTCACACGCCTGACGCGCGCGCTCGTGGTGACCGACCCGGACACCGCCTACCGCCGTGCGCTTGACTCTGCTCCGGACTGGGCCGGTGGCACGCGCATTGGGTGTGCGCTTGCGACCTTCCTGGACGAGCACGGGCGGCGGGGCATGGCGCGCGGTGCCGTCGTCGTCATCGTCTCCGACGGCTGGGAGGTGGAGAGCCCGGAACTCGTGGGCACCTCGATGGAGCGGCTGTCGAGGCTGGCGCACCACGTCATCTGGGTGAACCCGCGCAAGGCGGCTGAGTCGTACGAGCCTCTGGTCGGTGGCATGGCTGCTGCCCTGCCATTCGTCGACACCTTTGTCTCCGGGCACTCCCTGCGGGCCCTCGAGGAGGTCATGGCCGCGATCAGTGCGGCGCGGGATCGATCGTCGGAGTCCACACGTCACACTAGGGTTTCGATATGAGTGAACTGACGCATCTCAACGAGCGCGGCGAGGCGCGCATGGTCGACGTCACCGCGAAGGACGTGACGACCCGCGAGGCGACTGCCCGGTGCCGCGTGAACGTCTCCACGGAGGTCGCCGGCCTGCTCGCGGCAGGGGAGATGCCGAAGGGCGATGCGCTCGCTGTCGCGCGGATCGCTGCGATCCAGGCGACCAAGCGGACCCCGGACCTCATCCCGCTGTGCCACCCGATCGCGGTCCACGGTGTCGATGTCGAGGTGACGCTGCACGCCGATGGGCCGTACGTGGAGATCCTCGCGACGGTGCGCACTGCTGATCGGACGGGTGTGGAGATGGAGGCGCTCACTGCTGCGGCCGTGGGTGGTCTGACCGTCATCGACATGGTCAAGGGCAAGGACCGCACCGCCGCGATCGACGAGGTCGTCCTGCTGGAGAAGAAGGGCGGACGCTCCGGTCACTGGGTGCGTGAGGCATGACCTTCACCGCTCGCGTCATCACCTGTTCCACGCGTGCTGCTGCGGGCACCTGGGAGGACACATCCGGACCGATCATCGTGGCCGGCCTGCGGGAACTGGGCCTGGACGTCGGTGATCCTGTCGTCGTCGCGGATGGTGATCCGGTGCTGTTCGCACTCCAGGATGCAGTGTCGGAGGGCATCGATCTCGTCGTCACCACCGGCGGCACGGGCCACACCCCGCGAGACCTCACTCCTGAGATGACACGCAGGGTCATCGAACGGGAGTCTCCCGGCCTGGCCGAGGCGATCCGGAACTACGGGGTCGCCCACGGAGTGCCGACCGCGATCGTGTCGCGCGGCATCGCCGGTATGGCCGGCACGACGCTGATCGTCAATGCCCCCGGCTCGTCCGGCGGGGCGAAGGACACCGTGGCGGCCTTGTCACCGGTGCTTCTGCACACACTGGACCAGATCGCCGGCGGCGACCACTCCCGCACGGAGTGACCGACTAGGCCGGCAGGGTCATGAGGATGAGCGGGACTCCGGCCAGATCGAGGATCGGGGCCATGCGCCCGAACGGGCTGTCGAAGGCCGGGGCGAGGCTCGTGCCGCCGAGTTCAACAGCCTTGGTCACGGATGCATCCACGTCGGCCACTGCGAAGTAGTTGAGCCAGTGCGGCGGGACGTCGTCGTGGCCCATCATCGGGCCGACACCGCCGGCCGGTGCTGAGCCGCCGCGGGGAGTGAAGGTCGTGTACTCGTCCCCCGCCATGGGGACGGCGGCGAACTCCCAGCCGAACACGGCGCCGTAGAACTCCCGCGCGGCATCGGGCTCGGGAGTGCGCAGATCGCACCACGCCCACGCCCCTGCGCGGCCGGTGGCGTCGAACCCGGTCGTCGTCCCCGCCTCCCAGAGACCGAACAGGGCTCCCGTGACGTCCTGCGCGATGGTGAGTCGGCCGAAGTCACCGACCGGGTGGGGCGGCATGAGCACGGAGCCGCCGTTCGCCGTGATCGCTGCGGCCGTGGCATCGGAGTCATCCGTCGCGAAGTAGAGGGTCCACCACGGGGGAGCGTCGCCCATGCAGGGACCCAACCCCGCGACGGCGTCGTCGCCGGACATCGCGGTTCCGTAGCCACCGAAGTCGGGGTGCCCGGCGGTGGGCTGCCAGTCCATGACCGCGGCGTAGAAGGCGCGGGAGGCGTCGGCGTCGGGAGCGCCGTGGTCCGCCCAGCAGGGCTGGCCGTAGAGATAGGTCATGACTGCTCCCGGCTTCCGCTACTTCTTGGCAGCCTCGAGGAGGAGGGTGGCGACGTCCTTCACCTGGACGCCCTGGGCGGTGCCCTCCTGCTGGCGGACGGTGACAGCGTCGTTGAGCATGACGGAGCAGAACGGGCAGGCGACGGCGATGGTGCTGGCGCCGGTGGCGATGGCCTCGTCGGCGCGGTTGACGTTGACGCGGGTGCCGATCTTCTCCTCCATCCACATGCGTGCGCCGCCGGCGCCGCAGCAGAAGGACTTGTCGCCGTGGCGCTCCATCTCGACACTGCTGGTGGCCGCAGCGCCAACGAGTTCACGCGGCGGGGTGTAGATGTTGTTGTGACGCCCGAGGTAGCACGGGTCGTGGTAGGTGACGTTGGTGTCCACGGGCGCGACGGGGGTCAGGCGCCCCTCCTTGACGAGCTGCTCGAGCAGCTGCGTGTGGTGCACGACCTCGTAGTTGCCGCCGTTCTGCGGATACTCGCGCTTGAGGGAGTTCAGGCAGTGCGGGCAGGTCACGACGATGCGGGTGGCCTTGATCTCGTTGAGGACCTCGACGTTCTGCATGGCCTGCATCTGGAACAGGAACTCGTTGCCAGCGCGGCGAGCCGGGTCACCGGTGCAGGTCTCGCCCTCGCCGAGGACCATGAAGTTCACGCCGGCGATGTGCATGAGCTCGGCGACGTTCTTGGTGGTCTGCTTGGCGCGGTCCTCGTAGGCACCGGCGCAGCCGACCCAGAACAGGTAGTCGACATCGGCCGGGATCTCGTCCTCGCCGTCCATGCCGAACACGCGGACCTCGAAGTCGACCTCACTGATCCAGTCGTTGCGGCCCGAGGCGTTCATGCCCCATGGGTTGCCCTTGGTCTCCAGGTTCTTGAACAGGCCATTGAGCTCGGTGGGGAACTCGCTGGCGATCATGACCTGGTTGCGTCGCATGTCGACGAAGTGGTCGATGTGCTCGATGTCGACCGGGCACTGGTTGACGCAGGCGCCGCACGTGGTGCACGACCACAGGGCCTCCTCGTCGATGACGGGGAGCTCCAGGCCGGTGGTGCGGTGCCCGTCGAAGGTGTAGCCGTCGGTGGCCTCGTGCTCGGAGCCCTCGCGGGATCCGATGAACGGTCGCTCGACCTGCTCCTTGACGGCCGTGCTGACCGACGCGAGGGCATCCTCGTTCATCTCACCGAGTCCGGGATGCTCGCCGTTCGCGGCCATGAGGTAAGGGGCTTGCGTGAACATGGTGTCGCGCAGGTTCATGATCATGAGCTTCGGGCTCAGCGGCTTGCCGGTGTTCCAGGCCGGGCACTGGGACTGGCAGCGCCCGCACTCGGTGCAGGCCATGAAGTCGACGTAGTTCTTCCAGGTGAAGTCACCGATGTGGCCCTTGCCGAACGTGGCGTCGTCCGGCGGGTCCTCGAAGTTGACCGGCTCGCCCTTGTAGTAGATCGGCAGCAGCGGGCCCAGGGCATTCGGCCGACGGGACGTGTAGACGTTGACCGGTGCGGAGAAGATGTGCAGGTGCTTGGAGTGCAGCACGATCAGAAGGAACGCCAGGATGACCGTGACGTGCGCCCAGATGAACACCGTCTCGACCCACTGGTTCGCCGTCATGCCCAGCGGGTTCAGCCAGCCGCCGACGATTCCGGACGCGAACGCGCCATTCATGTCCTCGGCGTAGATCGTGTCGATGATCGTGTTGGTCTTCGCGCCGCGGTAGGTCAGCAGCGTCGCGACGACCAGGAAGATCATCAGCAGCACCAGCCACGCTCCCTTGGTGTGGGAGCCGAAGAACCGCGAGGCACGGCCCTGCTTGGCCGGGTTGTTGGCCAGACGGATGATCGCGAACATCACGATGCCGATCAGCACGAGTACTGCGAACAGGTCCTCCATGAACCTGACAACGGTCCACGTGCCGATGATCGGAACGTGGAAATGCTCGATCACCAGCTCACCGAACGCCGTGATGACCGTGATGCCCAGGATCAGGAACCCCCAGAACGCGAACACATGCGCGATGCCAGGGATCGTCCACTTCAGCAGCTTCTTCTGCCCGAGGACCTCCGTCGCCTCCGCCTCGACCCGCTTCGGGGCATCGGACGTGCGACCGACGGCCGGCTTGCCCGACCTGCCCAACGAGACCAGGAACCAGCCGCGCTTTACGGCAAAGGCAAGAAGGACGATGGTGATGACGGCGCCGACGATGGCGCGGATCCACATGTGCTCCACGACGCGAGACTAGCGCTTGATGGATGTCCTAGTAGTTGGGTGTGATCTGTTCGTCACGGGTCCTCTCAACGAGCGGAATGGGTCCCCCTGCTGCATAGTCGAGACCGCGACGTCACGAGACGAAGGGATGCCCGATGGCTCAGGTTGACTTCACGGTCGTGCGGACCCTTCCCCTGCCCGCCGGAGTGGTGTTCGACGAGCTGATCGACTGGGCCGGCCACGCCGAGTGGGTGCCCATGACCCGTGTCGAGATCCACGCCGGGGACGGCGGCCCGGGGACGGAGTTCACCGCGACCACCGGGCTCGGGCCCGCGGCCCTGCCCGATCGCATGCGCGTGGAGTCCCTGGACCGCGAGTCCATGACCGTCGCCATCACGAAGATCGGCCCGGTGCTGACCGGAGTGGTCACGCTGCGGGTCGTCGCCCTCGGGGAGACGTCGTCCCGTCTGGAATGGGATGAGCGGATCCGCGTGCCCTACGCGCCGCAGTTCCTCGCCGCCCCGATCGCCGCTGCGGCCCGCCAGGGGTTCAGTTCAGCGATCGCCCGGATGGTGAAGAGGATCCGGTCGCGGCCCCAGGCCTGACGCCCTCGATGAGAGGTCAGGCTGGTCAGGAGCGCAGATGTCGCACGAACTCCTCGGCAGCCTCCAACTCGGGCGCGAGGAAGCGGTCCGATCCGGGGCCGGGAACCGTGGCCCTGAGGTCCGCGATCACGCGGGCCGTGGCCGGTGAGGGATCGAGTGGGGCGCGCAGCTCGATCGCCCGCGCCGCAGCGACCAGTTCGATTGCGAGGATGCGTCGCAGGTTGTCCACGATGTGTCGGAGCTTGCGCGCCGCGTGCCACCCCATCGAGACGTGGTCCTCCTGCATGGCCGACGACGGGATGGAGTCGACGCTCGCCGGAGAGGCGAGGCGCTTGTTCTCGCTGACGAGGCCGGCCTGCGTGTACTGGGCGATCATCAGGCCGGAGTCCACCCCCGGATCGTCGGCCAGGAAGGGTGGCAGTCCGTGGCTGCGGGCCTTGTCGAGCATCCGGTCGGTGCGTCGTTCTGCCATGGAGCCGACATCGACGGCCGGGATGGCGAGGAAGTCCAGGACGTATGCCACGGGTGCGCCGTGGAAGTTCCCGTTGCTGCTGACGGTGCCGTCATGCAGGACGACCGGGTTGTCGATCGCGGCGGCGAGTTCACGCTCGGCCACGGTCCGCGCGTAGGTGATCGTGTCGCGCAGGCCGCCGGTCACCTGCGGGGCGCAGCGCAGGGAGTAGGCGTCCTGCACGCGGGAATCACCTTCCTTGTGGGAGGCGACGATGCCCGAGCCCTCGAGAGCCCGGAACATGTTCGCGGCGCTCACAGCCTGACCGGGATGGGGTCGCAGCGGCTCGTGCAGCTCGGGTCGGAACGGGCTGTCGGTACCGAGCAGTCCC
>JAURME010000086.1 GCA_030830865.1 Candidatus Nanopelagicales bacterium | reverse complement strand
TCTGGCCTACGGGGTCAAGGTCACCGGCTGCACCGTGCACCTGGTCGACCACGGTGTCGACACGGGCCCGATCCTCGCCCAGCAGGCGATCGAAGTCCTTCCGGATGACGACGAGGCGAGCCTGCACGAACGCATCAAGGTGATCGAACGTGAACTGTTGGTCAGCACCCTGGCCGGCCTTACCGGAGGTACCCCGTGACCGACTCCCGTCGAACCGTCCGCCGAGCTCTCGTCTCGGTCTATGACAAGACCGGACTGGAGGATCTTGCCCGCGGGCTCGCGGAGGCGGGTGTGGAGATCGTGTCCACCGGCTCGACGGCGAAGACCATCGCCGCTGCCGGGGTGCCCGTCACGGCCGTGAACGACGTCACCGGGTTCCCCGAGTGCCTCGACGGTCGCGTCAAGACCCTTCATCCGCACATCCATGGCGGCCTGCTGGCCGACCTGCGCAAGGACTCCCACCGCGAGCAGCTCGAGGAACTCGGCATCGCCGCCTTCGAGCTCGTCGTCGTCAACCTCTACCCCTTCGAGCAGACGGTCGCCTCGGGCGCGAGTGTCGACGAGTGCGTCGAGCAGATCGACATCGGTGGCCCGGCCATGGTTCGGGCGTCAGCCAAGAACTACGCGAACGTCGCGATCGTGACCTCCCCGAACCGGTACGAGCATGTGCTGACCGCCGTGGCAGCGGGTGGATTCACTCTCGAGCAGCGTGCGGGTCTGGCCGTCGAGGCCTTCTCCCACACGGCCACGTACGACACCGCTGTTGCAGGCTGGCTGGGCTCAGTCGTCTCGCCCGACCCCGAGGGCTTCCCGCAGTGGACCGGCGCGGCGTTCCGCCGCGGCAACGTGCTGCGGTACGGAGAGAACCCGCACCAGTCCGCGGCTGTGTACCTCGCGGCCTCCGGGGAGGCCGGCATCGCCGGTGCCCACCAGTACCAGGGCAAGGAGATGAGCTACAACAACTACGTCGACTCCGATGCCGCCCGGCGGGCGGCGTACGACCACTCCGAGCCGGCCGTGGCCATCATCAAGCACGCCAATCCGTGCGGCATCGCCGTCGGCGCGGACATCCTCGAGGCCTACCAGCGGGCCTTCGCCACCGACCCGGTCTCGGCCTTCGGCGGTGTTGTCGCAGCCAACCGTGAGATCACGGGCGCCATGGCCCGCGCCATGGCTGACGTCTTCACCGAGGTCGTCATCGCGCCGTCGTACGAGCCGGAGGCTCTTGAGGTGTTCTCGGCCAAGAAGAACCTTCGGGTCCTCGAGGTCGCCGGGCCGCAGGGTGGGGGTCGACACGAGACCCGGCTCATCTCCGGGGGTGCCCTGGTGCAGGGTGTCGACGCCGTCGATGCCGAGGGTGACGATCCGGCGACCTGGACTCTCGCCACGGGTGAGGCAGCCGATGCTGCCACGCTGGCTGACCTCGCCTTCGCCTGGCGGGCCTGTCGCTCGGTCAAGTCCAACGCCATCCTGCTGGCCAAGGACGGCGCGGCCGTCGGCGTGGGCATGGGCCAGGTCAACCGTGTGGACTCCGCCCGACTGTCCGTCGAGCGGGCAGGCGACCGGGCGGCCGGATCGGTGGCCGCGTCGGACGCCTTCTTCCCGTTCGCGGACGGGCTCCAGGTGCTCCTGGATGCCGGGGTCACCGCCGTGGTCCAGCCGGGTGGCTCGGTCCGGGATGAGGAGGTCATCGCTGCGGCACGTGACGCCGGAGTGACGATGTACCTCACGGGCACACGTCACTTCTTTCACTGATGCCTCCGCGTTCGCTCGGGATCGCATCCTTCCTGGTGATCTTCGTCCTCAGCGGATTCATGAACGCCCTTCAGGCGCGCGCGAACGGAGAACTGACCACCCATCTCGGGAACGGGGTCCAAGCGGCCCTGTTCTCCTTCGGGTCCGGACTCGTCCTGCTGACGCTCGCACTCCTCGCCTGGCCCTCGATGCGGGCGGGGGTGCGCCGCATCGGCCCAGCGCTCCGGGAGCGACGACTGGCCTGGTGGGCTCTCCCGACGGGACTGCTGGGGGGAGTCTTCATCGCCTGCCAGAGCTATTCCGTCGCGTTGGTGGGTGTGGCCCTGTTCAGTGTCGGAATGGTCGCCGGGCAGACCGTCAACTCCCTGATCGTCGACCGCGTTGGCCTGAGTCCGATCGGACGCACCCCCGTCACGGTCCGGCGATTGGTGGCTGCGGCCACGGCGCTGATCGCGGTCTTGGTATCGGTTTCGGGGCGTCTGGGTGACACCGATCTCTCGGTGGCCGCTCTGGTGGCCGCGTTCGCCGGTGGTTGCATCGTCGCCGTGCAGCAGGCCCTGAACGGTCGTGTCAATACCGCGACTCTCCAGCCGATCTCGACAACCTGGGTCAACTTCGTCTTCGGCACGACGATCCTGCTCCTGATGGTCCTCGTGGGCGCGTGGTTCTTTGGCGCCGAGGTGGGCGCCCCCTCCAGCGGGCCATGGTGGATGTGGATGGGCGGCATCTTCGGCATGACGTTCATCGGGACGGCAGCGTGGGCCGTGCCCCGCTTCGGCGTACTGGTGTTCGCCCTCGTGACCATTGCGGGCCAGTTGACCGCCGCGCTGCTCCTGGATCTTGCGATGCCTGTCGGCAGCAACACGGTGCAGTGGACGGTTGCGGCGGGGGCGGCCCTGACTCTCGGTGCGGTCGGGCTCGTGGCGGTGCGCAGATGAGGGCCGGCGGGCGACTCGAGGCGGCGCTGATCGCGGGTGCTCTCGGATCCCTCATCGCCGCGCAGTCGCGGATCAACGGTGAGCTCACGCACCACGTGGGTACAGGCTTGTTCCCTGCCTGGCTGACGATGACGACCGGCTCGGTGCTGTTGCTGGTGATCGTCTTGCCTAGGCGAGCCGGTCGCGCCGGGCTGCGAACTGTGGCGGCCCAGGCGCGCGCGAGGGTGCTTCCGTGGTGGGCGTTCACGGGCGGGGTGTTCGGCAGCCTGTTCCTCGTCAGCCAGAGCATCTCGGTTCCGGTGGTCGGTGTCGCCGTCTTCACCGTTGCCGTTGTCGCGGGTCAGGCCTCAGGGTCGCTGATCGCCGACCGCCTCGGCCTCACCGGCACGGGGCGACGTGCCGTCACCGCACGGCGGGTCGTCGCCTCCGTCCTCGCGGTGGTGGCGGTCGGCATCGGAGTCTCCGATCGCCTCTCGACTGCGTCGGGCGTGGGCGCCCTGGCCGTACTGGCCTTCATCGCCGGCATGCTCTTGGCGCCCCAGCAGGCCTTCAACGGTCGCGTCGGCATGGCGGCCAAGGATCCCTTCGTCGGCGCACTGGGCAACTTCCTTGGAGGGGTCGTGGTCATGAGCCTTGTGCTTGGCGGCGCGATGCTGGTGAGCCTCAAGCTCGACTCGCCGGGCACCGCGCCTTGGTGGTCCTACTTGGGCGGCCTGCTGGGCTTCGCCGTGATTGCCGGCGGCGCCTACACAGTGCCCATCCTCGGCGTGCTCGTCTACTCGCTGCTCTCAGTGTTCGGCCAGCTGGCGGGCGCGGTGATCCTGGACCTCGTGGTCCCGACTCCGGGCACGTCTGTCGGTTGGCACCTTTTCGCCGGGGTGGGAGTCACCTTTCTGGCCATTCTCGTGGCGACAGCACCGGGCCTGCGCCGGACACAGACCCGGGTCTGACATGAGACGTGCGCCGATCAGGCGAGGATGCGGGCTGGCGCTTCGAGCAGCGCCGTGAACGCCTCCATCCACTCGGCGGCGACCGCGCCGTCGACCGGGCGGTGATCGACCGAGAGCACGACGCGCAGCACCTGAGCCGGGACGATCCCACCGTCGACCACGACTGGCTCGGGACGTGCCGCGCCGACGGAGAGGATCGATGCGTGCGGCGGGTTGATGATCGCGGTGAACTCCTCGGTGCCGAACATCCCGAGGTTGGAGATGCTCGTGGAGCCGCCCTCGAGCTCGTGCTGCCGCAGCTGGCCGTCCCGCGCTCGGGTCGCGAGATCCCGCGTCTGCCGGGCCACCTCGGTCACGCTGAGCGAGTCCACACCGCGCAGCACCGGAGTCACCAGCCCGGTCTCCGTGGCGACGGCCACGGCGATGTCCACGCCGGAGAAGCGCCGGATGTGGTCGTCGAACCAGACCACGTTCATGGCGGGCACGAGCGTGTGCGCCTTCGCCATGGCCTTCACCAGGAGGTCGTTGACGGAGACCTTGACGTCGCCACCGGCATTGATCTCCGCACGCATGGCCATGAGGCGGTCGACGCGCGCGCTGCCCTTGACGTAGAAGTGCGGGGCGGTGGTCACGCTCTGGGTCAGGCGTGACGCGATCGCCTTGCGCAGACGTGTGTGGGGGATGTCCTCGTAGGCCGCGGCGGACGCCTCCGCAGGCACGCTCGGAGCCACGGCCGAGGCGGCCGGTGCAGACGTCACCCCGGTGGCGATCGCGGCTTCGACATCCCGGCGACGAATCCGGCCGTTGGGCCCGGTACCGGCGATAGCCGAGATATCGACACCTGCCTCGCTCGCGATCTTGCGAGCGATGGGGCTGACGAAGACGCGTCCGCCGCTCGCCGCGGATACCGGCATGACAGCGCTCGGCGTGGCCGAGGCGGGAGGGGCGTCGACGGCCACCGTTGCCGCGGCGGGCTGTGCTGCGGGGGGTGTGGGAGGAGACGATGCTCCGAGCGCGGCCACCGCCGCCTCGATGTCGTCGACCTGCTCGCCGGGGGCGGCGATCACCGCGATGGGGTCGCCGATGGCGACATCCGCTCCCTCGGCGACGAGAGCGCGGAGGATTCGCCCGGGGGCCTCGGCCTCCATGTCGACGACGGCCTTGTCTGTCTCGATCACTGCGATGACCCGGCCCGCGGCGTATTCCTCCTCCAGATCCACGGACCAGGAGGACAGCAGAGCCGATTCAGCGCCGGCGGCGACTTCGGGCATGCGCAGCAGCTCAGGCATCGCGGCCCACCCCCATCGCCTCGAGACCGGTGACGGCTTCCTCGGTGCGAGCGAACGCGGCGCGCTCGAGGACCTTGCTGATGCTGGGGGAGGACATGGCACCGGTGACGCGCTGCACCGGCTGATCGAGCCAGTCGAAGTACCGGCGCTGGATCTCATCGGCTAGCCAGGCTCCGTAGCCCGTGCCGATGGCTCCCTGCTCGGCGATCAGCACGTTGTTGGTCTTGCGGATGCTCTCGCCGATGGTGTCCCAGTCGATGCTGGCACGGTCGAGCCAGCGCAGGTCGATGACCTCGGAGTCGATGTGATCGGCCACCTGCTCGGCCGCCTCGAGGACGTACGGCGTCATGGCCAGGTACGTGAGCACGGTGACGTCGCCACCCTGACGTCGCACCGCGGCCTTACCGACCGGAAGGCTGTAGTCGAAGTCATCGACGGGCCCTTCGCCGGTCGATGCGTAGAGGTCGACGTGCTCGAGCACGACCACCGGGTCATCGCAGGTGAGGGCCGCATTCATCAGACCCACGTAGTCGAATGGGGTGGACGGGGCAACGATGCGCCAGCCCGGGTTCGTCACGAAGATGCCGGCCGGGTCCATCGAGTGCTGGGAGCCATATCCGGTGCCCATCGCGACCTTGCTCCGCAGAACGACCGGGACCGAGTGGCTCCCGCCGAACATGTGGCGGGCCTTGCCTATCTGGTTGAACAACTGATCGGCTGCGACCCACATGAAGTCCGCGTACATGAACTCGATGACAGGCCGGTAGCGCCCGTCCATCGCCATCCCGCCGGCAAGGCCAGTGAAGGCGTTCTCGCTGATCGGGGTGCCGAGCACGCGGTCGGGGAAGGAGTCCTTGAGTCCGCGGGTGGCGCCGTTGGTGCCACCGTTCAGTCGATGGATGTCCTCGCCCATGATGACGATCGACCTATCGAGCTCCATGCGCCGGCCCATGACACTGGCGACGGCGTCGATGAACTTCACGTCCGCGACCTCACCGGCGAAGGAGTCGCGATCCTCCATCCGGGCACCTGCGAACTCGCTCAGGTCACCGCGGATGCCGGTGTCGACGAAGTTCGGGTCGGGCCACTCCTCCGGGCGGATGCGCCGCTCACCGGGCTTGCCGTTGGGCACTGGCTCGAGGAGCACTGAGCCGATCTCGGCCATGAGATCCGCAGCGTTCGACCTGGCGGCGTCGAGCTCCTCTTGGGTGAGGATTCCGCGGCGAACGAGGTGCCCGGCAACGCGGTCGATCGGGTCGCGTGACTTCCACTCGGCCTCCTCCTCCTTGGTGCGGTAGCGGAAGGCGCTGCCCGGGAAGGGGCCGTTCTGATGGAAGTAGCGGTAGACATCCGCCTCGATCACCGTGGCGCCGTTGCCGGCGCGCATGATCTCCAGGGCCTGCTGGGTGGCGAGGTAGACGGCGAGTGGATCCATGCCGTCGACCTGCCAGCTGGCGAGACCGAAGCCCGGGCCGCGTGCGGAGAGGCGATCCTCCGCAGTGACCTCGTCGATGCTGGTCGAGACGGCATAGCGGTTGTTCTCGATGAAGAAGCACATCGGGAGCTTCCACGCCGCGGCGAGGTTGAAGGTCTCCAGTGTCGAGCCGATGTTCGAGGCACCGTCACCGAAGTAGGTGATAGCCACGTTGTCGGTACCCGCGTGCTTGTGTGCCCACGCCGAGCCCGCGGCAAGGGGGACCCCACCGCCGACGATCGCATTGGTTCCGATCGCACCGGCTTCATCCCAGCGCAAGTGCATGGAGCCACCGCGGCCGTGACTGAATCCGCGGTCGAGGCCGCAGATCTCGGCGAGGGTGCGCAGCATCGCCTCGCGGATCTCGGCGGACACCGGCTGGGTCGGGTCGATGCCGCCCGGTGCGAGGTGGGTCAGCACCTTGGCGAGGAACTGGTGGTGACCTCGGTGCGTGCCGTTCACGGTGTCGGCCGTGACCAGAGGCAGCGCCGATCCGACGGCGCCGCCCTCCTGCCCGATGCTCGAGTGCGCGGGGCCGTGGATGAGGCCCTCGCTCGCGAGTTGGAGGACGAACTCCTCGAAGGCGCGGATCAGGGTCATCTGGGCGAACATCGTGGCGAGCAGCTGCGGCTCGGCGCCATCCCAGTCGGCCTCGGTGGTCTCCAGTCGCACCCAGGGGGCCGACTGCTGCAGGGGATTGACCTCAGACATGCGGGAACTTTCTCAGAAGATGGATCCATTTTCAAGAGAAATCCTCAATATATTCCGCGACAGGTGGTAGAAATGCCCAAAGTGGATCCAAATGGGTTCGAAAGGAGTGCGTGATGGGGCTTCCAGGACTCCAGCGGCTCGACCACATCGGCTTCACGGTGCCGGATCTCGCCGCGGCCGGTGCTTGGCTGACCGACGTGCTCGGCTGCGAGTACATGTACAAGCTCGGGCCCTTCCAGGCCGACGATTCCGATTGGATGACCGAGCACCTCAACGTCCACCCGCGAGCTGTGATGGAGGAACTGCACTTCTATCGGCTGGGCGGTCAGGCCGTGTTCGAGGTGTTCCAGTACTCCGCGCCCGACCAGCAGGGTGCGGTTCCGAAGAACAGCGACATCGGAGGCCACCACGTGGCCCTCTACGTCGATGACCTCGACGAGGCGATCGCTTTCCTGGAGTCCAAGGGCGTCACGATTCTTGGGGCCCCCACTACCAGTCGAAGCGCCAGCGAGGGTCAGCGCTGGGTCTACTTCCTTGCGCCCTGGGGCATGCAGTTCGAGCTCGTCTCCTACCCCGGCGGCAAGGCCTACGATCACCACCCTGAGCTGTTCGACTAGATGGGGGAGTCCGGCATGAGTCAGACCGCCCCGGAAGCGGCCAGTGCCCGCGTCGCCGCGGTGCTGCGCGCCGAGATCCTCGACGGCTCCATCGCGCCTGGCGCCCGGATCCGGCAGGAGGAGGTTGCCGAACGGCTCGGCGCCAGCCGCCTGCCGGTCCGCGAGGCGCTGCGCATGCTCAACGCCGAAGGCCTCCTGGTCGTCGAGCCGAACCGCGGGGCCCGCGTCCCAGATCTCGACCGGCGCGAGGTCGAGGTTCTCTACCGGATGCGCGAGAGGCTGGAGCCTCTCGCCCTTGTCGAGAGCCTGCCTCACCTGGACGACGCGACTCTGGCGCGCATTATCGATCTTCAGAAGCAGATCGAGCAGATCGACGACATTCGCGACTTCCTTGCCCTGGACCGGGAGTTCCACCTCGCCACCTACAGCGCGTGCCACATCGACCACCTGCAGGCCACGGTGGCGAGACTGTGGAATGCGACACAGCACTACCGCCGTGCCTTCATGGAACTGGCTGGCCCGCAGCGACGCTGGGTTGTCAATGCTGAGCACAATCTGCTGATTGACGCGCTTCAGCGCCGCGACCCGGTCGATGCCGAGCGCTACCTCGTTGGTCACATTCGTCGGACCCGACGTGAACTGATCGCCCATCCGGAGCTCTTTCCCGACAACGAGTAGCCCCCGTTGGGCAGCGTGGCGGGGGTGGAACAATCGCATGCATGACAGCCATGACCCTGGACGGCAAGACCACCGCAGCGGCAGTGAAGGCTGACCTCGCGTCCCGGGTCGAGGCCCTGAAAGCCAAGGGAGTCACGCCGGGTCTCGGCACGGTTCTCGTCGGAGACGATCCGGGAAGCCATGCCTACGTCGGTGGCAAGCACAAGGACTGCGCCGAGGTCGGCATCGAGTCCATCCGCGTGGACCTGCCCGCGGACACGACGCAGCAAGAGCTAGAGGAGGAGATCCGTCGGCTGAACGACGATCCGGCGGTCACCGGATACATCGTCCAGCTGCCGCTGCCCAGGCACCTCGACGCGAACCGGATCCTGGAGCTGATGGACCCGTCCAAGGATGCCGACGGACTCCATCCCATGAACCTCGGGCGCCTCGTGCTGGGCGAGCCGGCACCGCTACCGTGCACGCCTCGCGGCATCGTCGAACTCCTGCGTCGCTACGACGTCGAGCTGAACGGCGCCGAGGTCGTCGTGGTCGGTCGCGGGGTGACCGTCGGCCGCCCGCTCGGCCTGCTGCTGACTCGTCGATCGGAGAACTCGACCGTCACCCTGTGTCACACCGGGACGAAGGACCTCGCTACGCATGTCCGCAATGCCGACATCGTCGTGGCAGCGGCAGGCGTGCCGCGCCTCATCACCGGTGATGTCGTGAAGCCGG
>JAURME010000085.1 GCA_030830865.1 Candidatus Nanopelagicales bacterium | reverse complement strand
CACTGGCCACTCGGTGTCGCTCGCGCGGTCCACGCTTCAGGTGGCATGGCCGACCGCGCCAGTGCCCTGGCGTCAGTGTTCGGCAGCGCATCCATCGCGGTGTCGCCTTTCATCCTGGGGGCGATGTCCGACCAGATCGGCTTCCACCAGGCGTTCCTGCTCGTGCCCGTCATGCTCGTCGTTGCCCTGGTCATCCTGATCCTGCGCCCTGACGCGACCCCCGCCCCCTAGCCACTCGCGGGGGTCGGTCAGGGGACGACGACGCGCAGGAGCCGGTCGTCCTGTTCCGAGGCGACGAGCAGGGCTGATCCGTCGGACGTCCACGTCACCGCCTCGCCCTGCAGTTGCAGTGGCAGGTACACCCGCTGGGGATTCCGGCCCAGCGGCAGGCCGTCATAGACAAGGGCGTCCACGTAGTCGCGCACCGCGAACTGTCGCCCGTCCGGTCGCACCGAGGCATCCGTGACGAACGCCCCTGCGTCACCGACCCGCCGGGCCGTGTGGCGCCCCTTGGTCGACATGACCTCCGGGAGCTCATAGACGCCGCCGCGCGCGGTCTGCTTGGTGACGACCCACACCCGCGGTCGCGCCGGATCGCTGAGGATCGCCTCCGCGTTGTGCGGGCGGTCCGGATAGGTGAAGCGGTAGGTGCGCGGCTTCAGTGACCGGTCGCGCAGTACGGCGGGCTCGCGCACGCGGTGCAGTCGCACCTCCGGCCAGGAGTCGCGGTTGTCACCGATATCCGCGATCCACAGGATCGCTCGACCCTTGCGGTCACGGCCCGAGCCGATGGCCTCGATGTCGCGGGCCTCGATCCCCCGGATCGTCAGCGTCGCGAGGGTGCGGCAGGTGCGGGCGCTCACGGCGTAGACGTACGGGCCGCCGGAGGAGTCGTTGTGCAGGTACAGCACGTCACGGTGAACCTGGGAGTAGGTCATGCCGCTGATCTCGGTGAAGCGCTTGTCACTGAATCGACACACCTCGGTGACGCCCTCCAGGGTGGACGCCGACGGAGCCGTCAGCAGCGCCAGACTCGCAGTGACCAGAAGGCTGATCGCGAGCGTACCGATCCTGCGGAAAGTCATGCCGACCCCAAAGGTCAGCTCTGCACGGCCGCGATCACCACGACCACCACAAGGGAGATGAGCACAGCGAGCGTGACGATACGACGCGTGCGCGGATCCATGACGTCAGCGTACGGGGCAGACCTCGCACGTGAGATCGTGACTCCGTGTCCTCCCCCGCCACCCCACCGGATCCCGTGCCCGAGGCGCGTCGCTCAGATGACGACGCCGTGCTGCCGGTCGCCATCGGGACGGTGGTGTGGGCGATCGCGTTAGTCGTGCTGATCGTCCTGCAGTCTCGCTTGGAGGAGTCCGGGACCACCTGGTGGATCGGCGTGGCCGTGGTCGGCCTCATCACCGGTCTGCTGGCGACTGCCTTCCTGATCCGTCGGCGCCGGCGAATGCCCTAGTCGGCCTCAGGGGCGTCGACTGCTGGATCCGCGTCGCCCTCGGCGACGGCTGCGTCCACCGCGGGCTCAGCCTCAACATCGTCACCCTCGACAATGATCTCGATCTCGGCAACCTCGACATCCGGCGCGATGGCCTCGAGGGACTCACCCTCACCCACGCCGGGCTCCGGCTCGGTCTGGGGAGCGACCATGACTTCCGAGTGGGCGCCGCACCCGTATGTCAGGGCGACAACGTGGCCGTCCGCCGGGCTCATCTCGTTGGCGCAGACGGCGAACTGCTGCCCCATCGGGCCGCTCATCGGCAGCAGGAAGCCGCAGGTGCAGCACTCCAGCGCGGCCTGCTTGGCCATCGCGGAGTTCGGGCCGAAGTCACCCTCCACCCAGCGGTCCGCGGCATCGTCGCGACCAATCGGCGAGAGGACGCGGAGACGGCCGAGGCCGATCTCCCACTGCCCCGGCTGGAGTGGCGATGCCGACGAGACACCCTCCACAGCATCCTGGTCGGTGAATCCGGCCACGAGGCGGGCATCATCCGCTGCAGTGGGCAGGACATCCCCGGCGGAGAGGTCCCCCGGCTGCACACGCTCGCTCCACGGCACCCACGCAGGGGCAACAAGGGCATCAGGGCCGGGCAGCAGAACCACCTCGGTGACCGTCAGGCTCTTCGACCGAGGCGCCCGCGCGAGGGTCACTGCCCACTGCCATCCCACGTAGGCAGGATTCAGGCAGGCGAAGGTGTGGGTCGCGAGGCGATCGGCCTCCATGACGACGGCGATGTGGTCGCCCACGACATCGACGCCGGCCTCCTCAACGGCAGCGGCACGGGCCTGATCGACGGCGGCGACGAGGGCGGCATCACGCTTGGCATCGGAGGTGGGGAGGAGCGACGTCATGCGTCGATTGTGGCCCACGACACTCCCGGGTCCCTCGGCGGGGGACGCCCGTGCTCCAGCACTGGGGCGGGGACCACGGGTGTCCGGCTGTTGCAGTTGAAGGGCGGACAGCCGCCCCGACTAGACGTCGAGGTCGTCGGCCACCGCACGCAGCACAGCTGCGACCTTGGTGGCCGCGGCATCCGGCGGGTACTTGCCGCGGCGCAGCTGGTTGGAGACGCCGTCGAGGAGCTTGATGAGGTCCTCGACGATGACGGCCATGTCGTCGGCTGGCTTGCGCTTGCCCTTCACGACGGAGGGGGCTGCACTGAGGATGCTGAGGGTGAGGACCTGCTTGCCTCGCTTGCCGTCGACCACGCCGAACTCGACCTTGGTGCCCGCCTTCAGGGAGGTCACGCCGGCCGGCAGCGTCGAGACGTGCACGAAGACATCATCGCCGTCATCGGACGAGATGAACCCGAACCCCTTCTCGGAGTCGTACCACTTCACGGTTCCGGTAGGCACGGCCGCCTCGCTCACTGTCGACTGTTCGCGGCCGGGTGCCGCTTCACGGGTCCTCCCCGCGTCCTGCGAAGGGTACCCGGTGACATCGGACACCTCCCCAGCCGACCGGATCCTTCGCACAGGCGCCTGGCACACGGTGATCAGATTCGTCGCAGGTGCCCAGCAGCCGCGCTCCCGCCGATAGGGACCTTCCGGACCGACCCGCGTACCGTTGGTCGGATGAGCAGCCCGCGAAGTCTGGCCGACGACCTGCGTCGGCGTGACGACGATGCGCTCACGGAACTGCTCCGACTGCGCCCCGACCTCCTGCAGCCGGTGCCGGCCGACTTCACGGCCCTGACATCCCGGGCCACGGCCGGGCCGTCCGTGGCCCGCTGCCTGGACACACTCGATGCCCTGGACCTGCACGTCCTGAGGGTGGTAGCCGAGGCGACGGCGCAGACCCCGCACACGCGCGACCACCTCACGGTCCTGGCCATCGCAGGACTGCCGGATTCGGCCGAGACCGCCGTCGGCACTGCGCTCGACGGACTCATCACCCGAGCACTCCTCTGGGGGGATGACGACGCCCTCCGGGTCATCGGGACGGTCCCGGACCTCGTCGCCGGGTTCCCCGTTCCACCGTGGCCCCCGGCGTCCACCGCGGACGCCACGTCAGTGGATCAGGCCTCCGTCGACGGCCAGTCCGGGCTGCACGCCCGGGAGACCCTGGCGCTGCTGCGCGACCTGCTCGAGGCCTGGTCGGTCCAGCCGCCAGCCGTCCTGCGCAGCGGCGGCCTCGCCCTACGGGACTTCGCGACCGCGGGCGACCTGATGCACGCCGATCCGGCGCGTACCGCCCTGCTCATCGAGGTGGCCGCTGCCGCCCGACTCCTCGCGGACGATGAGGAGGAGGACCCCCACTGGGTGCCCACCGAGCACTACGACACCTGGACGGCCCGGCCCCCCGCCGAGCAGTGGGTCGAGATCGTGGAGGCGTGGCTGGCCCTCCCCCGGCTCCCCGGACTCTCCACCGAGAAGTCCAAGCTGCTGGTGGCCGAGAATGACCGACGCCCCGTGCCCGGCATGCGTCGCGATCTGCTGACACTCCTCGGCGAGCTGCCGTCGGGGAGCGCGCTGTCGGCCGAGCAGATCAAGGACGTCCTGGACCATCGCCGGCCTCGCCGCGCGGGCGTCCTCCGCGAGCAGGTCATCCGCGCCACCCTGCGCGAGGCGACCGATCTGGGCGTCCTGGCCATGGGCGCCCTGAGCAGTGCGAGCCGACTCCTGCTCAGTGCATCCCCTGCCGATGCCGCCGACCGACGAAGGCTGGCCGCGGAGGTCGCCGAGACCATGGCCGCGACGATGCCCGACGACGTCGACCACGTTCTCATCCAGGCCGACCTGACCATCACGGCTCCCGGACCGCTCACCGCGACGATCGGCCGCACGCTCGGCCTCGCGGCGACCATCGAGTCCCGCGGGCACGCCACGGTCTACCGGGTCGACGAGGCCTCCATCCGTCGCGCCCTGGATGCCGGATGGGACGCCGAGGGCCTCCACGGGTTCCTCTCCGACATCTCGCGCACCCCGGTCCCCCAGCCGTTGACCTACCTCATCGACGATGTCGCGCGGAGACACGGAGCGGTGCGCGTCGGCGGAGCGCTCAGCTACCTGCGAAGCGATGCCGCCGACACGCTGCGTGCCATCGCGCAGGACCACCGACTCAAAGCCCTGGGGCTGCACCGCATCGCGGACACCGTGGTGATCTGCCAGGCCCCTCCCTCGGAGGTGATCACCGCGCTGCGCAAGGCCGGCTACGCCCCCGCCGCCGAGAGTCCGGATGGCGGGATCGTCGTCCGCCGACCTGAGGACCATCGGACCCGCACGCCTCGGGCCGCCACGGCGCGCGGCCCGCGCTCCCCAGAGCCCGCTCTGGTGACTGCCGCGGTGCGCACCCTGCGTGCTGGCGACCGCACGCGCACGTCACGGGGATCGACGGTGTCCGGGCCGGCGGCCGCCGGGACCGTTCCTCGCCTGCAGTCCGGGGCGGTGGTGAGTGCGCTGCGTGGAGCCCTGGAGGAGAACGCGTCGGTGTGGATCGGCTACGCCGACACCGACGGCACGGTCGGTGAGCAGATCGTCGACCCGATCCGGCTGTCCGCCGGGGTGTTGACCGCGTTCGACCACCGCACCGATGGTGTGCGCACCTTCTCGGTCTCCCGCATCACCGGCGTCGCCGACCTCAGCGCCCCCTGACGCGAGCGGCCCATCGGCGTCAGGTGACCGTCAGGTCCGTCGACCACACCGTCATCTCGCGCAGCACGTCCGGGAGCGGATCGACACCGATGCCCGGCCCGGTGGGAACGGGCAGCCGTCCGTCCTGCAGGACGAACGGCTCGGTCACGTCGACCTCGTAATAGCGGCTCGACCCGCTGGTGTCGCCGGGAAGCGTGAAGCCCGGCAGCGCGGCGAGAGCGACATTGGCCGCACGACCGACGCCGGTCTCGAGCATGCCGCCCGCCCACACCGGAGCACCGCGCTCGAGACACAGGTCGTGGATCTCCTTGCCGGTGAGGTAGCTGCCGACACGTCCGGGCTTGATGTTGATGATCGAGCAGGCACCGAACTGGAGTGCGGAGTCCGCGCTCATGACCGAGTGGATGGACTCGTCCATGCAGATCGGCGTCTGGCAGGCCTGTGACATCAGCACGTGCCCGTACCAGTCGTCCTGCTCCAGCGGCTGCTCGTGCAGCAGCAGGTCGAACTGATCCAAGGACGCGAGGTGCTGTGCGTCTGAGCGCTGGTACGCCTGATTGGCGTCCGTCTGCAGTGGGATCGTGGGCCACGCCTCGCGAACCGCACGCAGAGGCTCGACGTCCCACCCGGGCTGGATCTTCAGCTTGATGCGGCGATAGCCCTCGTCGACATACCCCGCCACCTCGGCCAGGAGTTCATCGACGGACTCGTTGATGTTGATGCCGACCGAGACACCACAGTCGACCTCGTCCTTCACCGCCCCCAGGTAATGGGCGAGGGACTCCCCCTGCTCGCGCAGCCACACATCCAGCATCGCGGTGGACATGGCGTTCTTGGCCATCGGGTTGCCGGCGACGACCTCCATGGCCGCGCGCACCTCGTACGGGTCGTCGGTGTCGGCAACCGTGGCCAGTGCCGGAAGCAGGTGGTTCTCCATGACGTGGATCGCGTTGTCGCCGTACTCGTAGCTGTAGCCGGGCCAGGACATCGTCACGCACTCGCCCCACCCGCTGATGCCGTCGGACGAGACCGCCTCCACGAGGATGACGTCACGCAGGGTCTCGGTGCCGAAGCTCGTGCGGAACGGCCGCACCAAAGGGATGTTGAGGCGGTGGATGCGGAACCGCTCGATCGTCATGATGTCCTCTCCAGCGCGTAGCCGCCATGGTCGGCGACACCGATGATCCGGTAGTCCTCCGCGAACGCCGACTGCAGGTCCTCGCGCACGCTCAGCCGCCAGGCCTGGGCCGCGGCCGGATCTGCCGCACGGATGGCGACGATGTCTTCGGGCACCTCGACCTCGCGGACGTTGCGGCCCGCAGTCCTCAGCGCCTCGAGGTCCAGCTCTTCCAGTTCTCCGGCCATCGCAGCGTCGACACGAGGGGAGGTGAGGTGCCACCAGGCGAACAGCCGGTCGGTGGCATCGCCGGAGTTGATGCCGTCGTCCATCTCGCCGTAGAAGTCAGGCTCGAATCCGTCGACGTCAGCCCCGAGCTTGATCAGGTTGAAGCGGGCATTGCGACGCACGAGCGGGTCGAACGTCCAGATGACAGTGTCGATGCCCACGTCCAGCGCCCACACCCGCTGATGCAGCTTCAGGGCCGTGCCGATGTGCTGGTTGCGATACGGCGTGAGGGCGGCGGCCATGTGGGAGTGCAGGTGGTCGTGCCAGACACCGTCCTCCTGATGCCGGCCCGCGACCCCGAAAGCGGCGCCGATCGGCTGACCGCCACGGTAGGCGGCACTGCAGTAGCCGCCCGCGTGGACGAGGGCGCGCATGAGGTTGCGGGGCAGTTGCGTGGACCCGTCACTGGACGGCCACACCTCGTCGAACACCCACTGGGCATCCGCGAGTTCACTAGGCTCGACGAGCAGGCGGACCTCGACGTCCGCGTGCTGCTCGGCCCGATGCAGATCGTCGACAGCCGAGCGCAAGGTCACCATGACACCGTAGCGAGTGCAGGAGGACGACGTGACCGGGAGTTCACTGCTCGAGCGGGCCCGCGACCTGCTCCCGGCCATGGTCGATGCAGTCGAGGCCCTTGTCACGGTCGAGTCGCCGAGCGAGGACGTGGACGCGTGCCGGGCCGTCGCCCAGGAGGCCGTCGGGATCTTCGAGGGGTGGCTGCCCGAGCCGGCGCGGATCGAGGAGCACGAAGGCCGCCCCGTGTGGCGATGGGGAGCGGCGCAGCCGCGCGTCCTGCTGCTCGGCCACCTTGACACGGTCTGGCCGATGGGCTCGCTGCAGCGCCTGCCGTTCACCAACGACGGTGAGCGCATTACGGGCCCAGGGTGCTTTGACATGAAGGCCGGGGTCGTCCAGGGCTGGGCCGCCATGGCGATGCTGGGCCTGACGGAGGCGGACGGCATCGGGATGCTGCTGACCACCGATGAGGAGATCGGGTCGCACCGCTCGCGTGCGCTGCTGGCCGACGCCAGTGCGCAGGCAGAGGCCGTCCTCGTCCTCGAGCCGTCAGTCGACGGTGCTCTCAAAACCTCCCGCAAAGGGACAAGCTGGTACCAGGTGGCGTTCACCGGCCGGGCTGCGCATGCGGGCTTGGATCCCGACAAGGGCATCAACGCCCTGCTGGCCGCCTCGCAGCTGGCCCTTGATTCCAGTGCGTGGGCCGATTCGTCCGAGGGCACGACGGTGACGCCGACGCTCATGTCGGCAGGCACGACCGCCAACACCGTCCCGGCCTCCGCCTCCCTCACCGTCGACGTCCGGGCCTGGACCTCGGCCGAGCAGCAGCGCGTCGACGCATCGTTCCGGTCCTGGCAGCCGGGCTACGGTGCCGGCCTCGAGATCGGCGGCGGCATCGACCGTCCGGCATTGGAGCCGGAGTCATCGGCAGCTCTCTTCGTTCAGGCTCGAGCAGCGGCGAAGACCCTCGACCTGCCCGCGCTCGAGGGCCGAGCCGTGGGCGGGGCCAGCGATGGCAACATCACCGCCGCTGCGGGGCACCCGACCCTCGACGGGCTCGGCGCGGTGGGCGACGGCGCACACGCGGATCACGAGTGGGTGAGCGTGCCGGCTCTTGCTGAGCGCGCCGCCCTTTTGGCTTCCCTGCTCAACACCTAGCTGCTCGACAGGTCACAGGGATTCGGTGATATCCCCCGCGTCGACGATCCGGTAGGCATACCCCTGCTCGGCGAGGAACCGCTGCCGATGCTGCGCGAAGTCAGCGTCGACAGTGTCGCGCGTGACGATCGAGTAGAAGTGGGCCGTGCGGCCGTCACCCTTGGGGCGCAGCACACGACCCAGCCGCTGGGCCTCCTCCTGACGTGACCCGAAGGTGCCGCTCACCTGGATCGCGACGGCAGCCTCGGGCAGGTCGACGGAGAAGTTCGCCACCTTGCTGACGACGAGTACGCGGACCTCGCCCTCACGGAAGGACTGGAAGAGCCGCTCGCGCTCCCTCACCGACGTCTCCCCCGTGATGACGGGCGCATCTAGGTGCTCCCCGAGTTCCGCGAGCTGGTCCAGGTACTGGCCGATGACGAGCACCTGGTCATCGGCGTGCTGCTCCACGATCTGCTCGGTCACGCGCACCTTCTCCGCCGCGCAGGACGCCAGCCGATAGCGGTCCTCGGGCTCGGCCATCGCGTACGTCATGCGATCGGAGTCCGGTAGCGAGATCCGCACTTCCACGCAGTCGGCTGGCGCGATGTAGCCCTGCGCCTCGATGTCCTTCCACGGCGCGTCGTAGCGCTTCGGCCCGATGAGGGAGAAGACGTCACCCTCGCGGCCGTCCTCGCGCACGAGCGTCGCCGTCAGGCCGAGACGGCGACGGGACTGGATGTCGGCGGTGAACCGGAAGATCGGGGCCGGCAGCAGGTGGACCTCGTCGTAGATGATCAGCCCCCAGTCGCGGGAGTCGAACACCTCCAGGTGCGGATAGATGCCCTGCCGCTTCGTGGTCATCACCTGGTAGGTCGCGATGGTCACCGGGCGGATCTCCTTGCGAGCACCGGAGTACTCCCCGATCTCGTCGGACGTCAGCGTGGTGCGGCGCAGCAGCTCATCACGCCACTGGCGGGCAGCGACCGTGTTGGTGACGAGGATGAGCGTCGTCGCCTGAGCCAGAGCCATGGCCAGTGCGCCGACGATCGTCTTGCCGGAACCACAGGGAAGGACGACGACCCCGGAGCCGCCGTGCCAGAAGCCTTCAGCGGCCTCCGTCTGGTACGAACGCGGCTGCCAGGTCTGGGTATCAAGTCCGATCGCGTGCTTCTCGCCGTCGACGTATCCGGCGACGTCCTCCGCGGGCCAGCCCAGTTTGACGAGGGCCTGCTTCAGGTTGCCGCGCTCGCTGGGGTGGACCGCCACTGTTGTCTCATCGAACCGGGTGCCGAGCAGCGGCGCGACCTTCTTGCTGCGCAGCACCTCCTCCAGCACGGGAGCGTCAATGGACTGCAGCACCAGTCCGTGCACCGGGTGGTTGTTCAGTTGCAGGCGCCCGTAGCGCGCCATGGTCTCGGCAACGTCGATCAACAGGGCGTGCGGCACGGGGTAGCGCGAGTAGGTCAGGAGGGTGTCGACGACCTGCTCGGCGTCGTGACCCGCAGCGCGCGCGTTCCACAGCCCGAGCGGCGTCAGCCGGTAGGTGTGGATGTGCTCCGGCGCCCGCTCGAGTTCTGCGAACGGGGCGATGGCCTTGCGGCAGTCATCCGCCTGCTCATGGTCGACCTCGAGCAGAAGCGTCTTGTCGCTCTGGACGATCAGGGGGCCGTCGGACACGCATCAGACCCTATGTCGCCGGGCGCTGACGGGCTCGCCCGGTCAGGCCGGACGCATCGCGAGCTTGGCTTCCACGTCGAAGCCGAAGTCATCGACGGTGCCCAGCCCGGGCAACGGAATGTGCACGCGTCCCACCTGGGCGCTGCCGGTGATGTCGATCTCGGCCAAGGGCGAATCCGACGGGCCGATCGCCGTGATGGCCAGGGCAAGCGGCACTTCGATGGTGCCGCCCACAGCCGAGCCGGTGACGGACCAGCCTGCGTCGGTTGTTCCCCCCGTGCCCTCGTAATCGAGCACATGAACATTGTTCGACGTGACGAGGCTGCGTGCTGCGGCCTGGAGGAGGAAGTTGCCGGTCTTCAGCTTCTCCAACGCCAACTTCAGGGTGAAGGTCACCGAGGCCTCCGCAATGGACAGGGACCCTCCGACGACAGGGGCGGTGGCGTCGATGCTCACGAGTCCTATCCGCCCGCTGCGCAGGCGCACATGCCCGCCGTCGACGTCGTGGACCACCCACTGCTCACCCATGGGACCACTCTGACACGAAGATCAGGAAGATCGAAGGATGCGGTCGAGCGCACCCCGCTGCGGGGGAAACCCGAATATGCCCGGGGCGCGTGGACTCCGGATTCCCCAGGTGGCCCCTAGGGTTCGATCACCCCACATAGGAGAGACATGACCGCACATCGTGCACTGACCGGAATCGTCGCTGCCGCACTCATCGCACTGCCTCTTTCAGCAGCCATGGCTGCTCCGGCCACCGCGGCCCCCTCCTCGGCGATGCTGGGCGAGAAGAAGACCCAGCGCATCGTCCTGGACCAGGGCGTGCCGGTGTTGAAGGTGGTGGAGTCAGCCGACGGGGCGTCCAACATCGTGCTCTTCGTCGCCGACCTGGCCACGAACTCCGGCACTTCCGCCGGAAGGCTGACCGGTTCGATGACGACCATCGCCAACTCCGGCAACGGTGTGGCCGGCTCGGCGCGGCACCGCGAACTGGTCTTCGACCTTCCCAAGGGCCAGTTGATCGCCCTTGGCAACAGCCTCTACCCCGAGAACGCAACGGAGATGGACCGCAACAAGCCCGTGACCATCGCCATCGTCGGGGGAACCGGCCGGTACATGGGCGCCCGCGGCCAGGTCAAGACCAACCGCAACGCCGACGGCACCTACCGCCACGTGCTCACCCTGCTGCGCTGATCTCGCGCGTCGCCAAGGCGCTGGAGCATGGCGAAGGGGCGGGATCCGTATGGATCCCGCCCCTTCGCCTGGAAGAGAGGTGGAGCTAGAAGTCCATGCCACCCATGTCGCCGCCGCCCGGCATCGCCGGTGCCGCGGGCTCCGGCTTGTCGGCCACAACGGCCTCGGTGGTCAGGAACAGGCCGGCGATGGATGCCGCGTTCTGCAGAGCAGAGCGGGTCACCTTGGCCGGATCGATGATGCCCTTGGCGATCATGTCCACGTACTCGCCGGTCGCGGCATCGAGGCCGTGACCCGGGGTGAGCTCGCGAACCTTCTCCACCACGACGCCACCCTCAAGGCCGGCGTTCTCGGCGATCTGCTTGAGAGGAGCGCTGACGGCGACGCGGACGATGTTCGCGCCGACAGCCTGCTCGTCGGTGAGGCCGAGAGCGTCGATCTTCGGACCGGCAGCCTTCATCGCCTGGATGAGGGCCACGCCACCGCCGGGCACGATGCCCTCCTCGACGGCCGCCTTCGCGTTGCGGACGGCGTCCTCGATGCGATGCTTGCGCTCCTTGAGCTCGACCTCGGTGGCCGCGCCGACCTTGATGACGGCCACGCCGCCGGCCAGCTTGGCGAGGCGCTCCTGGAGCTTCTCGCGGTCGTAGTCGGAGTCGGAGTTGTCGATCTCGTTGCGGATCTGCGAGACGCGGCCCGCGATCTGATCGACATCGCCAGCACCCTCGACGATCGTGGTCTCATCCTTCGAGACGACGACCTTGCGGGCACGACCGAGCAGGTCGAGCGTCGCGGTGTCGAGCTTGAGGCCGACCTCCTCGGAGATGACCTGGCCGCCGGTCAGGATCGCGATGTCCTGCAGCATGGCCTTGCGGCGATCACCGAAGCCCGGGGCCTTGACGGCGACGGAGCGGAACGTGCCACGGATCTTGTTCACGACCAGGGTCGACAGGGCCTCGCCCTCGACGTCCTCGGCGATGATGACCAGCGGCTTGCCCGACTGCATGACCTTCTCCAGCAGCGGGAGCAGGTCCTTGACCGACGAGATCTTGGAGTTGGCGATGAGGATGTAGGGATCCTCCAGCTCAGCCTCCATGCGCTCGGGGTCGGTCATGAAGTAGGCGGAGATGTAACCCTTGTCGAAGCGCATGCCCTCGGTGAGCTCCAGCTCGAGGCCGAAGGTGTTGCTCTCCTCGACGGTGATGACGCCTTCCTTGCCGACCTTGTCCATGGCCTCGGCGATCAGGTCGCCGACCTCCATGTCACCACCGGCGGAGATGGCCGCGGTGGAAGCGATCTGCTCCTTGGTCTCGACGTCCTTGGCCATCGCGAGCAGCTCGTCGCTGACGGCCTCGACCGCGCGCTCGATGCCCTTCTTCAGGCCCATCGGGTTCGCGCCGGCAGCCACATTGCGCAGGCCCTCGCGGACGAGCGCCTGGGCGAGGACGGTCGCGGTGGTGGTTCCGTCACCGGCGACGTCGTCGGTCTTCTTGGCGACCTCCTTGACGAGCTCAGCGCCGATCTTCTCGTAGGGCTCCTCGAGATCGATCTCCTTGGCGATGGACACGCCATCGTTGGTGATCGTGGGGGCGCCCCACTTCTTCTCGAGAACGACATTGCGGCCCTTGGGGCCGAGGGTGACCTTGACGGCGTCGGCGAGCACGTTCATGCCGCGCTCGAGGGACCGACGGGCCTCCTCGTCGAATGCAATCATCTTTGCCATGGGGGCTGTTCCTCCAGGAACGTCCGGATGTTTATCACTCACAAGTGGAGAGTGCTAACGGAAAAGTTAGCACTCGACTCCCGAGAGTGCAAACCCGGATCGGAGCCCGTACCAGGATCAGCCGGTCGGCACGTCCCCACTCTTCAGCCCGGCCATGGCCGTCTTCTGCGCGGCCCGGAAGGCCTTCTTGGCCGGGGTCGCGTTCTTGCCCTTCGTGCTGGCGGTCCATGCCTCTGCATAGGGGCCCCAGAGGACCGCCGCCTGCGGCGCATTCGGCATCGTCACGCCATTGACCCCTGCGTTGCCGATGGCCCGGACACGGCCGCCGCCGGTGGTGACGTCGTCAGCCGCCTTCGTGTTGGCCGGGAACAGGCCGGAGACCGCAGCCAGCTTCTGCTGCGCCTTCTCACGGGCGAAGTAGGTGCCCACGAGCTCGCTCGCCATGTCCAGTACGCCGTGCTTATCGGCGAACGAGGTGATCATGAAGCCCTGGACCGTCAGCAGCGGAACCGGCTTGATGCCCGCCTTCATCGGGGGCAGGGCGCCGATCCGGTAGGAGAAGGTGAGGTCGAGGAGGTCCTGCAGGTTCTCCGGGCCGGCGAGCCAGAACGGCGACTGCCCTGTGGCGAACGCGTTCCTGGCCTCCTCGGCCGTCATCTTCGAGGAGATGAGGCCGCTGGCGTTCCAGTCGTCGATTTGGCCGGCGTTGGCGCGCAGCTCCTTGCTCGCGAGTCCGACGTCACCGAGGTTCAGGCTGCCATCCGAACTCCGAGCGAACAGGTAGCCGCCCAGGCCGCTGAACATCGGATAGGTGGTCCACGGGGACGTGCCCTCGCCCTGGGCCAGGGCGAAGGGGACCGTCACGTTCTTGCGCTTCTTCGCCAGCTTCAGGGCCAGGGCGCTGAGCTCGGCGAACGTTCGCGGCTGGGTCGGCACCAGCTTGGTGTTGGTGATGAGGGCGAGGTTGCTGATCTGAACCGGGAGCCCGTACTGCTCCCCCTGCACGACGGATCCGGTGAGCACGTTATCGCGGAACAGCGTGCGCGTCTTCTTCTTCAAGGTCACGGGGGCCAGGAGTCCGGCACCGGCCAGCTCGCCGGTCCAGGCCAGATCGCCCCAGATGGCGTCCGGCGCCTCACGCCTGCCGGCTCCGGCGAGGTCCGCGCGAAGGACGTCGGCGCCCTTCTCGACGATCTCGACGGGGGTGCCCTTATAGCCGTCGGGCAGGAGTTCCTTGATCGCCTGGCCGTGGCCGGGGTCGACCCAGATGACGATGGAGTCGGCCGCCTGGGCCGGGGCGCCCACAGCGCCGACCGCCACCATGGCCAACGCCACCGCAGCCACGAGAACTCGAGTCACCGACCGCATGGCCCACACCCCTTACGTCTCTGCCCTTGCGTCCCCGCCATCGTACGTTCGCGGACCGCGAGTGGGCAGTTGTCGGGGCCCGAGCGGCGCGTCGGAGCCGCAGGAACTAGCGCGATTCGACGTCGATCCCGAGACGGCGAGCCGAGCGGGCGCGCTGCCGTGAGGAGCGCATCCGCCGCAACCGCTTCACCAGCATCGGGTCGAAGGCCAGCGCCTCCGGGTTGTCGATCAGGCCGTTGAGGATCTGGTAGTACCGGGTGCCGCTCATGTCGAACAGGTCGCGGATGGCCTGTTCCTTGGCGCCGGCGTACTTCCACCACTGGCGCTCGAACTCCAGGATCCGGCGGTCGCGGTCGGTCAGGGACGTGACCTGAGCCTCGTGCGCGTGCGCGGCGTCCATGCGGTTCTCCTCCTCATCACCCGATGTGCTCGGGTGCCCTCCGTGGCGACTCGAGCCATCGTACGGGGTGAATCCCATCGGTGTCATTCACCTGCCCCTATTGGCCGGGGTCGAGGCCGGACTGCTCCTCGCGCTCGGCGCGCCTGCGGTCCAGTTTCGCCCGGACCTCCCGACGATGCCGCTCGCGGCGCCGATCCCGCGCCCGGATCAGCGACCAGGAGAAGGCGTAGCCCAGACCGTTGGTCGCCCAGTGGAAGCCCATCGGCGCCAGGACGCTGCCGGAGATGAGGCGCAGGAAGGCGAAGATCACGCCCGCGATCGACGTGGTCAGCACACTGAGGGCCACCGCGATGATGTTGCCGCGGAGCCCCTTGCCGGCGACCGAGCCGAGTGCCGGGTTCTGCTCGTGGGTGCCGATGCTCGGCAGGATGTGCCACAGCCCGAAGATGAGCGAGGACAGGACGATCCCCCAGACCAGGCCGAATCTGCGGAGGAGCATCGAGAGCAGCACGGCCCGGAACGCGATCTCCTCGAGCAGCACCGTGCCGAAGGGCACCTCGACGAGTGCCTGGAACACCATGCGACCGCCACTGAGGTCGCTCATCCGCTCGTCATGGAAAGCCGTGCGGGTCTTGCGGAAGACCGACCCGACGACGTAGACGGCGGTGATGAGCCCGATGCAGCCGGCCGCCCACAGCAGACCGGGCAGCAGGTAGCCCCAGCCAAGCCCCATGTCGGTCCAGGTGTTCCCGTCCAGCAGGCCGATCGCGAGCAGGAGCACCGAGCCGCCGAAGGCCCAGAGCAGGTAGTGGGTCTGTGGCGCCACCCGGTTGTTGACGACGTTCAGCACGACGAGCAGCACAAGGACGAGCGCGACCGGCCACCAGGCCAGCCCCGCCTCCTGGGCCGGGTAGACGAGATCGAACATCGCTCGTCAGTGTAGGCGCGTTGCCATACTCATCCTGTGCCCGAAGACCGCAGCATCCTGTCTCGACCGGGGCCTGCACCCGACGCCCGGCAGAGCTACGGTCCGCACCCTGATCAGGTGATCGACCGATACCTGCCGGACGGCCCGACGGACATGCCGACGGTCGTGTTCATCCATGGCGGCTACTGGCGCCCCGAGTACGACCGGGACCACGCCCGTTCCGCAGCAGCTGGCCTGGCCGCCGCGGGGTTCCCCACAGCGCTCGTCGAGTACCGCCGGGAGCCGGGGCGCCCCGATTCCATGGTCGACGACGTCGCCGCGGCGATCCGGCACGCGTCAAGCGAAGCCCCGGTCGACAACGGGATCCTGCTCGTCGGGCACTCCGCCGGCGGCCACCTCGCCCTGCTCGCCGCCACCCGTGACGATCTGCCCGTCGCCGGGGTCCTGGCCCTAGCCCCTCTCGCGAGCCTGACCGAGGCCGACCGGCTCGATCTGGATGACGGTGCGGTGCGGGCCTTCCTCGGGTCCCCGGCCCCGGACCGGCCCGACCTCGACCCCGGCGCCCTGCCGGTGCCTGGGATGCCCGTCGTCGTCATGCACGGCGAGGCGGACAGCCTTGTCCCCGTGGAAATGTCCGAGACATATGCGAATCGGGGCGACGTGCGCCTGCACCTCCTGCTCGGCATCGGGCACTTCGAGCTGATCGACCCGACGCATGCGGTCTGGTCCGGCGTCATCACGGAACTGCAGGGCATGGCAGCGGTCAGCGGTATTGAATGAACTCATGACCGACACGAGCGAGGAGGACGCACTCCGACTCGACATGGTCACCGACGAGGCACTTCGACGAGAGGAGTTCCTCATCCCTCCGGCCCCCGGCGGGGAGTTCCCGCTCGCCGCCTACCTGGCCGGCAATTCCCTCGGGCTCCAACCGCGGGCGACGCGCGCGGAGCTCATGGCCGACCTCGACGCGTGGGAGCAGTACGGCGTGCACGGCCACATGGATGCCGATCGGCCCTGGCTCCCGTATCACGAGGAACTGCGCGACCCTGCGGCCCGGCTCGTCGGAGCCCTGCCACGCGAGGTCGTCGTCATGAACTCGCTGACCGTCAATCTCCACCTGCTACTGGCGTCCTTCTACCGACCGACCGCCATCCGGCACCGGATCGTCATCGAGGACCGCTGCTTTTCCTCGGACTCCTATGCCGTGCGCAGCCATGTGGCCTTCCGCGGCCATGACCCCGACACCGCGGTGCTGCGACTGCGCCCGCGCGACGGCGAGGACGTCCTGCGCACCGAGGATGTCCTGCGCACGCTGCACGAGCACGCCCACTCCATCGCGACCGTCATGATCGGCGGGGTCAACTACCTCACCGGTGAGCTCATGGACATCCCGGAGATCACCGCAGCCACGCGAGAGATCGGCGCCTTCTCCGGTTGGGATCTCGCGCATGCCGCGGGCAACGTGCCCCTGCGCCTGCACGACTGGGACGTCGACTTCGCCGCCTGGTGCTCGTACAAGTACCTCAACTCCGGGCCTGGCGCCGTCGCCGGTGCCTTCGTCCACGAGCGTCATCTGGACGACCGGACGATCCCTCGGCTCGAGGGGTGGTGGAGCACCGACCCGTCGAGCCGATTCGAGATGCGGCCGGAGTCCGAGCCGCAGGCCAGCGCCGACGCGTGGTCGCTGTCGAACCCGCCGATCATGGCGATGGGTCCCGTGCGCACCTCGCTGTCGATCTTCGACTCGGTGGGGATGAATGCCGTACGGGACCGCAGCCTGCGGCTGACCGCCTACCTGCGCGGACTGCTCGGAGCAGTCCAGGAGGATTGCGGCTTCACCATCATCACCCCCGCCGACGACGCCCATCACGGCGCGCAGCTGTCCGTGCGCGTGCCGACCGACGCCGGCCAGCTCACCGAGCGCCTCAGCGAGAACTGGGGAGTCGTGGCCGACGACCGCCGGCCCGACATCGTCCGCCTCGCTCCGGCACCCCTGTACTGCACGTTCCACGACTGCTGGCGGGCAGCGGATGCGCTCAGTCAGGAACTCTCCGGGAAGGGCATCTCATGACCACATCCGACACGCGCGTCGCGATCGTCGGTGGCGGACTCGTCGGCTCCCTGCTCGCCTGCTACCTCGGGCGGCGCGGCTATCAGGTGGATGTCTACGAACGACGCCCCGATCCTCGCACGGCCGAGGTCGAGCGTGGCCGGTCCATCAACCTCGCCTTGTCGGAGCGTGGTATCGACGCCCTCCGACGCATCGATCTCGTCGATACCGTCATGGCACCCGCCCTGCCGATGCACGGTCGGATGATGCACGACGTCAACGGCCATCTGACGTTCCAGTCGTACTCCGCCACCGGCGACCGGGCCATCAACTCGATCAGTCGCGGCGCCCTCAACGCCACCCTTCTGGACGCTGCCGAGGCCACATCCGGCGTGACGCTGCACTTCGATGTGCGGACAACCGGTTACGGACTCGGCCCGGGTTCCCTCGCGATCACCCGTGGCGACACCGTCGAGGTCCTCGAACCCGACATCGTCATCGCCAGCGACGGGTTCGGCAGCGCGGTGCGCAACTCCCTGGAGTTCGAGGGACGCATGAGCGTGGTCACCGAGCAGGAGGCCTACGGCTACAAGGAGCTCACCATCCCGGCTGTCCACGGTGACTTCGCCTTGGATCCCGACGCCCTCCACATCTGGCCGCGCGGCTCGTCGATGATGATCGCGCTGCCCAACCCGGACCGTTCATTCACCTGCACGCTGTTCTGGCCTGAGGCCGACTTCGACCGGTTCCAGGCGTCCGAGCAGATCGTCGAGCACTTCACGACTGTCTACCCCGACGCCGTGCCACTGATGCCCACGCTCGTCGACGACTTCCAGCACAACCCGGTCGGTCTGCTGGCAACGCTGCATGCCGACCCGTGGCAGGCCGAGGGTCGCGTCGCGCTGATCGGTGACGCCGCGCATGCGATCCTGCCGTTCTTCGGCCAGGGCGCGAACTGCGGCTTCGAGGACGTCGTCGAGCTGGATCGCTGCCTGGAGGAGACCGGCGACGACTGGGCCCTGGCCCTGCCTCGATATCAGGAGCGACGTCAGCCCAACGCCAGGGCCATCGCCCAGATGGCGCAGGAGAACTTCGTGGAGATGCGCGACAAGGTCGCCTCCCCGACGTTCCGGGCGTCCAAGAAGGTGGAGCACGCGCTCGAGCGCGCCTTACCCGGCAGGTACATGTCCCGGTACGAGATGGTCTCGTTCACGACGATCCCGTACGCCGAGGTGATCGAGCGCGACAAGCGCCAGCGCGGGACGCTCATCGCCGGGGCCGCAGCCGCCGGTGCGGTGGCGGCCGGTGCCGCTCTCGGCATCCTCGCCCGCGTCGCACGGAAGGGAAGCTGATGACGACCGAGAGCCACGTCGTGGCGGGCAAGGCGAAACCGCGCGGACGATTCCCCCACGCCAAGCGCGCCGGCGACTTCATCTACGTGTCCGGGACCTCGAGCCGACGCCCCGACGACACCTTCGTCGGTGTCGACATAGTCGACGGCGAGAAGGTGCTCGACGTCCGGCTGCAGACCGCGGCCGTCATCGAGAACATCCGCGACATCCTCACCGCGGCCGGTGCCGGCCTCGGGGACCTCGTGCAGATCACCGCCTTCCTCGTCGACATGGCGGACTTCGCCGCGTACAACGAGACATACGCGGAGTACTTCACCGAGGACGGTCCCACCCGCACCACCGTGGCCGTCCGCGAACTGCCCCACCCGGACCTGCTCATCGAGATGCAGGCCGTCGCCTACAAGCCGGAGGCATGATATGGCCGACGATGCGAAGGACCTGACGACGACCCTCGACTTCGAGGCGTGGCTGGCCCAGCACGGTCCGAACCTCAAGCCCCCGGTCGGCAACAAGGAGGTGTTCCCCGGGCAGCAGGACTTCATCGTCATGGTGGTCGGCGGCCCGAACCAGCGCACCGACTTCCACGTGGACCCCTACGAGGAGGTCTTCTACCAACTCAAGGGCACGATGCACGTGAACCTCATGACCCCGGACGGCCCCGATCGCGTGACCATCGGGCCGGGCGAGATGTGGGTGCTGCCGCGCAACATGCCGCACTCGCCTCAGCGTCCCGAGGCCGGCTCGATCGGCCTCGTCTTCGAGCGGCCGCGTGAGCCCGGCACCCTTGAGCGCTTCCAGTGGTACTGCCCGTCGTGCAACGCCCTCATCCACGACGTCGAGCTGCAGGTCACCGACATCGTCACGGACCTGCCCCCGGTGTTCGAGGCGTTCTACGGCGACGAGCAGGCCCGCACCTGCGAAGCCTGCGGCACGGTCCATCCGGGCAAGGGCTGACGTGTCGCCGCTGCCGCCTGTCACCGATGTGCACACGCACGTCGTCCCGCCCGGTTGGCCGGACCTCGGCTCGCCTGACGCACCGTGGCTGCGACGCGACTCGGCCGAGACGGCGACGATCATGCGCGGTGATCGGGAGTTCCGTCGCATCACGGACGCATGTTGGAACGCCGACACGCGACTCGCGGACATGGATGCCGACGACGTGGACGTCCAGGTCGTGCTGCCCACGCCCGTGTTCTTCGGCTATGACAACGACCCGCAGGACGCCGCCCGCGTGGCCGGGATCTTCAACGACCTCACCCTCGAGGTCACGGCGCAGGCCCCCGACCGGCTGCTGCCGTTCTGCCAGGTCCCCCTCCAGGACACCGACGCTGCCTGCCGAGAACTCGATCGGTCGATCGACAACGGCCACCGCGGAGTCGAGATCGGCAACCACGTCGATGACCGAGACCTCGACGATGAGGGCGTACTCGCCTTCCTGCAGCACTGCGCCGACCGCGACGTTCCGGTGCTCGTCCACCCGTGGGACATGACACCGGCCGCGCGCACCGATCCGTGGATGCTGGAGTGGCTGGTCGGCATGCCCGCAGAGACTCAGCTCAGCCTGCTGCGGCTGGCCCTCAGCGGGGCGTTCGACCGCCTTCCCGAGAGCCTACGCATCGGGTTCGCCCATGGCGGCGGCTCCTTCGCCTACTGGACCGGCCGGGCCGACAACGCCTGGCAGCAGCGCCGCGATCTCGTCGGCGCCGACAGCGAGCACCCGCCCAGCCACTACGCGCATCGGGTCTACGTCGACTCCGTCGTGTTCACCGAACCGGCGCTCGACGTCCTCGTGAAGGTCCACGGACCCGATCGCATCGTCCTCGGAAGCGACTACCCGTACCCCCTCGGGGAGCGCCCCGCTGGCCGTGTCATACGGGAGTCGGCCCTGCTCGCGGACCAGCAGAACGCCATCCTGCGCATCAACGCCGAGCGGTTTATCGGACCTGTGTGACGCTCGGTAGTCTTCTTGCTTTCGCCCCTGTAGCTCAGTGGTAGAGCAACCGCCTTGTAAGCGGTAGGTCGTCAGTTCAAACCTGACCGGGGGCTCCGACGGGACGAACAGGCGGCCGGAACCCGAGAGGGCCCGGCCGCCTGTTCGCGTCCTCGGTCGATCGCTACGTGGTGCGGAGCTGGAACTCCATGCCGACCCACTCCTCGCCCACAGCCGTGCCGAGGGTGTAGCCGTACCTGCCGACCTGGTTGATCTCGAAGGTCAGCTGGAACGTCCCGTCCGTCGCCACCTGCGTCTGCACGCCCGGGACGCTCTCGAAGCTGCCCGATCCGAACTTGTCCGTCGGGACGAATCGGTTCAGGGTCAGGATCGATCCGGGCTTCACCTCTGCCGGTGCTGTGCCCTGGATCGTGACCGGAGCGCCCGCGGAAACCCGATTCGAGCTGATCGTCGCAGTGCCGCCCCATGCGGTCGTATTGACCGACCGAGTGAATCCAGCCTTGCGCAGTTGGGTGGCGTTGAGCTTGACGACCTTGTCCGATCCTGCGGACGGAACGGCCTTGCCATTGCCCGTCGTCGTGAACTGGAACTGGAAGCCGATGAACTCCGGCGTCGCGCTGTTGGTGAGGTAGCCGACGCGATAGCCGTAGGTACCGGGCATGGCGAGCTGGAAGTGCAGCGCGAAGTTGCCGCCCTTCTGCACCGTGGTGGTGATGTTCAGGGTCTTGAAGGTCCCGCCGCCGCTCGTGCTGGACGGAAGGAACCGCTCCATGGTGAGCAGCTGGCCCACCGGCGCGAAGCCGGGTGCGGTGCCTGTGATGAGGATGTCCTCCCACTGAGCCGCAGAGTCTGTCGGGAGGTTCGCGGTACCGGGTG
>JAURME010000084.1 GCA_030830865.1 Candidatus Nanopelagicales bacterium | reverse complement strand
GGTCGTTGACCTCCCGCTGGAGGGCGGACGCGATCTCTACCGGCTGCACCTCGGCCTTGAAGGCCCGGGCGAAGGCTCCGTTGACCATCCGGTCCAGGGAGTCCTCGAACCGCTCCAGCAGACCCACGTGCTCTCCCGCCTGTCATTCGGCGCGCGCCGACACGCCCCACGCGGGACGTGAGTCGATGCTAACCCGCCGAACCGCGGCTCCGGGGGACGCGCACCGCCTCCTGCCTGACACTCCACGTCGGGTCCCGATGTTTCTGTCCCGAAAGGACCCCCCCAAGCCCGATCGCGCGCTATCAGACGGTGGTGTCCGTGTGGCTGCGTGATCCCCCGGCCGAGGTCCCCGATACTGTTCAGGTGATGGGAGAACCGGGGCCATGCCCGGCGTGCGAGACCACGGAGATGGAGCGTCGCGGGGGCAAGGACTTCTGTCCCCGCTGCTACTACATCCAGCCCTGCTGTGATGGCGGCTTCTGCACGTGAGGTGCCATGGTGCTCCTTTCTGGACCCAGAGACTTGTCGGGAGATTGATGTTGCGGCCACGTCGAACGCTCACCGTTGTGACCTGCATGGTCGCTGCCATCGCCACATTGACCGTCGGACCGGCGGCAGCGCAGCCAGAGGCGACAGGCATCCAGCGCATCGTCGTGAACAACGGCTGGGAGTCTGTGGACGTCGGCTTGCCCCTGCTCGTGGAGGATGTCGCTGAGGTGACGTTCCCGGTCACCGCAGACGGAACCTTGCCGATGAAGCGTCACCCCGTCGTCGTTCTCCTTCATGGTCAGCACGCCTTCTGCTACGAAACCGGATCCTCCAGCGCTCCCTCGCCCACGTGGTGCTTCGACTCCGGAGACACACCGGTGCCCAGTTATCAGGGCTACCGCTACGTGGCCGACGCACTGGCGCGCGACGGACGAATCGTGGTGAGCGTCAGCGCTGACGGCATAAACGCGCAGGCCAACGCCAACACTGCGACAGAGATGACGGCTCGGGGATCACTCATCGAGCACCACCTTCAGAGTCTGGCCAACGCCGACAGCGGGCTCACCTACGACGGCGCGCTCAAGGGCCGGGTCGACCTGCGCAGCGTCGTGCTCATGGGTCACAGTCGAGGGGGTGAGGGTGTCATGCATGCAGCCCAGCAGATCAATCGAGTGAACGACTCCCCGTTCGCGATCGGCGGCGTCATGAATTTCGCGCCCGTGAACAACTCCCTCCAGGCCGTCGGGTCCATTCCGGTGGTGAACCTGCTGCCGGCATGCGACGGAGACGTCTACAACCTTGCGGGACAGTCATATGTGGACCGCTCACGGGACCTGTACGGCTCTCGATCCGCCCTGCAGTCATCGGTATGGGTGCCGGGAGCCAATCACAATTACCTGAACACCGAATGGACGCCCGGTCTCTCGGTGTCGGATACGGGTTCAGACGATGCCACGTACCTGTACCAGGACACCACTGAGAACGGCTCATGCAGCGAGGATCTGCGGCTCACGCCGTCGAGGGAACGTGGGGTCGGGCGCCCGTATCTCGTCGAATTCGCACGCATGGTCCAGGACGGCAATGAGGATGTGCGCCGCTACTTCGATGGCACAGGTGCCATCCCCGCGCAGGTGGATCGTGTCGGCGTGCCCACACGTTCGTCCAGCATCGGCGGCCCGGACCGACTCATTTTCGTGCCCACGCCCGACACTCGCCTGCAGAGCCGTGGGGACACTTCTGCGGTCTGCCGGGGAAGCATGTTGGTTGTCGCTGGTGAGGATTCGTGCGCGAGTGTGGACCTCCTGGCTCCTGAATTCGCGACCGCATGGCTGGGTCCTCAATGGACCTACGATCTGCCCAACCGCTTCGCCGTGGACACCAGTTGGAGCAGGGCGGGCACCACGTGGGTCGCACTGCCCGAGGCTGTGGACGTGTCGGATTCCCCGAGGATCTCGGCGCGAGTCGTTCTCGACCCGACGTCAAAGGGAAAAGTCGGCCTGGCGCTTCGTGACGGCAGCGGCAAAGTGGCTGAGCTCACGACCTCCGGACCCTCTGTCAGACCCCTCACCTTCGGAGACCGCGCCCTGCGGCTGTGGCCGCAGACTCTGTGGTCCGACCTGGGGAACGTCAATGGCATCGACCTCTCGGACATCACCGACATCGGCATCACCACCACAGGTTCGGGTCGCGCCTGGCTGCTGGACGCCAGTGCTCGTCGGCAGGAGTCCGTGGCGGCGTCACGCCTCCTGCCCACGGCCTCGATCAGTGACGTCTTCCTGGCTGCCGGTCCTGGGGAGCAGACCATCGACGTCCCGATCAGACTCGACGCTCCCAGTCGACTCGGCGCCGAGTTCGCGTACACGGTCTCTGCGAACAGTGCCTCGCGTGTCATCCAGGACAGCGCGGGCATCGTGAGCGTCGCGCCCGGAAGTCGCAACACCACCATTCCCGTCGACATCGTCATGCCCACGGCCTCCGGACCCGGGCAGACTCGGACGGCGCAGGTGAACATCTACGCGCTCAGCGGCGCGAGTGTGGGCGATGCCGTAGGCCACGTGACTGTCGTCGCATCTGGTGGTCAGGTGCGCGTTGCCGACGTGGTTGAGCCGACCGTCTTCACCACACCCGGGGGTCGCCTCACCTGGACCGTCACGGTGTCCGGGGATGAGACCGACGACGACATCACGTTCTACGGATCCGTCGTTCCCACCGACTACGTCGATATCCAGGTGCAGCCCGACACTCCGGAAGGCGCGCTCCTCATCAGCCAGGGTGACCGTCTCGCGCGTGGGCTTCCGGTCGTCCTGCCCTCAGCGCGCGTGTCTGCGGGCGTCTACGAGATCAGCATTCCGATCGCGGCGACCAGCCCGGCCGACGCGGGCATCGAGATAGCCCTGATGATCGACGGGGCGTACCTTCCTGACGGGGTCGACCTTGTAGGGCGCGTCGAATAGCGCCGGGGGTGGAACCACAGCCCGCCGACACTCGGGTGATGCACGGGAGACGTGGCAGTGGTCAGCGGTTCAATCGGCGCATATCGACATACTCGGACCTGTGATGGAACACCCAGGCCCGTGCCCGTGTGTCGACGGGCGCTACTGCGCGTGAGGCGCCTTCTTGCCGCACTTGGCGTCACCGCGATCGTGATCGCCACCGGTGGTCCTGCTCGCGCGGCAGGGCAGGTCGTCGACGCCGACGGGCAGCGGATGTGGGTCTCCTGCACCGGCACTGGCTCCCCGGCGGCAGTCCTCATCAACGGTCTCGGCGCCGACCACACCATGTGGCGACCGGCCCTGAAGGGGATGACGCGGCATACCCGGGTGTGCGAGGTCGATCGGCCCGGCCTCGGTGACAGTCCCAAGCGCAAGGGGAGCAAGCGCACCGACGCGGGTGAGCATGCAGATGAACTGCGCGAAGCACTGACAGCCGCGGGCGAGTCCGGCCCCTACGTCCTGATCGCCCACTCCTACGGTGGCCTGGTCGCCCGCGCGTTCGCTGCACAGACTCCGGGGCAAGTCGATGGTGTGATGCTCGTCGACGCGGTGTACCCGGGAATCCACCGAACGTTCTTGCCGAGCTACTCAGGCGACTGGCATGAGGGTGGGACGACGATCGATATGGGTGCCAGCGAGCGGGCCACGAAGGGCGGCCCGGACCTGAAGGACACCCCACTCGTCATCATCACCGCCGGGGAGCCCGGCAACGGGTCGTCGTGGGCCGATCGCAAGTGGAACCGTGAGCAGGCGCGGGCCGCGAATCTGTCGGCTCAGAGCCAGCACTGGTTCGCAACACGATCAGGGCATGTCGTCCAGCGCGACCAGCCGGCGATCATCGTCAAGGGCCTGCGGTGGATCCTGGAGCGGGTGTCAGTCTCCTGATGTCTCGGTGGTGCCCGGTGTGCCGAGGTCATCTCCACATGCGCCGGTCCTCGCGGGGCAGATCTGTACCTGACCATCTGCGGTGACGACCGTCAGGTCGACATCGGTGTAACCGGCGTCGTCCAAGGCGTCACGAAGGGGCTCGGCGTCGGGCTCAGGCCGCGGCCCGACAGCGAAGATGGTCGCCTTGCCGTTGCGGACATTCACCTCCGAGATGGCCCAGCCTGCGGTGTCGGCCCACCTTTCCGCTGCTGGTTCCAAGGTCACCTGCAGGCTCTGATCCCGGGCGACGGCGGCCGTGCCCACGGCAAGGGGGATCGCGACTGCGACGACGGCCCCGATGACGACGAGCAACCTCCTTCGTCGGAAGGCCCCCACCGTCATCCCGGAACCCTGGGCTGCTCCCCGGACCCGGTAGAGCAGCAGCACCAACGTGCCGGTCGCGATGATCGCTGCGACGTTGGTGCCGAAGAGAAGGAGGCTCTGTCCGGCATCGCCATATCTGCCGACCTGCAGGAGCATCCCGGTCACCGCCAGGGGCGGGACGAGGGAGATGGCGATGGCGACGCCCGGGAGGGTGTCGGAGATGTCGGATCGGACAAGGGCGAAGGCACCGACCAGGCCGGTGGCCAAGGCAGCGAGCAGATCGATCAGCGAGGGGCTGATGCGTCCGATGACCTGCCCGTTGGTGGCGTAGTCATTCGGGGGTGCGAAGAAGATGCTGATGATGAAGGCGAGGGAGATGACGACCAGCGCGCCGCCGAGGACGAACAAGGCACTGCGAATGATTCGATGATGGTCGGCCAGCACACCAGCCAGAGCGATCCCGAGGATCGGTGTCATCAGCGGTGCCACGATCATCGCGCCGATCACAGTGGCGACGGAGTCGCCGATGACGCCCGCGGTCGCGATGATCCCAGACAGGACGAGGAGCACCCAGAACTTGGTGGAGGGAGCTCCGCTCAGGGGTCCGTCGATGAAGACGGACTTCATCATCCGCCGGACGCTCTCCTCGGACAGGCGCGCGGAGATCATGTTTCGACTCCAAAGGTGCGGGACATCGAGCACATCCTCGCAGCCGCAGGGGCTGTGGTTCCGGCGAACCGCCGTGGCCACGCGGCTCGAGAAGGACGGCTGGCCCACAGCGGGTTCTGGCATCTGAATCCACCCGAGTGATGCCTTCGGGTCCAGGATCTCGACCAGGGATCAGCGGAGCGACATCGGCGTCAGTCACATGTGGCCGGCGTCAGCGCCGTCGTCCGCGCCGAAGTTCTGCTCGAGGTCGGATTCCCCGGGTTCCACGACCCACCAGACCGGCTCACCGGGTGGCACCGCGAAGTTGTCGAGCATGATCGCGTAGTCCTCACCGGTGCTGACGCCGGTCATGGGCAGGCCGGGCGGCATCCAGTAGCAGTCACCCTGGTTGGCGACCTGCGGCTCGGAGCCCTCGAGGTACAGGGTCATCTGCCCGGCGATCACGCAGGTCGTCCCGCCGTAGGGATGCTCATGGATGGGTGATCGGGTGCCCGGTTGGCGCGTGTCCTGATAGACGAGGTGCTGCAGGCCCTCGTCGACCACGTCGAGCAGCGTCTCCGAGACGGTCACCTTGGTCGGCTCACCGGGCGGGACCTCACCATTGATCGTGGTGATGTCGGCCGGTGGGGGTGACGGGGGCGCCGGGATCACCTCATCGACGGTCGACGAACTCGAGCAGCCGGCGAGCATGACGCCGGCGCCGATGAGTGCGAGCGCGGTCATTCTCACAAGGACCTCCCGGGTGCCACTCCGGACACCCTAGGTATCCACATCCGACCCGTGCCGGAGCCCACGCCCGATCGACAGAAGAAGCGCAAAAATCGTTCCACAGCAACGGGCGGACGTTCTACTCTTGCGTGCCGTGGTAGGTGTCCGGCCGCTGAGGGCGGTCGCGCAGGCAGGCTCAGCCGCTTCCATCGCGCTGCTGGCGCATACTGTCGCGAACCTTGCACAGGTGTGGTCGCCGCGACCGGATCCGCAGGCACGCGTGCGGGAGCGGGTGTCGATCCTGCTCCCCCTGCGGAACGAGGCGCACCGACTTCGGGCCTGCGTGGAATCCGTCCTCGCCCAGCAGGGACTCGACGACCTCGAGATCGTCATCCTCGATGACGGATCGACGGACGGCACGTCCGCACTCGTCCGTGAGGTGACCCGGGACGACCCCCGCGTGCGGATCATCGACGGGCCCGACGAGCATCCCCCGGACGGCTGGCTCGGCAAGCCCTGGGCCTGCCACCGGCTCGGACAGGCGGCCACCGGCCACGTCCTCGTCTTCGTCGACGCCGACGTCGTCCTGGACCCTTCAGCCGTGGCGACGGCCGTCCGCCTCCTGCGTGAGTCGGGGGTTGCGCTGATCTCCCCATATCCACGCCAGATCGCGGACACGTGGCTGGAGCGCCTGACGCAGCCGATGGTCACGTGGTCGTGGATCGCGACGCTGCCGATGGCACTGTCGCGAACGACGCATCCGCTGTGGTCGGCGGCCATCGGGCAGTTCCTCGTCATCGACGCCGACGCTTACCGGGCTTCGGGCGGGCACTCATCCGTGGCGTCCTTCGTCGTGGAGGACGTCGAGGTGCTCAGGGCACTGAAGCGGAACGGGTTCCGCGGGGGTCCCATCAACGGCTGCCACCTGGCCACCTGCCGGATGTATGAGGGGACGGCCGAGGTCGTCGCGGGCTACGAGAAGTCCCTGTGGTCGGTCTTCGGGTCGAACGCCAAGGCGATCTCCATGGCCACGGTGATGGTGGCGATCTACGCCGCCCCACCGGCGATCGCCCTGACCACGCGGGATCCGGTCGCCCGCCGGTGGGGCCTGGTCGGCTATGCCTCGGGGGTCCTGGGCCGTGCCGCGGTGGCTGCGGTCACCCGCGAGCGGCTGGCCCCGGACGCCCTGACGATGCCGGCGTCGGCCACGGCATTCGCGGCCCTGACGGTGCGCTCGATGGCGCGACACCGGCGGGGGTCCTTGTCGTGGAAGGGGCGGCCGGTCAGCACTTCTCAGGCCTGACGCACCGGTCGGCTGCGCAGGCTCCCGAGAGCCTGCGCAAGGGCCCCAGGGGAGGTGGCCGCGACACCTCGAAGGTCTGAAGCTGACTCGGGTCACGGCTAGGGCCCGTGTCACCCGCCGGCGATGGAGCCGATGATGTGGATGTCGCAACCGGCGGGGACGACCGCGGCCAGTTCCCCGATGCGACGGCACTCATCGCTTCCCACGTACACGTTGACGAAACGCCGCAACTGCCCCGTCTCGTCGACGATGCGACGTGCCAGCGCGGGATGGGTCGCGGCCAGCGACCCCACAATGTCCGCGACGGTGCAACCCTCCGGTTGATCGACCGTCAGTTCGCGCTGACCCCCGGCGAACTCGGTGAGCGCGCCCGGCAGGAGCACTCGGACGATCACGCCGGCCAGATCCGCAGGGACAGCACGTCCGGCAGGTCGCGAACGACCTCCGAGAAGGTGTCGCCTCCGTCGAGGCTGACGTAGACGTGGCCATTGCGTGTCCCGAAGGCGAGGGCGGCGTCGCCGTCGTAGGGCACCACGTGGGCGGCATCCCGCAGGACCGCGGCATAGAAGTCGTCCGGCAGGCCAGTGCCCCGTGCTGTCCAGGTGTCACCTGCGTCATCGCTGCGCCAGACGCGCAACGCACCGTCCGCCGGCAACATGGTCTCGGCGCGGATGGGGATCACCCAGATGGTGCCACCGCGGGTCGGGTGCGCGAGCACGACGAAGCCGAACT
>JAURME010000083.1 GCA_030830865.1 Candidatus Nanopelagicales bacterium | reverse complement strand
CGCCGCCCAGACCCGCATCTCGGGCAAGGTCCCACAGATCTCCGTGGTGCTCGGTCCCGCCGCCGGCGGTGCGGCCTATGGACCGGCACTGACCGACATCGTCATCCTCGGCCCGGCCGGCCGCATCTTTGTCACCGGCCCGGAGGTCGTCCGCTCCGTCACCGGCGAGGACGTTGACATGGACCGCCTCGGTGGCCCTGAGCCGCACGGTCGCCGCAGTGGCGTCGTCCACATCACGACGGACTCCGAGGACGAGGCCCTGGAGCAGGCACGGGTCCTCGCGACCCTCCTGGGCTACCAGGGCTCCCTCGACATCGAGGCCATCCACGACGTCGATCTGGGGGCCACGCTCCCGGATTCCTCTCGTCGTGCCTACGACGTTCACCCCATGATCGAGGGATTCTGCGATTCGGGCACATTCGTCGAGCTGCACGCGAAGTGGGCCCCCAACATCGTGGTCGGCCTCGGGCGCCTCGGCGGGCGCACCGTCGGCATCGTCGCCAACAACCCCCTGCGCCTCGGAGGCTGCCTGGACTCCAACAGCGCGGAGAAGGCCGCTCGCTTCGTCCGCATGTGTGATGCGTTCGCTGTGCCGCTGGTCGTCCTGGTCGACGTCCCGGGCTACCTGCCGGGTGTCGGCCAGGAGTGGGAGGGTGTCGTGCGCCGCGGCGCAAAGCTGCTGCACGCCTTCGCGGAGTGTGTCGTCCCCCGCGTCACCGTCGTCACACGCAAGGCCTACGGCGGAGCGTTCGTGGCCATGAACTCAGCGTCCCTGGGTGCCACCAAGGTCTTCGCCTGGCCCGACGCCGAGGTGGCGGTCATGGGCGCCGTCGCGGCAATCCGGGTTCTGCACCGACGTCGGCTCGCCGAGGTCCCCGAGGAGTCCCGCGCCCAGGTCGAACTCGAGCTCGCCGCCGAGCACGAGGTCATCTCCGGAGGCATCGCCCGCGCCGTCGAGATGGGTGTCGTCGACGAGGTCGTCGATCCCTCCCTCACCCGCACGACCGTGGCGAAGGTCCTCTGGGACACCCCGGGCGTGCGGGGACAGCACGGCAACATCCCCCTCTGACCGTCTTCCCGGCACGCGGGAGAAACGGCAGACCGGTCACACGACCTGGTGCAGCACCCGCACGGTTGACCCCTCGTGGGCACTGCGGAACGGCTCGAGCTCCTCATCCCACGGGGTGCCGATGAGCCGGGCGACCTCGCCGGCGAGGGACTCCCCCGTTGTGAGCACCTGGCTCATGGCCGTCCGCAGGCGGTCCTCGGGCACCATGACGTCACCGTGCACGCCGATGGTCGAACGGAACAGGCCGAGGGTGGGTGTGAAGGAGAACCGCTCGCCCTCGCGGCCCGGACTCGGATCCTCGGTTACCTCGTGGCGCAGTTGACGGAAGGCGTGGAGAGCGCTCGCGATCTTGGCCCCCGTGCCACCCGGGCCGCCCCAGATGAGCTCCGCACGGACCGAACTGGGTTCGACCGGCTGTTCGGCCCAGTCGATCTCCACACGGCTGCCGAACACGCGCGCCATGGCCCACTCCACATGCGGAGCCACCGCACGAGGGCATGAGTGCACGAAGACGACACCTCGGGCCGGCCCCAGCGAGAGCCCGGCGTCCGACGCGCCTTTGGCGTTCACCACGATCGTCATCATCGCCTCCTTGAGATTCGCCTTCCCCAGCGTTCTCAGCAGGCGTGCGGCCGTGGCACGTGTGTCGAGGATAACCCGTTCCCCTCGGAACCGGAGGAGTCCGGGGTCGGCGCGCCCAGGCGTGTCGTCCGCCCCATCGTGAGGCGGAGGGCGGCTATCCCAGCATCTGGAGGACCCCGGTGACGATCAGGTAGGCCGCGATGACGGCCGCCATTCCCCCGACGAGCTGGAATTGGTGGTCCATGGCGAAGCGGTAGACCCGCTGGAACGCCGCATCCGCACGGTGTCCGAACACCTGCCTGGCAATCGGCGGCGCCAGCACGGGCAGGAGGGCCAGGACGTAGAGCAGCACAAGCAGGAGCGCCTGCACGATGACGTCGTAGCCGGACGTCGCGATGTCATGCAGGGCCGGTGCCAGCACCACGAACGAGGACAGGTCCTTGATGCTGAGGACGAACGCCACGCCCCAGAACACCATCGTGGACGCCCGCGCCACGTAGCCCTGGATGTCGTGCTCCACACGTCGGCTGAGATCCGGGTGGGGGCGGAACAGCCACCAGGCGAACCCCACCAGCACGACGCCACCGAAGATCCGCAGGGCCGATCCGAGACCTTCGAGGACATCCGTTCCGCCGGGAAGTTGCGCGAAGCCGAAGAACAGCAGGCCGCCGACCAGCAAGAAGGCCATCGCGCCACCGAGGGCAACCGCTCGGGCACGTGCCCGCCACGGGTCGCCGGAGCAGACGAGGAGCTGCAGCGCGAGCAGCGACGGAGTGAAGGCCGCAGCCACACCCAGCAGAGCGGTCTCGCCGATGAGGGCCAGCAGGGTCACGGCGACCATCCAAGCAAAGTGCGCTTCGGCTCGTCGGCCAGGCCCGGAGTGTTCAGGCGGGTCCGAGTGCGTTGATGACCTCGACGACCATCGCGATGGTTGTGGTCGGATGCAGGAACGTCAGACCGGGGCCTTGGATGACCTCGCGGTCCCGGCCTTCCCTCCGGCGTCCCTGGAGGGGCCGACGTGCACAATGACCGACATGACGCCGATCCGACGCATCCTGGCCACGAGCGGTGGCTTCGTTCCTACCGGGCTGTGGGGCGTGGTGCGTCCCGGTGCCACGATGCTCCGGGCGCTGGAGCTCACCGGACGCCCACGGCCCCGCGTGTGCTTCGTCCTGACCGCAAGCGGCGACGACCCGTCCTACCTGTCGATGATGTACAGCGCGATGTCCGACGTCGGCTGCGACGTGGACCATCTCGCACTGTTCCCGCAGCCGAACCGCGCGCCGGCGGACGTGCTCGCCGCCGCCGACGTGGTCTGGGTGGGTGGCGGCAGCGTGGCGAACCTGCTGGCCCTGTGGCGGCTGCACGGCGTCGACGAGGCGATGCATGACGCGTGGGAGCGCGGAGCCGTCCTCGGCGGTGTCAGCGCCGGGTCGATCTGCTGGCACGTGGGCGGCCCGACCGACTCCTTCGGCAAGGACCTTCAGCTCGTCGACAACGCACTGGGCTTCCTGCCCTACGGCAACGGTGTCCACTATGACTCCGAGGAGCAGCGTCGGCCGCTGCTGCAGCGGCTCGTGGCCTCGGGGGAACTCCCGACGTCCTATGCCACCGATGACCGCGTGGGGCTGCTGTACGAGGGCACCGATCCGGTCGAGGTGATCGGCGATCGCGACGATGCCGGTGAGGAGGGCGGCCCTGCCGCCTACCTCATCGAGGCGGTGGGTGGACAGGCGGCTGAGACCCGGCTGTCGATCGGGCGACTGACCTAGTCACGAGCGGCGCAGTCCACGCATGACCTGCGCATGACAAGAGGGGCGGTCCGCCGGCCGCCCCCCTTGTGGTGGTGCTCAGGACGATGTCAGGACGCCACGCGGGCCGCGTGGACCTCGGCCTCCTGAACGAGGGCCTGCAATTGGGTCGTGGTGGATGTGAGCTCGCCATCCCAGTGGCCGGCCCGGACGCACCACATCACTCGCTCCTGGGCCTCGAGGAGATCGTCGCGGGTCGCGTGACCGACCGAGTCGCCGAGCCGCTCGAGGACTCTGTCTGTGGCCGCCACCCAGGTCTCTGCGACCTGGAGATGCTGGACCTCCTTGCCCATGTCCTTGAGGGTGGACGTCGCCTTGGATTCATCCGGCGAGATGTTCTGAAGGTCCTGCTCGATGCGGCCGACCGCGGTCTCGAAGTCGCGGACGACGACCTCATGGGCCGACGACATGCGCAACAGGTGCTGCAGATCCTCGCAGGCCTTCTTGACGTCCGTGCGGGCCGAGTAGAAGCGCTCGTGCGAGCGATGGGGCACTTCCTTGGCAGCGGTGCGACTGAGACGGTTCTTGCCCGAATCGGTGTTCTTCATGGTGCGCTCCTTCACGCGAGAGTGACGTACGAGCGGCGGAACTCCTTCATTCTGGACCTCTGACGTTCGGCAGTCCACGGTTTTCGGTTAAGCCGGGACCAAAGACCGGTCAAGGGCATACTGAAGGCCCGAATCCTGACCTGAGGAGGACTCATGATGACTGCTTCTGGTACCCGGCGCGGCCGAATCCTGGCTCTGGCCGCCGCCCTCGGAATGGCCCTGACCGCGCTGGTCATGGCGGCCCCCGCCCAGGCGAAGCCGATCGACAACACGGTGACGCTCACGATCCTGCCGGCGCAGCTGCGACTGACCCCCGGGGAGTCGGCGACGATCCGACTGAGCACGAACTACACGACCGGCTACTCCTGGAGCGACAAGGTGACGGGCAAGAAGAAGGCCGTCAGCGTCCTGCAGAAGGATCCGGCCCCCGCCGCCGACAACGGCCTCATCGGGGCGTCCACCACCACGGACTGGGTCGTCACGGCCAAGAGCAAGGGCACCGCCACGGTCACGATCCTGACCTCCCCGCCCGGCAGCAGCGACACCAGCGTCGTCGGCACCCTGAAGGTCATCGTGATGTAGAACACGTCGTCCTCCCCAGAAGGGGCCCGGTCCGTGGGACCGGGCCCCTTCTGCATGAAAAAGGGCTCTCCTCACTGTCCGGTCAAATTGACTGGTCAAGACCGGTCATGGACACTGGAAACGGATCGATACGCAGGATGGAGGTGCCCTGAGATGACTGGCCGGACAAGCCGCTCCCTTCGGGTTCTCGCGACCGTCGGAGCGTCCCTCGGCATCATCTCCCTCGCCGCCGCACCGGCCGTCCAGGCCGCCCCCTCGGCCACCTCGACCTCCTCCTACACATCCATCTTCGCGAACGAGGGCTCGGACTTCGCCGGGGCCGGCTGGGACGTCTGCGGCGCACCGATCACGTGGTCCGTCGACGTGTCGGCACTCGCTCCGAAGGCGGCGCAGGCTCGGATCGCCGACCTGGCGTGGGCGCTCGGTCAGTGGTCAGACGTCACCGGACTGACCTTCGAATACGCCGGCACGGACTCCTTCACCCTGGACCAGAAGGACGCCACACTTCGCAGCACCTCGGCGGAGCCGAAGAGCCGACATGTGGCGTTCTCGTTCCTGGGAGCCAAGAGCACGAAACTGCTGAGCACCAAGCAGGTGGGCATCGGCAGTCCGATGGCCGAGAGTGTCACCACTCCCGATGGGCATACGACCACATCCATCGTGCACGGGTCAGCGATCTTCAGCGTCGACTACCTCGCGACCGCATCGCAGAAGGATGCGCGCGCGCTGCTGCTGCATGAGATCGGGCACGTCATCGGCCTCGGTCACACCGATGACGACTCCCAGGTCATGTACCCGATCCTCGAGGGTGATGTCACCCTCGGAGCCGGGGACATCGCCGGAGCCCAGGCTCTTACCGGGACCTGCACGAACGAGGTCTAGGCCTGCGGCACCGCCGTCACCACCACGTTGTCCTGATAGCCACCGTTGTTCGGGTCGTAGTAGCCCCCGCAGCTGATGAGTGTCAGACGAGGTGGTCCATCGATCGCGAAGAGCTCCTCATACGGCAGTCGCTTTTTCCGGATCGACTCACGGGAGACGACGGAATACCTGAGGTCCTCCCCCGCGTCATTGCGCACCGTCACGCTGTCGCCGACATCAAGGCGGCCGAGGTCGTAGAACACCCCATTGCCCTGCGTCCGGCTGTCACGGTGGGCCACGAGCACCGCCGAACCACGGTCGGCACCGGGTGGCACGCCAAGGTCGTACCAACCGACCAGACGGACATCTTCGGGCACCTCCAGAGCCTCGTTCTCATCGATGCCCACGGGCACGACGCGTGTCGCGACATCGATGGCCGGGATGCGCACTCGACGCGGCACCGAATACACGGTCACCATCGGGGTTGGCGTGGCGCTCGGCGTCGGCGCCGGGCGCGTGACCGACGGTGAGGGTTCCGGTGACGAGGCGGAGGGACTTGCGACGGAAGCCGAGGCGCTCACAGCGGGCCGACTGCCCACCGTGGCGACGTTGGCTTCCTCGAAGGCCTGCCACTGCGTCCACCCGATGACGGCGACGCCCACCACCAGTGCAGCGGCACTGACGGCCATGACGATCCACGCCACCCGTTTCACTTCTTCAGCCTAATCTCCGTGCCGCAACATTCATGGCTCACGAAGCCCAACGTTGCCCTCCACCAGCATGCTGCTGGCATAAGTGGGGGCCCGTCCCGCATTCAATCCGCCGGCGGGACGGGCCCCAGGGGGACCACACGAGAGGAGGGGGCTACTCGCGTGATCCAAGCAGGCGCAGACTGGCGATACCAGCTCCGACCATCCCCAGGAGCGCCAAGATGAGCGCCCACACAGGAGTGGAGGATGCGGAGGCTCCTTCACCAGCGGGAACCGCCTGCGGGATAGTTGCGGCCTCGGGAACCGCAACGCTTACGGGTTCTTCAGGATCGTCCGCCACCGTTGCCGGCAGAGGAACTGCGACCGGCTCAGGCTCCTCAACGGGCGGCGGCACACAGGCTCCGTCCGTCGAATCCGGGTAGTTGGCCCGGACCGCAGTGCGGTTGTAGGCCAGGTCCAACTCGGCCTTGCCCGCCGCAGCTGCATCAGCATCCGCCTGAGAGACCGTGCTCGCGGCTCGGCCAGTACCGCCGTACTCGAGAGTCAGGGTCTGACCATCAACCGAACAGATCACCACGGACTCCGACAGCGACGCTGCACCCGTGTAGGTCACCGTCTTTGGAGTGCAGGTGCCAGGTGACGCTGAAGCATCTCCTGGAGGCGTGACCGGACTCCACTCGCCCCATTCGCCATCAGTTTTCGTGCGAGTCGCGCTCAGTTGAGAGTCATCCTCACACCAGTACACGGTCTCTCTATCAGGCTCGCCTCCACCACAAGGCCCAGGCTCATACGGGGCGTACTTGGCCGCGAAATTGTCCTTCGCCATCTCAAGAGCCTCAGCGTCGATGACAGCCTTCTCCTCTTGCGTGAACGCCGTCTTCTGCTCGTACACCTTCGTCTCACCCGACACCGGTTCCGGCGTCTGCGTCACATCGGACTTGCAGATTTCCTGCGTCCACGTCGCCTTACCCTGATACTCGAACGAATCGCCCGTACAAGGCCCAGGCTCATACGGGGCGTACTTGGCCGCGAAATTGTCCTTCGCCATCTCAAGAGCCTCAGCGTCGATGACAGCCTTCTCCTCTTGCGTGAACGCCGTCTTCTGCT
>JAURME010000082.1 GCA_030830865.1 Candidatus Nanopelagicales bacterium | reverse complement strand
GCCGCTCTCGGTCCAGTCGCTCTCGCGGACCTTGGAGACGATGACCGCCGAGCGATCGGCCGCACGTGCAGCCTGCAGGGCCTCGGCGAACTCCTCGCGACTGGTCACCTCGAACGTCACGGCTCCCATTGACGCAGCGTGCGCGCGGAAGTCCACCCTGACGCCGCTGCCGCTGCCGCTGCCGGTCGAGTCGCGCAGCATGTTGTTGTAGGACGCGCCGCCCTGGTTCTTCTGCAGGCGCTCGATCACGGCGAAGCCCTCGTTGTCGCAGATGACCAGGATCATCTTGCGGCCGGACAGGACGGACGAGTAGAGCTCGGCGTTCAGCATCAGGTACGAGCCGTCACCGACCATCGAGTACACCTGGCCCTCGTTGCGGGCGAAGGCTGCGCCCCAGGCTCCGGCGACCTCGTACCCCATGCAGGAGAACCCGTAGTCGCAGTCGAAGGTGGCGATGCCCTTGCTCGCCCAGTTGACGTTCAGCTCGCCCGGCAGCCCGCCGGCCGCGGTCAGGATGTAGTCCTCGGGTTCGGCGGACGTGTGCACCATGCCGATGAGCTGCGCATAGCTCGGCGGCCACACACCATCGTCGGCGGTGCGCTCGGCCACGAATGCGTCGAGCTCCGCACGGCGGCGATCGCCCTGAGCCGTCCAGTTAGTCGCGGCCGTCCAGCCCTGTAGCTGCTCGGTGAGATCCGCGAGGGACTCGCGGGCGTCGCCGACGACCGGCAGGGAGCGGTGCTTGCCGGCGTCGAAGCGGGCGGCGTTGATGCCGATGATCTGTGCTTCTGGCGCGAACCCTGTCCAGGAGTTGGTGGTGAAGTCCTCCAGGCGCGTGCCGATCGCGAGGACGACGTCAGCCTCGGCCACGATGGCGTTGGCGGGAGCGGCGCCGGTGACGCCGATGGGCCCGGCGTAGCGCGGATGGTCGGCGAGGAGGCATGACTTTCCGGCGATCGTCTCGACCACGGGGATGCCGAAGTTCTCGGCGAAGGTGGCCAGTTCGGCCTCGGCCCGGGAGTAGTGGACCCCACCACCGGCGATGATGACCGGTCGCTCCGCCGCGCGGATGAGCTCTGCGGCACGCGCCACCTGATTGCGGTCGGGACGAGGGCGCGCGATCTCGCGGACGTTCGTCTCAAAGAACGAGACGGGGTAGTCGTACGCCTCGGCGGCGATGTCCTGCGGCAGGCCGATGAAGGCCGGCCCACAGTCGGCGATGTCGAGCATCGTGTCGACCGCGTGCGGCAGTGAACTCAGCACCTGCGCTGGGTCGGTGATGCGATCCCAGTAACGGACGACGGCACGGAAGGAATCGTTCACCGTGGTGGACGGTGTGCCGAAGTGCTCGACCTGCTGCAGCACTGGATCGGGGAGGCGGGAGTTGAACGCGTCACCCGCGATGAAGAGGACAGGTAGTCGGTTCGACATCGCCAGACCGGCAGCGGTGACCATGTTCGTCGCCCCGGGTCCGATGGAGGAGGTCGCGACCATGATCTGCTGCCGACGCATGGCCTTGGTGAACCCCGCTGCCGCCAGCCCCATGCCCTGCTCGTTCTGGCCGCGCCAGACGGGAAGCTCGTCGCGGTGCATCTCGAGGGAGTGCCCGAGGCTCGTGACGTTGCCGTGCCCGAAGATGCCGATCACCCCGGGGAACAGCGGCACGTCATCGCCGTCGACCATGATGCGCTGAGCGATGAGATAGCGGACGATCGCCTCCGCGGTGGTGATGCGAACAGTCTCGATGCTCGGGGACCGGGTGGTCATCGGGAGCCTCCCGCCAGATCGGTGACGGGCTCCCAGGTCCGGGAGTCCCACGAGTTGATGAGTGCCTGCTGCACGCTCACGACGTCGACCGCCTCGCGGAAGCCGACGGAGAAGCGCTCGCCCTTCGCGAGACTCTCGAGGAACACGTAGTCCTCTGTCGCGACGAGGTCCTCGAAGCCGATGGCGTTGGCCTGACCGGGCACGAACGCTCCGTGGAAGGGGAAGCGGTCACCGCCGTAGATGGTGGTGTAGCCGGAGCTCGGGTCATCGGTGAGGCGGTAGTACTGGAGTTCATTGAGCTTCTCGAGGTTCCACGACAGCGCTCCCTTGGTGCCGTAGACCGCGAACGTGTTCTGGCTCTCCGGGCCGACCATGGTCCGGCTGGTCTCGAAGGTGCCGGTGGCACCGTTCTCGAAGCGGCACAGCATGGACGCGAAGTCCTCGTTCTCGACCTCGCCCTTGGGATCCTCAGGGCGCCCGCGTCCGTAGTGGCTGGCCGCGCCGGAGGGGATCGGGCGCAGCGGGATCGTCGTGTTGCGCATGCCGACGACCTCGGCGATGTCGCCGACGAGGAACTGCGCGAGCGACACCGAGTGGCTGAGGATGTCGCTGGTCACGCCGTATCCGGCCTGGTCGAGCATGAAGCGCCACGTGAGCAGGCCCATCTCGTCGCTGCCGTACATGGACAGGAAGCTGCCGCGGTAGTGCGTGATCTCGCCGAGCTCTCCGGATGCGATCAGGTGACGGGCGTGCTGCACCAGCGGGGCCCAGATGTAGTTGTAGCCGACTCCGCTGGTGACTCCGGCGGCCTCGGCGGCGCGGTAGGCGGCCACGGTCTGCTCGGGCTTGCCGCCGATCGGCTTCTCGCTGAACACGGCCTTCCCCGCGGCGCACGCGGCCTCGATCATCGGCACGTGCAGCATGTTGGGCGCGGTGACCCACACGGCGTCGACGCCCGGGTCGGCAACGGCCTCGTGCCAGTCCTCGACGGCACGCTGGAAGCCGAAGTCATCGACGGCACGGGTTCGGCGGTCCGCCTCGGTGTCGGCGCAGACGACAAGCTCAGGGTCGAAGGACCGCTCCGGGAACAGGGAAGGGATCCGCAGGACCGAGCGGCTGTGGGCCTGCCCCATCCAGCCGAGTCCGAGGACGGCGATGCCGATGGGCTTCTTCATGTCTGTCTCCAGGTTCCGGTGCGTCGTCAGGCGTGGGCGCGGCGTCCGGCCGCGGTGGTCCAGGGGAGTCGGGGGTCGGGCTTCTGGTCCGCCCAGGACTCGCGGATCCAGTGGTGCTCCGGGTCGTCGCAGAACGCCATGGTGCGGTCCTCGTGCGGGCCGGCCAGCACGTTGAGGAAGTACATCGGATACTCCGGCGGGGCGACGGTCGGGCCGTGATAGCCCTGTGGCACGAGGTAGACGTCGCCGTCATGCAGGGTCACGGTCTCATCGACCGAGCCGTCGACCGTGTAGACGTGGAAGAGGCCTTGGCCGGACTCGTCTCCGTGCGGACGGTCCTCGCGGCCGATGCGGAAGTAGTAGATCTCCTCGTTCTCGGTGGTGCAGTCGCCGATGCCGTCGTGGCGGTGAGGCGGCCAGGAGGACCAGTTGCCGCCCGGCGTGATGACCTCGCACACGTTGATCTTGTGCGCGCCGTGGAATGAGTCCGGGGTCGCGATGTTGGTGACCTGACGGGTGGAGAACCCGGCGCCGCGCACTTCGACGGGCACCTCGTCGGCTGCCACGTGGACGAGGGGGTGATGCTCCGAGGCCCGGGCGGTGCACAGGGCGATGTCGCCCCCGTGTCCGGAGATCGTCACCGTGGAGCCGACCGGGATGTAGGCCCAGTCGGACACGGCGTCGAAGACCCCGGACCGTCCGGCGAGGTTGAGAGAGGTGTCGTCGACCATGACCAGCACGTCCTTCGCCGACAACGGGAGGAGGACTCCCTCCTCACCGTCCAGCGTGTAGGTGACGTTGTGCCCCGGCTTCAGCGTCCACACGTGCATGCCGCTGTAGGTCCAGGGCGCGGTGTCCGGGGTGACGACGACGTCGGCGTCGCCCTCGGCCAGGGACCCGGCGGGACGGAACCAGCTC
>JAURME010000010.1 GCA_030830865.1 Candidatus Nanopelagicales bacterium | reverse complement strand
GTGGCCGAGTCGGGTCAGGGCAGCGCGGTTCAGTCCACGTCACGCCAGGTCGGTGCCGCCATTGGCACGGCGATCATCGGGGCGACCCTGCTGTTCGGCCTCAACGGTGTGGCCGGACAGCTGGAGGACCGAGGGGTTCCCGCGGCCCAGGCCGAGCAGGTGTCCGACGCCATGGCGGCCTCCGCCGGCCAGGCGCTGCCCGGATTCGCGAATGCCCCGGACGGTCAGGTAATCGTCGAGGGTGCGTCAGCAGGGTTCGCGGACGCGATCAAGCTCGTGGCCTGGGTCGCCGGCGGGTTTGTCCTCCTCGGCGCCCTGACCAGCCTGCTGCTGCCGAAGAACGCCGCCCGGGTGGAGTCTGAGGGATACGAGCCCCCGAAGGAGCATTCAGACACCTAGGCTCATCCCGTGAATCCCGCATCCGAGGACGTTGCTGCGTCAGTTGTTGGGGTCGACACCGGCGTGTCGACCCCAACAACTGACGCAGCAACCGGGGTGGTGGTCGTGATCGGCCACACCGACGTGGGTCGGCGCGCGTGCGCACTCCTGCAGGACGCCGGGACGTCGACGATCCACCTCGACGATCCGTCGGACGCCGAACTCCGGGCGGCACTGCACGCCGGCGTCACCGGAGTCGCGGTCCTGCTTCACGACGACATCCGCGCCCTGCGCTACAGCCTCGTCATCGAGCACATGCGACCCGGCATCCGCCTCTTCGTGGCGCTGTTCGACCGCACCGTGCGCAAGCAACTCGAGGCGAACGTGCCGAACTGCGTGGTGCTGTCCCCCGCGTCCATCAGCGTGCCGTCGATCGTGGCGGCCGCCATCGCTCCGGAACACGATGCCATCCGGCGCCGTGGCTCATCGCTGGAGGCCCAGTGGGTCGCCATCGACACTCCCTCGGGCGACGGTGGCGACCTTGCCCGGGTCGAACCCTTCACGACACCGTCGGGACTGCGGTTCCGAGGCCTGTTCGGCAGGATCCGCGGCCAACTGCACGCCTACGACTCGGGCTCGGCGGTCCTCCTCGGCGGAGCCTTCGGACTGCTCCTCATCATCGCGATCGACACCCTCGTGGGCCTGCAGCACAACTCACTGCTCCGCGCCCTCTACGACGCCACTCGGACGACCGCCACGATCTCGGCACCGGACCTGCAGGACCACACGGCGGAACTCGTCTGGGCGACGATCGCAGCGCTGCTCGTGATGGGCTTCACCGCGGCGTTCGCCGCCGGCATCGTCCACCACCTGCTCTCGGGCCGACACGTCGCGCTGTTCGGCCGCAGGGTCATCCCGCACGGTGGCCACGTGATCGTCGTCGGCATGGGGCAGGTCGGCATCCGGCTCGCCCAGGAGCTCCGAGCCCTCGGCGTTGCGGTGCTGGGCATCGAGCGATTCCCCCACGCGTCGGGGCTAGGACTCGCCCGCGACCTGAACATCCCGGTCATCATCGGCGATGCCACCTCACGGCGCGTGCTCAAGCGGGCCGGCATCAACAACGCCGTCGCTCTCGTCGCGGCTGGGAGCGAGGAGCGCGACAGCATCGCCGTGGCCCTCGCTGCGACTGCCGTGCGGCCCGGGCTTCAGGTGGTGCTGCGAGCGGGGGCCGACGACGCCATCGACGAGACGCGATCACTGTTCCCGATCGGACCCGTCATCGACGTGAACGGTCTCACCGCTGCGTTCGTCGCACGGTCTCTGCTCGGAGGGCAGCCGTACGCCGTGGTTCCCGAAGGTGATCGCGTGGTCTGCCTGATGGATCCGGGGTCAGCCCCGGTCACACAGCGGTCGGTCAGCGCCCGCTGCGCCTGCTGACCTCGATCAGCAGGCGGGCAGCTTCGGCGCCAGCCAGCCGACGAGTTCGGCGATCGCGATGCGCTCCTGCTGCATCGAATCCCGCTCGCGCACCGTCACCGCGTTGTCATCGAGGGAGTCGAAGTCGAACGTCACGCAGAACGGTGTGCCGATTTCGTCCTGACGGCGGTAGCGGCGCCCGATGGCCCCGGCATCGTCGAACTCGATGTTCCAGTGCTTGCGGAGCGTCGCCGCGAGCTCCTTGGCCGCCGGGGTGAGCTTCTCGTTACGGGACAGCGGAAGCACGGCCACTTTGACCGGCGCGAGACGCGGGTCGAAGCGCAGCACGGTGCGCTTGTCGACACCGCCCTTCGAGTTGGGGGCCTCGTCCTCGTCATACGCATCGAGCAAGAAGGCGAGCACGGCGCGGGTAAGGCCCGCTGCAGGCTCGATGACGTAGGGCGTCCAGCGCTCCTCGGTCTCCTGATCGAAGTAGGAGTGGTCGGTGCCCGAGTGCTCACCGTGAGTGGTGAGGTCGAAATCGGTGCGGTTGGCGATCCCCTCGAGCTCGGCCCACTCGCTGCCGGCAAAGCGGAACCGGTACTCGATGTCGACGGTGCGCTTGGAGTAGTGGCTGAGCTTCTCCTGCGGGTGCTCGAAGAAGCGCATGTTCTCCGGATCCATGCCGAGGTCGACGTACCAGTCCCAGCGCTGCTGCATCCAGTACTCGTGCCACTCCTCATCGGTGCCGGGCTTGACGAAGAACTCCATCTCCATCTGCTCAAACTCACGGGTGCGGAAGATGAAGTTGCCGGGCGTGATCTCGTTGCGGAAGCTCTTGCCCGTCTGACCGATGCCGAACGGCGGCTTCTTGCGCGCGGCGTTCATGACGTTCAGGTAGTTGACGAAGATGCCCTGTGCGGTCTCCGGTCGCAGATAGTGCACCGAGCCGGCATCCTCGACCGGGCCGACGGCCGTGCGGAGCATGCCGTTGAAGTCCTTGGGCTCGGTGAAGTCGCCCTTGGTGCCGCAATTGGTGCAGACGATGTCGGCGAGGCCGTTCTCGGGCTCCTTGCCGTTCTTCTCCTCGTAGGCCTCGATCAGTTGATCGGCGCGCCAGCGCTTGTGGCACTTCCTGCACTCGGTGAGGGGGTCGACGAACGCGTTGACGTGACCCGAGGCCTCCCACACCTGCGGCGCGAGGATGATCGACGAGTCGATGCCCACGACGTCGTCGCGGTTGCGGACGACGGCCTGCCACCACTGGCGGCGCACGTTCTCCTTCAACTCGACACCCAGCGGGCCGTAGTCCCACGCGGAGCGGGTGCCTCCGTAGATCTCGGAGGACGGGAAGACGAACCCGCGGCGCTTGCAGAGGTTGACGACGGCGTCGACGCGATCACTGGCCATAGTGCGGCAATCCTAGGAGGAGTGGTCGCCCAGCCGTCGCAGTGCCTCCGCCTCGTCGATGGTGTCGAAGTCCTCGTAGTGCCAGGTCAGGCTGCGCCGGACCAGTGGTGTGGTCACCGCGATGACGTCGTCGTAGCGCAGGGCGAGGTCTGCCAGAGCCTCCCGTGGACACACGGGCACGGCCAGGAGCACGCGGTCGACACCCGCTTCTCGCAGGGCCTGGGCTGCTGCCCGTGCGGCGGTGCCGGTCTCGACACCGTCGTCCACCACGACGACGGTGCCGGTCAGATGCTCGGGGCTCGCGCTCACCCGGACGCCCTCGTCGGTCCGCGTGGTCGCGAGCGGGACGACGGGCAGAGGGAGCTCCGCGGTGATGCCGAGGGCAACGGGCACCCCGTTGGGCAGAATCGGAGCGAGCAGTGCGTCGACCCCGTCGAGGCGCGCGGTCAGGGCGACCGCCAGCTGACGCCCGCCGTCCGCGAGGTCGGCGAATTCCTTCACGAGGTGACCGGGTCGACGTCCGGTCCGGCCGCGTGGCCGAGCCCCACGGCACCGGCGTCGGCGGCGAGCCCCGAGGTATGGGAGACGATGCGCTCCCCATCCCAGTGCCGCACGGACTCGAAGGCCGACGGCTCGTCCAGGCAGGTGGACAGCAGCGGAACGGCGCGCACCTTCACGTCGAAGGCAGACAGCGCGCGTCGGTAGGCCCCGATGCCGGCCCACTCCGTGCGCAGGAGCAGCAGGTGCGGATCATCCGTGGCCTGCGCCAGATCCGCGGCCAGGCACCCGTCCTGCGCCGTCAGCGCCGCAAGGGCGTCGTCGGCGGCTGTGAGGAAGTCGGGGCGCTCAGCATCGGACACACGGAAACGGCTGATGACGATGACGTGGTCGGCCAGCGGGGCACGGCTAGGGTGGGACACCCCACGAACGTTAGTGCGTGGGCGGCACGGTCGGTCAGGGAGAGACATGGCAGGGAACAGCAAGGACTCATCGGGGAAGGGCCGCACACCCAGGGGCGTTCGTGGACCCAGCGGACCCGGGGCGGGACGTCCGGCCCCCCGACCCACCAGCACGAGCCCGGGAGCCCGCGGCACACTGGAGCGCATCAGCCTTCCCCTCCTCGCCAAGCTCCACGCCACGCCGCGGTGGCTGATCGTGGTGCTGCCGGCGATCCTGCTGTTCGGCGGATTGCTGCTCCGCGACTCCTGGGCCTGGCTGGGCGGCATCCTGCTCGCCGTCGTGTGGATCTTCCTCGCGTGGCTGACCGCGCTCTCGTGGCCGGCCCTGTCTCCGGGCTCCCGGTTCTTCCGCGCACTGATCGTGGTGTTCTTCGCGGGCATCGTGGTGCTGAAGTTCATGGGCCGGTTCTGATCACCTTGACCCCGACCTCTGACGGAATTGACAGTCATTTTCATTAACCCTAGGCTCAAGGCATGCGAGCAGCCCCGGTCCTGGCCCTCGTTGCGGTACTGGCCACGGCATCCCTGACGGCCTGCTCCGCCGGCGAATCGGCCGGCGACGCCCCCAGCGGGACGTCGATCGTCACCACGACGACGATCCTCGGCAGCATCACCTCGGACATCGCGGCCTGCGCCGATCCCGAGGCGACCGTCACCACGCTCATGCCCATCGGAACCGACCCTCACGACTTCGCACCGTCGTCCCAGCAGGTGGCGCAGCTCGTCTCCGCCGACCTGGTCATCACCAACGGCATCGGGCTCGAGGCCGGTCTCACGGACTCGCTCGACAACGCTGTGTCGGACGGAGCCACGGTCCTAGCCGTGGGCGAGAGGTTGGACCCCCTCCCCTTCGGAGCCCACGCCGACGATCAGGCTGACCATGCCGACGAGCACGGCAGCGAGGATCCGCACGTGTGGTTCGACATGGCCCGCATGGCCACCGCGGCAGAGATCATCGGCGACGCTCTGGCCGAAGGTGGCAACACTGCCTATGCGGAGTGCGGCACGCAGGTCGCTGACGGGATCCGCAGCGCGGAGTCGGGTGTCCGCGCGACACTGGAGTCCGTGCCCGCCGACCGACGCATCCTCGTCACCGACCACGATGCGCTGGGCTACCTCGCAGAGGCCTACGGCTACGAGATCGCCGGCACGGTCATCCCCGGTGGAAGCACGCTGGCTGAGCCCAGCAGTGCGGACCTTGCCAGCCTTGTCGCCACGATCCGGACGGAGGACGCGCCAGCGATCTTCGCCAACACCGCCGACTCCACGACGCTGGCTGATGCCGTGGCTTCCGAGGTCGGTCGGCCCATCGAGGTCGTCCAGTTGTACGTCGGCAGCGTCGGCGAGCCGGGATCAGGCGCCGAGGACTACATCTCCATGATGCAGACGGACGCCGCCCTCATCGCCGACGCCCTGAGCCCTGAGGCGCGCTGAGGTCATGGACTGGTTCCTCGAGCCCTTCGCGCTGGCCTTCCAGCAGCGCGCCCTTCTCGGCGGGGCACTGGCGGCCCTCATGACGTCCGTGGTCGGCACGTGGTTGGTCCTGCGCGGCATGAGCTTCTTCGGGGACGCCTTCGTCCACGGAGTGGTGCCAGGCATCGCTGCAGCAGTCGTCCTCGACATCAATCCGATCATCGGCGCCGCCGTGGCTGCCGCGATCATGGTCGCGGCCATCGAGATGGTGCACCGCCAGACAGCCCTCAGCGAGGACACGTCCATCGGCCTGCTGTTCGTGGGCATGCTGGCCCTCGGCGTGGTCATCATCTCTCGCCTGGACAGTTACAGCGGAAGCCTGACCAGCATCCTGTTCGGGGACGCACTTGGCGTCACGGCCTCCGACCTCGCCTGGCAGGCGGCGTTGACGGTGATCGTCGTCGCCGTCACCGTGGCCTTGTACCGCCCCTTGCTCGCTATGAGCTTCAACTCCGAGAAGGCCGAACTGCTGGGCATGAGGCCACGCCGCACGCATGCAGCACTGCTCGTCCTCATCGCGGCAGCAGTGATCGGGAGCTACCAGTCCGTGGGAACGCTGCTCGTCTTCGGACTCCTGGTCGGGCCTCCGGCGACGGCAAGCCTTCTGGCTCGCACCGTGCCGCGCATGATGGTGTACGCCGCGGTCATCGGACTGTTCTCTGTGTGGTTCGGTCTCACGTTGAGCTATCACCTCGGCACCGCCGGCTCCGCGACCATGGCGATCGTCCCGATCGTGCTGTTCTTCATCGTCCTCGGCATCACCCGGCTGGCCCCGCGTCGTGTCCTCGAGGAGGTCGGCCATGCCTGATGCCGTTGCCGGCCGTCATGTCGTCGTCTCGCGCGGCGACACGGTCGCCCTGCGGGAGTCGGACTTCACCGTGCCGCCCGGGTCGATCACCGCGGTCATCGGCCCCAACGGCTCCGGCAAGTCAACGCTCCTCCATGCGATCGCCGGGCTTCTTCCCATCGACAGCGGATCGCTGTCCGTCCTCGGCGCCACTCCCCAGCGAAGTCAGCCGCAGATCGCGTACGTGCTGCAGTACTCCACCCCGCAGAAGGGATCACCTCTGACGGTCGAGGAGGCGGTCATGATGGGCCGCTACCCGACCATGGGCTTCCTGCGACGCCCATCGTCGCGAGACCGGGAGCGGGTCCGTGCCGCCATGGAGCGTCTCGACATCGCCCACCTCTCGCGCCGACACCTGACGGAGCTGTCCGGTGGCCAGCGGCAGAGGGTCTACGTCGCACAGGGCATCGCCCAGGACCACACCCTGCTCCTGCTCGACGAGCCGCTGACCGGGCTGGACATCACGTCAGCCAAGACCATCGACGCGATCATCCATGACGAGCCCCAGCACGGCTGCTCCGTCATCCTCACCACCCACGACCTTGAGGAGGCTCAGGCCGCGGACCATGTGATCCTCACTGGAGGCCGGGTCATCGCCAGCGGACGGCCCGAGGAGGTCCTCACACAGGCGAACCTCGCAGAGGCCTACGGACTGGGTGCGCTCCACGACCTCGACGGCGACGCTCCGCTCCTGCCGACCGAGCATCATGACCACGATCACGACCACGGAGACGGCCGTGGCCACTGAGCGCACCGGCATCGGTATCCGATCAACGCGGCAGCGCACCGCCGTCATCACCGCGCTCGACGAGCTCGACGAGTTCAGGTCGACGCAGGAGATCCACGACTACCTGCGCCAAGGAGGCGTCACCGTCGGCCTGACCACCGTGTACCGGACACTCACTGCGCTGGCCGAGGCTGATGAAGTGGACGTCATCGTCCGGGAGGACGGCGAGAGTGTGTACCGGCGATGCAGCGGTACCCACCATCACCATCTCGTCTGCCGTCAGTGCGGACGCACCGTGGAGGTCGAGGGTCCCGCGGTGGAGCGTTGGGCTGATTCCGTCGCTGCTGACCACGGATTCACCGACGTGAGCCATACCCTCGAGCTGTTCGGCCTCTGCCCTGAGTGCGGTTCAGCCCCCTGACGGGGAAGGCGGATTCGGCGCAGCCCCGCCGTAGCGGCGATCACGGGACGCGTAGATCTCGCAGGCATGCCACAGATGGCGCCGGTCGAAGTCCGGCCACAGGGTGTCGAGGAAGACCAGCTCGGCGTACGCCGACTCCCAGAGGAGGAAGTTGCTGGTGCGCTGCTCCCCCGAGGATCGGACGAAGAGGTCGACGTCGGGCATATCCGGCTCGTCGAGGTAGCGGTGGAACATCCGCTCGTTGATGGAATCCGGATCCAAGCGCCCGGCCTTGACGTCGCGCGCCATGGCGGCAGCGGCGTCAGCTATCTCGGCCCGTCCTCCGTAGTTCACACACATGGTCAGCGTGAGCCGCGTGTTGCTCTTGGTGAGCTCCTCGGCCTCCTCGAGCTCCTTGATGACGCTGCGCCACAGCTTCGGACGACGACCGGCCCATCGCACCCGCACGCCGAGGTCGTTCATCTCGTCGCGGCGGCGACGGATGACGTCGCGGTTGAAGCCCATGAGAAAGCGCACCTCATCGGGAGAACGCTTCCAGTTCTCCGTCGAGAAGGCGTAGGCACTGATCCACTGGATGCCCAGTTCGAGCGCTCCCTCGACACAGTCGAACAGGCTGGCCTCACCCGCCTCGTGCCCAGCCGTGCGCGGAAGTCCGCGCTCCTTGGCCCAACGGCCATTGCCGTCCATGACGATCGCCACGTGCCTGGGGATGAGGTCCTTGGGGAGCGCGGGAGGCTGCGCGCCACTCGGATGGGGCGAGGGGGTGCGGACGGGTGCTCGGCGGGCCATGGGCTCATCCTGCACCCTCGTGGCGGCTACCGACCGGAACGATCGACGAGCGGGAGGGAGCGCAGTCCGCGCTCGAGGTGCCACTGGAGGAATGCGGCGATCAGCCCGCTGGCATCCCGGCGGTCCCGTGGCTCGCTGGCATCCGCAACGGTCCAGTCACCACTGAGCAGGGCGCCGAGCAGCTCTACCGTGGACTCGTTGGGAGCGGCGGACCCGGGGGGACGGCAGGAGGGGCACACCACGCCACCGGACACGATGGAGAATGCCCGATGCGGTCCGGGCTCCCCACACTTGGCACAGTCGGCGAAGGAGGGCGACCATCCGGCGATGGCGAGGGAGCGCAGGAGGTAGGCATCGAGCGTCAGTCCGGCATCGTGCTCCCCGGTGACGAGAGACCGCAGCCCGGAGACCAGGAGGGCGTACTGCGACAGCGAGGGCTCACGCTCCTCGGGCGTCAGACGCTCGGCGGTCTCGAGCATCGCCGTGCCGGCGGTGTAACGCGCGTAGTCGGCGGACAACCGGGCGCCGTGCGACTCGATCGACTCGACCTGGGTGACGGTGTCCAGGTTGCGTCCCTCGTACAGCTGGACGTCCACGTGCCCGAAGGGCTCCAGACGTGAGCCGATCCGACTTGTCGTCTTCCGTACCCCTCGCGCCACACACCGCACCCGGCCGTGTTCGCGAGTCAGGAGAGTGACGATCCGATCAGCCTCGCCGAGCTTCTGGGCGCGCAGCACAATCGCCTCATCTCGGTACACGGGCACGCTAGATTCTTACGTATGAGCGGCTCGGATCCGACGATCCCCGGGCCTGCGCGCGCCGAGGAGCCATCTGAGGACCTCGCCGATCCAGTGGAGTCCCCCTCAGACGAGGCTGACACCCCCCCGACGGGGAGCATCAGCGAGGACGGCTCCCGCGCGCCCGTACTGGTCGCGGCCGACTCGCGCTGGCTGCGCAAGGTCCTGGTGATGGTCGTCGTCGCCGTCATCGCGCTTCAGGTGATCAACCACGCCTGGGGCCTGCTCGGTGGATTCCTTTTCAACCTGCTGCTGGCCTGGCTCATCGCCATCTCCGTCGACCCACTGGTCACCGGCCTGGCCCGGCGCGGCGTCCCACGAGCGCTGGGTACGACCATCGTGGCGGTGGCATCGCTCGCCCTCATCGGGCTGTTCATCTGGCTGCTGGGCAGCGTCTTCGCCGAGCAGGTCACCGAGCTGATCCTGGCCCTGCCGGCCCTGGCCTTGGACATCACGGCCTGGCTCAATGACAGCTTCAACGCCGAGATCGACCCCATCGCACTGACTCAAGGACTGAACCTCACCACGCAGCAGATCACCGAGATCGCGTCCTACCTCGCCGGCGGGATCCTGGGCTTCGTCACCAGCGTGATCGGAGTCGTCTTCAACTTCCTGATGGTGGTGGTGTTCTCGTTCTACTTCGCTGCCAACGGCCCGTCGATCCGCCGTTGGATCGCCTCGTGGCTCAAGCCCTCGCGCCAGGCGGTGTTCCTGAACGTATGGGAGATCTCGGTCCAGAAAGCCGGTGGGTTCGTCATCTCGAAACTCTTCCTGGCGACCATCTCGGCCATCTTCCACGCCGCGTTCTTCGCGTTCATCGACATCCCCTACTGGCTGCCGATGGGCATCTTCGCCGGCGTGGTGAGCCAGTTCATCCCGACGATCGGCACCTACATCGGCGTGGCCCTGCCCGCCCTCTTCGCTGCCTTCGACGACCCGCTCGACATCCTGTGGATCGTCCTGTTCGCCACCGTCTACCAGCAGATCGAGAATTACGTTCTCACCCCGCGCATCTCCACCAAAACCATGGACATCAACTCCGGGGTGGCGCTCGCTTCGGTGTTCATCGGAGCTGCTCTTTTCGGAGCCATCGGCGCCATCATCGGCATTCCACTGGCCGCGATCATCATCGCCGTGACGGAGACCTACGGTCAGCGCTACGACGTGCACCACTCAGCGGAGATCCGTCCTCGTTGAGTGGCGGGTCAGAAGCCGAGGCGGCGGAGCTGCTTAGGGTCCTTCTGCCAGTCTTTGGCGACCTTGACCCGGATGTCGAGGAACACCGGGGTGCCCAGCAGTTCCTGGATCTCCTTGCGGGCCTTCGTCCCGACCTCCTTGAGGCGTGACCCGGCCTTGCCGATGACGATCGCCTTCTGCGAGTCGCGCTCGACGAAAAGGCTGGCCCGCACGTCGGTCAGTGGGCGATCGGCGGGGCGGTCCTCGCGTGGCTCGATCTCCTCGACCACGACGGCGATCGAGTGGGGAAGTTCGTCCTGCACCCCCTCGAGCGCGGCCTCGCGGATGAGCTCGGCAATCGCGATCTCATCGGTGGTCGCCTCGTCGTGCCCTTCAGGGAAGAGGACGGGACCCTCGGGAAGGTGCGCGATGAGGCGGTCGACCAGCAGGTCGACGTTTGCCCCCTCTCGGGCCGACACCGGGACGACCTCGACCCAGTCCACGCCGGTCTCCTGACCCAGTTCGGTCACCTGCATGAGCCGCTCGGCGACGGTCTCACGGCTGACCGTGTCGGTCTTGGTGACGACGGCGACGACGGGGCGGTTGCGCATCTCCGCGAGCTCCGTCGCGATGAAGCGGTCCCCGGGCCCCACCGCCTGATCCGCCGGGATGCACAGGCCGACGACATCGACGGTTGACCAGGTCTCGCGGACCTGATCGTTGAGCCGCTCCCCCAGCAGCGTCCGTGGACGATGCAGGCCGGGCGTGTCGACCATGATGAGCTGCCCGTCGGGACGATTCACGATGCCCCGCAGAACCCGGCGGGTGGTCTGCGGCCGATCGGAGGTGATGGCGACCTTGCGCCCCACCATCGCGTTGGTCAGTGTCGACTTGCCGGCATTGGGCCGTCCCACCAGGCAGGCAAAACCGCTGCGGAAGGTCACACGCTCATCCTCTCGTCGGCCGGGTCCGACGGACCCGTCGCGCGCGACCGGCGTCCCTCCGACAGCCCCAGCAGGGACAGCGCACCGAGCACCAGCAGCGTGCCCACCCACCCTGCCATGCCGAGCACCTCACCCAGCACCACGACCCCGAGGATCGTGGCGACGACCGGCTCGAACAGGTTCAGCGTTGCGATGTGGCCGGGCTGGAGCGTCCGCAGGCCGACCCCGAAGAGCAGGTACGCGACAGTCGTGGTCACCAGTCCCAGCCACAGCACCTCGACCACACCCCCCGCAGAGAACCACCAGTCGGACGTGACCGCTGCCGGAAGCAGGATCGCAGCACCGATCGCGAAGGAGGCCGCGAGCACGGAACTCGCCGGCCGGCCCGCCCGGGACAGACGCACCCCGACGACCGTGTAGATCGCGTAGCAGACACCGGCCCCGAGGGAGTAGAGCATGCCGACGGGCTCGTCGACGCCGAGGTTGGTCGACACCAGCAGCGTCAGGCCCGATACGGCGACGAGCGTCGACACCACCCACGTCCAGCCGGGAGCACCCTCGCGAAGGACCCACCCGAGGATCCCGGCGAGGAAGGGCGCGGCAGCCAGCGAGATCAACGTCCCCACCGCCACGCCAGCACGGGCGGTCCCCATGAAGAAGAACGCCTGATACCCCGCTACCGCACCCCCCATGACCCATGTGGCAGGCCGCTTCCATAGCGCGGTCAGGTCGGCGCCTCCCCCGCGCACGAGTACGACGACGACAAGGCCGACGGCTCCGACCAGCAGTCGCATGGCGGCCACGCTGGGGCCGGGAGCTTCGGGGGTGAGCAGGGCAAGAGAGGTGGCCGACGTGCCGAACAGCGCCGCGGCGAGCAGGACGGCGACGGCTCCCCGCACCTGGCCGGTCACCTTGGCGCCCTAGGACTCATCAACGTCGTCGGAGCCTGTCGTCTCATCCTCGTCGGGAGCGACCAGGGGCTCGGCCAGCACCGAGCCGATGCGGTTGCGCCGACCCGCGCCCTGCTCTGCCGTCAGTCGCCAGCCGTCGATCTGCACGGACGCCCCGGGGATCGGAACGCGGCCCAGGCGCTTGGCGACGAGCCCGAGCACCGTGTCGACCCCCTCCTCCTCGGAGTCGACCTCGATGTCGATCAGTTCAGCGAAGTCATCGACGTGCATGCGCGCCATGACCCGGAAGGCTCCGTTCGCGAGAGGGGAGACCTCTGGCGCCGCGGTGTCGTACTCATCAGCGATCTCCCCGACGATCTCCTCGAGGATGTCCTCGATGGTGACCAGGCCGGCCGTCCCGCCGTACTCGTCGACGACGATGGCCATGTGGACGCGCGCTGACTGCATGTCCCGCAGCAGGGAGTCGGCCGGCTTGCTGTCGGGGACGAAGTACGGAGTGCGCATGAGGGATTCGACCCGCTCGGATGTCTCGGCATCGTGATGCTCGAAGACGCGCCGAACGACATCCTTGAGGTAGATGATCCCGACGATGTCGTCCGCGTTCTCCCCGATCACCGGGATCCGCGAGAACCCCGACCGCAGCCCGAGGGACAAGGCCTGGCGCAGCGTCTTGCCGCGCTCGATGAAGATCATCTCCGTGCGAGGCACCATGACCTCGCGGGCGAAGGTGTCACCCAGTTCGAAGACGGAGTGGATCATCTGTCGCTCATCGTCTTCGATCAGCGACTCCGCCTCGGCGAGGTCGACGAGCTCCCGCAGGTCCGCCTCGCTCGCGAAAGGGCCATCCCGATAACCCTTGCCCGGTGTGAGGGCGTTGCCCAGCAGGATCAACAGCGTGGCGAGCGGGCCGAGGACCGCGGTGAGAAACCGAGTGGTGCGCGCCGATGCGAGGGCCACGCGCATCGCATGCTGGCGGCCGAGCGTGTTACCCGCCACCCCCACGATCACGTAGGAGGCGATGACCATGACGACGATCGCCGCAACCAGGGCGAGTCCGACGGACTGCCCGCCCCTGAGGGCGAGCGCGTCGACGAAGACGTATCCCACGATCACCGTGGCCGCGACCCGCGACAGGGTGGACAGGAAGAGCAGCACATTGACGTGCCGTGGTCGATCATCGAGGACCTTGATCAGGTTCTCCGCTCGACGGCTCCCCTCCCGTCTCAGCTCATCAACCTGACCGCGGCTGACGCGGCCGACGGCGGTCTCGGCCATGGTGAGAGTTCCGGAGAGCAGCACGAGGACGAGCGCGAGGACGAGAAGCCAGACATCGATGGTCACGAGCGGCTCCATTCGGCGAGCAGTTGGTCCTGCAGCGCGAACATCGCGTCGTAGTCCTCCGGGGTGGCATGGTCGTAGCCGATGAGGTGAAGCATCCCATGGGTCACGAGGAAGGCCAGTTCCTCGTCGAGCGAGCGCCCCTTCTCCTGTGCCTGCGCGCGGACGAAGTCAGGACACAGGACGATGTCGCCGAGCACGCCCGGCACGGGCTCCACGCCGTCCGGTGCACTGCGCAGCTCGTCCATGGGGAAGGAGAGCACGTCCGTCGGCCCCGGCTCGTCCATCCACTCGACGTGCAGGTCGGTCATCCGGTCCGCGTCCACCAGGGTGATGGAGAGTTCGCAGTCGGGGTGCAGACGCATGGCCGGGAGAAGGTGACCCACAAGACCGTCCAATGCATCGACGTCCACGACGATGCCGCTGTCGTTGGCGATCGCCAGGTTGCTGGCACTCGACGATGCCGGCGGAGGTTCGCTCACGAGCCCTGCTTCGCATCGTGCCGTTCGTAGGCATCCACGATCCGGCCGACGAGCTTGTGCCGGACGACGTCGTGCGACGTGAGCCGGCAGAAGGCGACATCGTCGATGTCCTTGAGGATCTCCGTGACCGCCCGCAGACCACTGGTGGTGCCACCGGGCAGGTCGACCTGCGTGATGTCGCCGGTGACCACCATCGTGGAGCCGAAGCCGAGTCGGGTGAGAAACATCTTCATCTGCTCGGCCGAGGTGTTCTGCGCCTCGTCAAGGATGATGAAGGAGTCGTTGAGCGTGCGGCCGCGCATGTAGGCCAGGGGGGCGATCTCGATGGTGCCGCTGGTGATCAGCCGTGGGATGGAGTCCGGGTCGATCATGTCGTGCAGGGCGTCGTACAGCGGCCGCAGATAGGGGTCGATCTTCTCCGACAGGGTGCCCGGCAGGAAGCCCAGCCGCTCCCCGGCCTCAACGGCTGGTCGGGTCAGGACGATGCGGTTGATCCGCTTGTCCTGCAGCGCCTGTACGGCCTTGGCGACGGCCAGATATGTCTTTCCGGTGCCCGCGGGCCCGATGCCGAAGACAATCGTGTTCTGATCGATCGCGTCGACATACCGCTTCTGATTCAGGGTCTTGGCCCGGATCGTGCGACCCCGATTGCTCAGGATGTTCGACGTCAGCACCTCGGTCGGGCGCGTCCCGCTGCGCAGGAGGCTGATGCTGCGCTCGACGGACTCGACGCTGAGCGCCTGACCTGTGCGAAGCACAGCGAGCATCTCGGCGATGAGGGTGTCGATGATGCCGACGTCCTCAGGCTCGCCGGTCACGGTGATCTCGTTGCCTCGGGCGAGGATGTCGGCCCGCGGGAAGGAATCCTCGACGAGGCGGAGGAAGGCATCCTCCGGGCCGAGGAGCGACACCATCTGCTGCGACGCCGGGACGATGATCGTCGTGGCGGCCTGAGGACGGTCGGAAGCGGTCTGAATCATGAAGGTCCCGCGCTCAACCCGGAGGCCAGGAGAGATCCCGGCCGCCCAGGAGGTGGAAGTGGACATGGTGGACGGACTGCCCGGCACCGGGGCCGGTGTTCGTGACGATCCGGTAGCCGGAGTCGGCGACGCCCTCTGACTCGGCGATGCTGCCGGCCAGGGCCAGCAGTCGCCCCGTCGCCGCTGGATCGGCGGCGGCCAGTTCAGCGGCAGTCGCGTGGTGCGCCGCGGGGATCACGAGGATATGGACGGGAGCCTTAGGGTCGATGTCACGGAACGCCACCGCATCGTCATCACGGTGGATGACGTCGGCGGGGACGTCACCCGCGACGATCGCGCAGAACAGGCAGTCGCTCATGGGGTCATCCTTCCATCTCCGCCGCACCCGTACCCGCCGTCCAGCGAGACGTCCTGGTGAGCAGGGCCGCCACCGCGGCCATCCCAGCGGAGGACGTGCGCAGGACTGTGGGGCCGATGAGCACGACCCGGGCACCGACCGAGGAGAACAGCGCCAGCTCGTCCGCCGTCAGGCCGCCCTCGGGGCCGACCACCAACACGACATTGCCCTCGGCCGGAGGCGTGATCTCGGCAAGGGACTCCGTGGCGGACTCATGCAGGATGACGCCCACATCCGCCCCCGCCAGCAGTTCCGCCACCTGAGCTGTCTCGTGCAGTGCAGCGACCTCGGGGAATCTCGCACGACGAGACTGCTTGGCGGCTGCCGTCGCGGCATCGGACCACTTGCGATGGCCGCGCTCAGCTCGCTCCCCCTTCCACTGCGCAACGCAGTTCCGGGCGGCCCATGGCACGATGACGTCGACCCCGATCTCCGTGAGGAGCTCGACCGCGAGCTCCCCACGCTCACCCTTCGGCAGCGCCTGCACGACCGTGATCCTGGGCGCCGACGCTGGCTCGACGGAGGCCGACGACACCTGCACGCTGACCACGTCCCGGCCCTCGGTGGCGACGACGACACCGGTCGCGCGTCGACCAGCGCCGTCGACGAGCACGATCGGCTCCCCGTTGGTCATGCGCAGCGCGCTGACCGCATGACGGCCTTCGTGACCGTCGACCGTGACGGTGTCACCCGCGACGATCTCGTCGAGGGCGGGGGCGGGAAGCAGGAAGACGGGAGGGGTCACCGAGCGCTGAACGCATCCTTGATACGGGAGAACAGGCCACCACCGTGATGCTCCACTCCCTGGCCCACCTGCTGCGTCGTCTCGGCCCGGAGGTCGGCCAACTGCTGCAGCAGCTGCTGCTGCTGGGGGTCCAGGCCGGTCGGTGTCTGCACCGACAGGTGGACGTACAGGTCCCCTCGACCAGCTGATCGCAGCCGCGACGCCCCCTGACCGCGCACGGTGACCGTCTCGCCGGGCTGCGTCCCGGGTGAGATGTCGACATTCACCGGGCCGTCGAGCGTGTCGAGGGTGACGCTCGTACCGAGCGCAGCGGCCGTCATCGGCACCGTCACCAGGCAGTGGAGCTCGTCGCCACGACGCTCGAAGAGCTCGTGCGGCTTGACGATGATCTCGACGAACAGGTCCCCGGCCGGCCCGCCGTTGGCGCCCACCTCGCCCTCGCCGGAGAGCTGGATGCGGGTGCCGCTGTCCACCCCAGGGGGGATCTCCACGGTCAGGGTCCGGCGAGTGCGCACACGTCCGTCCCCTGAGCACTCCGTGCAGGGGTGCGGGATCGTCGTCCCGAAGCCCTGACACTGCGGACAGGGGCGCGACGTCATGACCTGCCCGAGGAAGGATCTCTGGACCTGCTGGATCTCGCCGCGGCCCTTGCACATCACACACGTCTCGGGGGTGCTTCCGGACGCCATGCCGGTGGCATCGCAGGAACCACAGGCCACGGCAGTGTCGACCGTGAGGTCCCGGGCGCTTCCGAAGACCGCGTCGGCAAGGTCGATCTGGATCCGGATGAGCGCGTCCTGGCCGCGCCGGGCCCGTGTGCGGGGGCCGCGCGGGGCTCCGCCACCGAAGAAGGCGTCCATGATGTCGCCGAAGTCGAACCCTCCGGCACCGAAACCCCCGGCCCGACCTGCGGAGAGGGGGTCTCCCCCGAGGTCGTACATCTGCCGCTTCTCCGGGTCCGACAGAACCTCATAGGCCGCGGTCACGGCCTTGAACTTCTCCTGGTGCTCGGGATCGGGGTTGACGTCCGGGTGAAGTTCACGCGCGAGCCGCCGGTAGGCCTTCTTGATCTCCTCCGGCGACGCGTCCCGCGAGACGCCGAGGAGGGCGTAATAGTCCGTGCTCACCGGGATCCCTGCTGCTCGTCGAGGATGCGGCTGACATAGCTGGCGACCGCGTGCACCGACGCCATCGTGCCCGGGTAGTCCATATGGGTCGGGCCGACGACGCCCAGCGAGGCGACCGCCTGCTCGCCATGGGCGTACCGCGCAGTGATGACGCTGGTGGCCTCGAGACCCTCCACGGGATTCTCCCGGCCGATCCGGACCATGACCCCGGGCTGCGTCGTGGCCTCACCGAGGAGTCGCATCAGGACGACCTGCTCCTCAAGTGCCTCGAGCACCGGCTGGATGGCCAGCGGGAATGCCTGTCCATAGCGGGCCAGATGCGCGGTGCCACTCATCATCACGCGTTCGTCCGTGCGCTCGGTCATGGCCTCCAGCAGGTGGCTGACCACGATCCGGACCAGGGAACGGTCCTCGGCCGAGAAGGGCTCCTCGATATCCGCCAGCGCCTCCGGGGCCTCGGCGAATGACCTGCCGGCGAGCGCGACACCCAGCCGGGAGCGCAGATCGCCGACGGTCGATTCCTCGACGGGCTGGGTGCACTCGACGGTGCGCTGCTCGACACGGCCGGTGTCGGTGATGACGACGATCATCACCCGGGTCGAGCTGATGGGCACCAGTTCGATATGCCGGATGGTGCTGCGGGTGAGCGAGGGGTATTGGACCAGCGCGGTCTGCTGCGTGATCTGGGCCAGCAGTCGCACGGTGCGGGCCATGACGTCGTCGAGGTCGATGGCCTCGTCCAGGAAACGCTGGATGGCGCGGCGCTCGGGCGAGCTGAGCGGCTTGATCTCGCTCAGACGGTCGACGAAGAGGCGGTATCCGAGGTCGGTCGGCACGCGGCCCGCGCTGGTGTGGGGCTGGGCGATGTAGCCCTCCTCCTCCAGCGCGGCCATGTCATTGCGGATGGTGGCCGGAGAGACCCCGAGATTGTGCCGTTCGACGAGGGTCTTGGACCCGACCGGCTCGTGGGTGGCGACGTAGTCCTGGACGATGGCGCGCAGGACGGCGAGCCGACGCTCCTCCTGCATGCGACCTCACCCCACCTCGACGATCTGGCACTCCATGACGGCGAGTGCCAAGTGTACGCCGTTGGTGGCTGCTGCGCCGAACGCCTCAGCGTCGACGGGCTACGCCAGCCAGGTCACCCGGCCACTGGCAAGCCCGTAGAGGCCCGAGACGATCCCGACTGTTCCTGCCGCGGTCTCCTTGGCGATCAGTGGGCTCAGGGCCTGCACCTGGCGTGCCTGGTACGTGGCGTTCGCGGCGATGGCGTCGTCGATCGAATGGCCTGCGGGGAGTGGTAGGAGCGCGGGCTCGATCGCCTGCACCACGCTGTCGATCGAGGGTGGTGGCATCTCGCCGGTCTTGATGGTGTCCTCCGTGGCGATCACCGCTCCACATCGGGTGTGACCCAGCACAACGATGAGGGACACGCCCAGGACTGCGACTCCGTACTCAAGGCTGCCGAGCCCCACCTCCTCGATGGAGTTGCCGGCATTGCGCACGACGAAGAGGTTTCCGGGCACCATGTCGAAGACGGTGTCAGGAACGACGCGGGAGTCGGCACAGGACACGACAGCCGCGAACGGTTCCTGGCCCTTCGCCGGCGTCTGGGCCAGCGGCGAGTAGTTGCGCTGGACGGTGCGTCCGTTGGCGGCGCGGGTGTTGCCGCGCTTCAGCCTCTCCAACGCCTCGGCCGGCGAGACTCGAGCACTGGGCCCCTCGGCGGCCATGGCGGCAGCGGATCCGGCGCCCAGGGCGACTGCCCCGGCAGCGGAGGCACCTGCAACAGCGAGAAAGGTACGGCGGGTCACTGGCATGGTGCACTCCTCAATGACAGGCGCTCTGGCCGTCAGCGTGGAACCTACGCTGCTTCGCCCTCACGCGCAAGAGTCACCCGATCGGGACCTGGATGGCGCTGATGTAGGCCATGGACGGCTGATGGTCGGCGAGGAAGTCCTGGTGGAGCGGATGTGCGAGGTAGGCCTCGAAGTCATCCATCGATGCGAAGTCGAGGACGACCATCCAGGTCGCTGAGACGGGAGCCTGGGGCCGGCGGCCGAGGTCACGGTGAAGCGATCCGGTCAGGGCATGGGGGTGCTCGCGGACGAGGCGCTGGAGACTCGCCTCCAGGGCATCGCGCACCGCGAGGTCCAGAGTCGGTTCGAGGCGGATGTGGACGACGTGCCGGACGGTCGCTGCTCCGTGATCGGCATCGGTGCTCATGCGCCGATCCTTCCGCACGGGTCGCGAGGCGCTGGCGCTGGGACCTCAGCCCAGCAACCGGCGCACCACCGCGTCCGCGAGCAGCCGTCCTCGACGCGTCAGCACGATTGTTCCTCCCACGAGGGCGTCCGGAGCGATCAGACCCTCTGTCACCAGTGCGGGATCCACCGTCAGACCACTGACCGCGATCCCCTCGGCCAGGCGAACACCCAGCATGACCCGCTCGGTGTGACTCTGCTCCTCGTCCAGCACCTCACGACCGTCTTCGGGTGATGAGCCGGAAGAGAGCCGCTCGGCATAGGTGCGTGGGTGCTTGGTGTTCCACCAGCGCTCACCCGCCACATGGCTGTGGGCTCCTGGACCGACACCCCACCAGTCGTCACTGCGCCAGTACGCGAGGTTGTGGCGGCACTCTCCGCCCGTCTCGGCCCAGTTGGAAACTTCGTACCAATGCAACCCAGCTGCGGTCAGAGCATCATCGATCAGGACGTAGCGCTCTGCCATGACATCGTCATCGGGAGCCGGGAGCTCCCCGCGGGCAACCCGACGCGCCAGCGGAGTGCCGTCCTCCACGATCAACGAGTACGCCGACACATGATCGATGCCCGCGGTGAGGACGTCGTCCAGCGTCCGGCGAAGATCATCGTCGGTTTCACCCGGAGTGCCGTAGATGAGGTCGAGGTTGACGTGCTGGAACCCGATGTCTCGGGCGGTCCGCGCCGCCTTCACGCTGGCCCCCGGGGTGTGGGTGCGATCGAGCACCCGCAGAACCGCGGGCGCCGAACTCTGCATGCCCAAGGAGATCCGCGTGTAGCCCCCGTCGAGGAGCTCAGCCAGCATCGCGGCATCGACCGAGTCTGGATTGGCCTCCGTAGTGACCTCGGCGTCGTGCGCCAGCCCGAACTCGTCACGGATCGCAACGAGTACGGAGTTGAGCCCCTCAGAACCGATCAACGTGGGTGTCCCGCCGCCGACGAAAACGGTGCTCACCGGCCGCGGATCCTCGCCCAGCACCGATCGCGCGTATCGAATCTCGTCGACTAGAACCTCGTGAAAGGTGTCTCGCCGAACGTCCTTCCCCAACTCGGTGGCCGTGTACGTGTTGAAGTCGCAGTAGCCGCACCGGCTCGAGCAGAACGGAACGTGGACGTACATCCCCAGGCTGGGGGCCATCGCTACTTCTTCGGGGGCTCTGTCGTGGAGAGCGCTGCCACAAAGGCCTCCTGCGGAACCTCGACCCGACCGACCATCTTCATCCGCTTCTTGCCCTCCTTCTGCTTCTCCAGCAGCTTGCGCTTGCGGGAGATGTCGCCGCCGTAGCACTTGGCGAGGACGTCCTTGCGGATCGCACGAATCGTCTCTCGGGTGATGACTCGCGACCCGATGGCGGCCTGGATCGGAACCTCGAACTGCTGCCGCGGGATGAGCTCCTTGAGCTTGGACGTCATCATCGTGCCGTAGCTCATCGCCTTGTCCCGGTGAACGATGGCACTGAACGCGTCGACCGGATCGCCGTGCAGCAGGATGTCGACCTTCACGAGGTCGGCCTCCTGCTCACCGGACAGTTCGTAGTCCAGCGAGGCGTACCCGCGCGTCCGGGACTTCAGGGCGTCGAAGAAGTCGAACACGATCTCTGCCAGCGGCAGTGTGTACCGCATCTCGACGCGATCCTCGGACAGGTAGTCCATGCCGAGCAGGCTGCCCCGACGCTGCTGGCACAGTTCCATGACCGTGCCGACGAACTCGCTGGGCAGGATGATCGTCGACTTCACGATCGGCTCGAAGATGCGCGACACCTTCTGCGTCGGGAACTCACTGGGATTCGTGACGACGATCTCGCTGCCATCATCGCGCACCACCCGGTAGATGACGTTCGGAGCCGTCGAGATGAGGTCGAGGTTGGCCTCCCGCTCCAGTCGCTCGCGGACGATCTCCATGTGCAGCAGGCCAAGGAAGCCGCAGCGGAAGCCGAAGCCGAGGGCCAGTGACGTCTCCGGCTCGTAGATGAGCGCGGCGTCGTTCAGCTTGAGCTTGTCGAGGGCATCGCGCAGTTCGGGGTAGTCCGATCCATCGATCGGGTACAGCCCCGAGAAGACCATCGGTTTGGGATCCTGATACCCGCCCAGCGCCTCGGTCGCACCCTTGCGCTCCGTGGTCACGGTGTCACCGACGCGCGACTGCCGGACGTCCTTCACCCCGGTGATGAGGTAGCCGACCTCACCGACCCCGAGGCCCTCGGCGGGCATCGGCTCGGGAGAGATGACGCCGACCTCGAGGAGCTCATGGACCGCACCCGTCGACATCATCTGGATCCGCTCGCGGGTCGAGATGTGGCCGTCGATGACGCGGACATATGTCACGACCCCGCGGTAGGTGTCGTAGACGGAGTCGAAGATCATCGCGCGCGCCGGGGCGTCGGCGTCGCCGATAGGTGCCGGGATCTGCTCGATGATCCGCTCGAGGAGCGCATTGACACCGAGCCCGGTCTTTGCCGAGACGAGGAGGACGTCGTCCGGGGAGCAGCCGATCAGGTGGGCGAGCTCCGCGGCGTACTTCTCCGGCTGCGCCGCCGGCAGGTCGATCTTGTTCAGCACCGGGATGATCGTGAGATCGGTCTCCAGCGCGAGGTAGAGGTTGGCCAGGGTCTGGGCCTCGATGCCCTGGGCCGCGTCGACCAGCAGCACGGCTCCCTCGCAGGCGGCGAGCGACCGTGAGACCTCGTAGGTGAAGTCGACGTGCCCGGGGGTGTCGATCATGTTGAGGACGTAGTCGGAGCCGTCGGCAGCCCGGTACGGCAGCCGGACTGCCTGGGACTTGATGGTGATGCCCCGCTCGCGCTCGATGTCCATGCGATCGAGGTACTGCGCTCGCATGGCCCGCTCCTCGACGACCCCGGTCTGCTGGAGCATGCGGTCGGCCAGCGTCGACTTGCCATGGTCGATGTGGGCGATGATGCAGAAGTTCCGGATCACCGACGGTTCGGTGCGTCCGGGCTTCGGGGCGGGCGCGTTGGCGGGCACCGGGCTCCTCATGGATATCGTGCTTGCTGGGGCGACTGGGGGCCGATTTTGGCTCAGGACCAGCCTACGGGTACTCTTGGGGGTCGCTTGACCACCCGCTCCACCCCACGTCTTTCCAGCACTCCTACCGCAGTCCTATCGAGAAGGTTGACCCGTGGCGAACATCAAGTCGCAGATGAAGCGCATCCGCACCAATGAAAAGGCGCGCCTGCGCAACAAGTCGGTCAAGTCCGCCCTGAAGACGGCTGTCCGCAAGTTCCATGAAGCCGCCGACGCCGGCAACACCGCCGAGGCCCAGGACCTGGCCCGCGAGGCCAACCGCGCACTGGACAAGGCCAGCAGCAAGGGCGTCATCCACGCCAAGCAGGCCGCCAACCGCAAGTCGGCCATCTCCAAGAAGGCCGCTGCCCTCTAGACATTCCGCACGTCCAGAAGGCGCCCTCCGGGGCGCCTTCTGCTTTTTCCGCCCACGGCGCACGATCGGCCCACCGGCACAGGGTGGCGTACCCTCTCCCCATGCCCAAGATCTCAGCCCCGACCGTCGCCGAGCACCGCGAGCAGCGCCGTACCGCTCTCCTCGAGGCCGCCGCCACGCTCATCCTCCGGGAGGGCAACTTCACGGTGGCCGAGGTCGCGACCGAGGTGGGGCTGTCGCGCTCGGCCGTCTACGAGTACTACCGCAGCGCCGCTGACCTCATCGCCGATGTGCTGGTCGACGAGCTGGGAGCGTGGAGCACCGCTCTGGTCGAGGCCACCACGGACGTCGAGGACCCCATGGACCGCATCCGCGCCTGGGTCCGCGAGGTCCTCACGTACGTGGCCGATGGGCGCCACGCCCTCGTGCGGGCCGCGGGAGCCATCGAGCTTCCGGCGACCCGACGGGCTCAGGTGCAGGCCCAGCACCGCGACCTCATTCAGCCCCTGACCGCCGCGATCGCTGACCTGGGGATCGACGACCCGGTCCCAGCATCGTCGTTCGTCTGGGGTGCCGTCGATGCGTCGATCACCCGCATCGAGGCCGGGATGGCATCGGCGGACCGGGAGACCGATCTCGTCCTGGATTTCATCGCGGGCGGCCTCGCCGCCCTCGCGGGGCCTGCTACCTAGGTCACCGGGCCGAGCCCGCGACGAGGATCTCCATCGCCAGCAGCTTCTGGTCCGCGTCGAGGCTGGTCCCCTCCCCCACGCCGCCCTTCATCGCAGCATCAGCCTCTGCCAACGCCACAGCGGCCGCTGCGAGTCGGCGCTGGTCCCCGGACCAGCGGGACCACTGGCGCCGGAGGGCGTTGACTTTCCACGGCGGGACCCCGGCTTCTCTGGCAACGTCGGCCTCGGATGCCCCCGGCGGCATTCCGCCGACCCGAACGAGGGTGCGCAGGCCGCTGGCCAGGGAGGCGACGGTGGCCGGGCCCAGACTGGACGAGCCGGACGCCAGCATCGCCTGTCGGAGCATGCGGAGTGCCTCGGCGTGCCGTCGGTCCCACACGGCGTCCGCGATAGCGAACCCCGACACCTCCGCCACCCCGGCGAAGTAGTCGTGCACAGCGTCCGCGGTGATGGGATCCCCCTCGATGTCCGCGCACAGCTGACTCACCGCGCCACACAGCAGCCCGAGATCGTGACCAATCGCCTCGTACATGACGGCGACGGCATCCGCGGTGACCTTCCGCTTGTGCCGGGCGAACTCCTTGGTCAGGAAGTCGACGGTCGAACGCCCCTTCTTCAGCGTCGGGCAGTCGACCTGCTCGGCACCCGCGGCCCGGATGGCATCGAGCAGTGCCTTGCCCTTGGTGCCTCCGGGGTGGGTGAAGACCAGGTACGTCGCGTCAGGCAGGTCGGCGAGCATATCGCGGATAACCGTGGCCATCGCATCGTCGGCGCCATCGACTCCCTCGATGATCACGATGCCGGCATCACCGAAGAGGTTCGGTGCGGCGGCCTCGCGCAATGCGTGCGAAGCATCCTCGGCGGCAGCCGAGATGATCGTGCGCTGGATCCCCGGATCGGCGCGTCGAGCCTGGTTCACGACGGCTGACACAGCCCGCTCGACCAGCACGGTCTCGGCTCCGATGGCGAGCGTGATCGTCGGAGGACTCATGATGAGGGAAGCATGCCATCTCGGACGACGACACCGAGGCCGGTCCCCTCCGATCCACCACCGATATTCGCGACGACGGCCACATCACCGGCCTCGTCCGAGCGCAGTAGGAGGCCCCCTGGCACCGAGTACCAGGAGGAGGTCTCCACGTCGGGGTGGCCGTACTCGTTGTCGGCACCGACGCTGACCAGGGCGATCGGTGCGCGCACCAGGTCGGCGAAGGCTCGCAGCTGGTGCCGGGAGCCATGATGCGGAACCTTCACGATGCCCGGGTCCAGCCCTCGAACGTCGTCGAGCAGAGCACCCTGGGCCTCCGGCTCGATGTCCCCGGTGAGAAGGACGGGAACATCACGGACTACAGCGAGGAGCACGACGCTGGCGTTGTTGGGCAGCGACCCGGACCGGATCACGCGACGCGGCCACAGGGCGCGCCACGACACATCACCGACCCGTCGAGCGTCCCCAGCGGAGATGGTCTCCAGCATCAGGCCGGCCTCCTGGGCCGCCTTGCGGGCGAGTGAGGACTGATCACGGGGTTCCAGAAACGGCGACGACAGCACCGTTCCTACGGACCGTCCGCGGGTGACGCCGGCGAGGCCGCCGACATGGTCGGCGTGGAAGTGCGTCAGGACGACGGCCGGCACAGTTGTCACCCCCGCGTCCGTCAGACATCGGTCGATCGCGTCCGGGTCGACCCCGACGTCGACGACGACTGCCGCGTGGCCCCCGGCGTTCAGGAGCAGCCCGTCCCCCTGACCGACGTCGCACATGATGACGAGCCAGTCCGGCGGCGGCCAGCCCCGGAGCGACGGCGGTCGCGTGACGAGCACCACGACCATGGCTGCCGAGACGGCGGCGATCGACCACCGGAGGACTCGCGGGATGCCATTCCAGACCCGGGTGCGCCGCAAACGTGCGAGGACGAGCGCCGCCAGGGCGAGAAGGCCGACGAGGAGGACCCCCGGCCAGCCGCTCGGCCACGACGCCCCGACGGGCCAGTCGGCCAGTGGGAGTCGCGGCGCGGCGGAGGCGATCCAGGCGATCGCACCGGCCGGCCAGGCGGCCACGGACCCGAGCAGATCGCCCACCTGCGGCGCGAGGGGCGAGACGGACGCCGTGAGCAGCCCGAGGATCGTCACCGGCGCCACGAACGGCATGGCTGCCAGATTGGCCGGGACCGCCACCCAGCCGGCGGCTCCACCCATCGCCACGAGGATGGGGAGCGTCGCCACCTGGGCGGCGACGGTGAGGGCGATCGCCTGGACCACGAGTCTGGGGCATCGCGGCACGCGCCGGGAGATGCTGGTCATGAGGATCGGGGCGACCAACAGGATCCCCGCCGTGGCGGCGCACGACAGCGCGAACCCCCAGGACAGCGCGAGCCACGGCATGGCGAGCAGTAGGACGAGCACGGCGATGCCGAGGATGGACGGCCCAGGGCGCCGACCCCCGGCCATGACCCCGAGCAGCGCGATGACGCCCATGACGGACGCCCGGAGCACGCTGGGTTCGAGGCCGACGAGGTAGGCGTAGAAGAGGACGGCCATGCCGCCCAGGAGGGCCCGACCGAGCAGGGGTACACCGGCGAGGACGGCCGCCCCGACGACGACCCCGACGACGATCGCCACGTTGCCGCCGCTGACGGCCATGAGGTGCGCCAGTCCACTGGCTCGCATGTCCTGCGCCAGTTCCTCCGGCTGCCCCTCCTCGTCCCCGAGGGTCAGACCTCGCACGACGGAGGCGGCCGACGGCGGCGCCCGGGACAGTGAGTCCGACAGCCCCGCCCGCATCGACGTGGCGGTCTCGGCGAGCAGGTCCGGTGAGGACAGAAGGGCCCAGGAACCGGCTCCCGCCCGCACCTCCGCCGCCAGGCCGGTCACCTCCGGTAGCGCGGACAGCCGGCCGGTCACCTCGACCTGCGCACCACGGGCGGGGACCGGCACCTCCGCGTCCATCCTGAGCAGGATCGGCAGACGGGCCTCGACGACCTGCCCTCGAGCCGTCCACGAGGAGGTGGTGGCGCGGACCGACTGGTCTCCCGCGGCCCACCATGCGCCGCTGCGCCCCGCCGGTCGTGTGCGGACGTCCCCGGTGACCGTGAGCACGACGGTGACCGTCGCACGCTCGGCGATCCACCCGTCAATCGGCGACGGCTCCAGCCTCCACGGGAGTGCGATCGCGGCCGCGACGCCCAGAAGGGCGAACACTGCGCCGAGGAGCACCGGTCCCCCGGCCGGGGTTCGTCGACCCCGCCCCACCCTGACGGCTCCGACGACGCTGACGGCTCCGACGACAAGGCCGGCGAACGCCAACACAGCACTGGCCACCTGCCCCCATGCCAACGTCAGTGCGATCCCCAGCCACAGGGCACCCGCGGGAACAAGAAGGCGGGCGTCGATCACAGGCGGACCAGCGGTCGCAGGTTCGCGAGAATCGCCTCACCGATGCCGGAGACCTCGGCCAGCTCCTCGATAGAGCGGAATCGACCGTGCACGGTGCGCCACTCGACGATGCGTCCGGCGATCACCGGCCCCACGCCGGGCAGGGAGTCGAACTGCTCCACGGTCGCGGAGTTGAGGTCCAGCGGCGCACCGGGCGTCCCGGGATCGGGCACCGATGCACCCCCAGTGCCCCCGGCTCCGGCGGATCCACCGACCACGATCTGCTCACCGTCGACGACGAGCCGCGCCAGGTTCACGGAGTCGGCCGCCCGTGGTCTGGTGACGCCGCCCGCTGCCTCCACCGCGTCCGCGACGCGCGATCCGCCGGGAAGGCGCACGAGCCCGGGGTGGGCCACCTGGCCGGCGACGTGGACGATGACATCGGGTGGCAAGGACCCCCCGGGTGCCGTCGGTGGGACAGGTTCGGGCGCAGGCTCGGACTCAGGTACCGCGGCCACCGGATGATCGACCTCCTCCGGGAGGTTTCCGGTGATGGGCTCGCCGACGGCCATGACCTCCGGCACCGGGGCCACCGATCGTGGCTGGGCCTGCCACAGGAGGTAGCCGGCCACCGCGATCGCGATCAACGTCAGCAAGGCGAGCCCCCGCACGGCGGCACTCGACCACGGGCCGGTGCGGATGCGCACCCGGTCGTTCGCCGCGTCCTCGTCGACCTCGGCTACGGGAGTCGGGTCCGGGAGACCCCGCGGCTCCGCGCCGTCCACTGCAAGGCTTCGCAGGCGCCGCTCCGCAGCCTGCCTCGCATGCTCACGCCACGTCATGTCGCGACGCTAGGAGTGCCCGGTGCCGGTCGGAATGGATGACGAGCGGCCTGTGGATGATCGACCACACGGTGTGCGACTGGGGACAACCCCCTGACGGAACCGCCCGGGCCTGACTACGAGCCCGACAGGGCCCGTCGGATGTTGCCGGCGTGCCGACCGAGCACGAGCAGGCCGAGCAGGATCGCGAACCACATGTCGGTGACGTCGGTCCAACCCAGTGCCCAGCCGACCACGCCCGCGGCCATGAGGGTCAGCGCTCCGACGACGGCGCCGATGCCGACGCGATGCCAGATCGCGACGCCGATGCCGAACGCGATGAGCACGGGAATGGCGAGCAGGGGCTGGACTCCCAGGATCGCCCCGAGCGTCGTCGCCACGCCCTTGCCCCCACGGCCGCGCAGGTAGGGGGAAGTGATGTGCCCGACGACAGCGGCGAGACCGGCGACCTGCCCGGCGGTCTGGCTGACGAGCACGCCGAACGCGACGGCGGGGAGGAAGCCCTTGAGGATGTCGAGGAAGCCGACGAGCACGGCCCATCGAGGGCCAAGCGCGCGTCCCACATTGGTGGCACCGGGATTGCCGGAGCCGACGGACTGAAGGTCGACCCCGAGGGCGCGGGACACCAGGGCCGCGGGGTTGACGGAACCGATGAGGTAGCCGACGAGCGCAGCGAGTACCCCCCACACGCCCCACGGCACGGACGACATGTCGATGTCCATGAGGGACTCAGGAAGCCTCGTCCGCCGGGGTGACGACGACCGACACCATGCCCGGTCCGACGTGGGCACCCACCACGCCACCGACCGTTCCGACGACGACCCGGGCACTCGGGATCGCCGACCGCAGGCCCGCTGCCAGCGCCTCGGCCCGCTCGGGTGTCCCGAGGTGCTGCACGGCGACGTCGACCGAAGGATGCCCCGCGGCGGCCTCGACGGCGAGGTCGGTGAGCCGGGCCATGGCCCGGCCCGCCGTCCGCACCTGCTCGAGACGCTCAACCCGGCCGTCCCGCACCTCCAGCAGCGGCTTCACCTGAAGAGCCTGCCCCACCGCAGCACGGGTCGATCCGATACGACCACCTCGGCGCAGATACTCGAGAGTGTCGACGTAGAAGTACACGCGTGCAGCCGCCGCTCGCTGGGTCACGATCTGCGCCACCTCGTCGAGGGACGCGCCGGCCCGTGCCGCACGCGCCCCTGCGATGACCGCGAAGCCCTCTCCCATCGCGATGGATCTGGTGTCGATGACGCGCACGGGCACCGAGGCCTCCTTCGCCGCCAGGAGGGCGGATTCGAAGGTCGCGGACATGGCCGAGGAGAGGGTCGCGACGACGATGCCCTCGGCCCCTTCTTCGGCGGCTCGCAGGTAGGCCTCGAGGAATCGTGCTGGTGCGGGACGGCTCGTCGTGACGGGCTTCCAGTCCCTCAGTGCCTCAGCGACCTGGAGGGCCTGATCATCGTCCGTCTCGTCGTACGGCCGGCCCGCGACGATGACCTGCACGGGCACGACATCGATGCCCCATTCCGTGGCCCACCCCGGTGGCAGGTAGGACGTGGAGTCGGTGATGACGGCCACGCGGGTGTCACCCATGCTCTGCACCCTACTCAGACGCCAACCCCGCGGCAGCCGTCATCGATCGCAGCGGTGCCCGCACTGCTGACGGGACCGTCTCACCGATCTCGACGGTGACAGCGTCCACCCAGCCGGCGGCCTCCGAGAGTGCACGCGCCGTCCCCTCCAGGGCCGCCCTGCTGCTCGACTCCATCGTGACCCGCTGGGCGACCAGAGTGTGACCCCTTCTCCGGGGATCCACGCGCGCCACGAGTCGACCCTGGTGGAGGACGGGCATCGCGAAGTAGCCGTGCACTCGCTTCGGCGCCGGGGTGTAGGCCTCGATGCGGTGTCGCATGCCGAAGATCCGCTCGACGCGGCCGCGATGCCAGATCAGGGGGTCGAACGGTGAGAGCAGGGAGGTGCGGTGCCGATCGCGCCCTGCGGAGTCCAGCCAGGCCATCGCCGACGGATGCGCCCACGTCGAGGGCCAGCCACGCACCTCCACGGGCACCAGGCCGACCTCGGCGGCGTACCGTGCCACAGCCGAGACCGACAGACGGTGCACGTCGGCGATCTCGGCAGCCGTGCCGATACCCATGAGCCGGCCGCCCGCTTCCACGAGCGCGGCGAGGCACTCGTCATCGGTGAGGTCGTCGTGGAGGAGATCCACGGGAACGGCCCGCTCGGCGAGGTCGTAGGTGCGCCGCCAGCCCACGCGACGCGTGACGACGGCCTCCCCGGTGTCCAAGAGCCACTCGAGTGCGATCTTGGAGTCCGACCAGTCCCACCACTCGCCGCCTCGTTTCGCGCCACCGACGTCTCCCGTGGTCAGCGGCCCGTCCGCACGCATGCGCGCGCGCAGCTCATCAAGGTCGTGTCGAGGCGGCCCATGCCACCGCTCCCCCTTGGACCGGTAGTGTCGACGACGGAAGGCGAACAGCGGCCACGACTCCATGGGCAGGATGCAGGCGGCGTGCGACCAGTACTCGAATGCGTCGTCACCGGACCAGTAGGCCTCCTCGATCGCCGTGCGCTGGACCGCTCCGAGACGCGCGTATGCCACCAGTTCATGAGACCGCGCGAGCACGCTGATCGTGTCCAGTTGAACGGCGCCCAGGGAACCGAGCACGTCGCGCACGGCATCGACCTGACGCGCCTTCGATGCACGCTGTGCCCGTGCCGGAGTCATGGACGCCGACAGCAGGCCCACCGACCACAGTGCGATGCGCCGGGCATCCGCCGGTGACACCTCCACCGGCATGGATCAGGCCAGGACGATGTTGACGAGCTTGGGAGCTCGCACGATCACCGTGCGGATGTCGCCGCCGTCCAGTGCCTTGACCACACCCGGAGCAGCCAGCGCCAGCGAGCGCAGGTCGTCCTCACTGATCGACGGCGCCACCTCGAGTCGATCGCGCACCTTGCCCGCCACCTGAACGACGCAGGTGACCGTGTCCTCGACCAGAAGGGCGGGATCAACCTCCGGCCATCCAGCGAGGAAGACCGTCGGCTCGTGACCGAGCCGGGCCCACATGTCCTCTGAGGTGTACGGCGCGACGAGGGACAGCATGATCGCGACAGCCTCAGCCGCCTCCCGCACCGCCGGGTCGGCCGGGCCACATCCGGAGTCGATGGCCTTGCGGGTGGCGTTGACCAGCTCCATCGTGCGCGCCACCGCGACATTGAAGCGGAAGGTCTCCACCGCCAGCGCGGCGTCGTGAAGCGCCCGATGCGTGGCCTTGCGCAACTCGAGGTCACCTGCGGTGACGTCGACGCCCGGTGCGGACGTCACGTCACCGGCGACCCGCCATGCTCTGGCGAGGAACTTGCGCGAGCCCGCCGGCGAGACATCGGCCCAGTCGACGTCGTCCTCCGGCGGCCCTGCGAAGACCATCGTCAGACGGATGGCGTCGACGCCGTTCACCGCGAGCTCGTCCGACAGGCGAACCAGGTTGCCGCGGGACTTGCTCATCGCAGAGCCGTCCATCACGACCATGCCCTGGTTCAACAGCCGCGTGAACGGCTCGGTGAAGTCGAGCAGACCCATGTCGTGCAGCACCTTGGTGAAGAACCTCGAGTAGAGCAGGTGCAGGATCGCGTGGGTCACGCCACCGACGTACTGATCGACGGGCAGCCACTCACGGACGAGCTCCGGATCGAACGCGGCGGTCTCGTTCCGCGGATCGGCGTAGCGCAGGTAGTACCAGGACGAGTCGACGAAGGTGTCCATCGTGTCGGTATCGCGCAGAGCAGGGCCTCCGCAGGATGGACACGCGGTGTTGACCCAGTCCGTCGCACCGCCCAGCGGCGACGTGCCCTTGGGCTTGAGTTCCAGACCCTCAGCCGGCGGAAGCACCACCGGAAGCTGGTCGTCCGGAACTGGAACCTCACCGCAGGATGCGCAGTGGACGATCGGGATCGGGGTCCCCCAGTAGCGCTGTCGCGAGATGAGCCAGTCGCGCAGCCGGTAGTTGACCGCGGGCTCGCCGGTGCCGCGCTCGGCGAGGATCTCGATGATGCGCTCGATCGCCTCGGTCTTGCCGAGACCGTCGAGCGGGCCGGAGTTGACGTGGGGGCCGTCGTCCGCCGTGGCCACCCCGGTCTCGCGGGGATCCTCACCGGCGTCCACGACGACGCGGACGGGGAGGTCGAAGGCCAGGGCGAAGTCCAGGTCGCGCTGGTCGTGTGCGGGGACGGCCATGATCGCGCCGGTGCCGTAGTCGGCCAGCACGTAGTCCGAGGCCCACACGGGAATGCGCTCGCCGTTGACCGGGTTGACCGCGTACCGCTGCAGGAAGACGCCGCTCTTGTCGCGCGAGGAGTCCAGCCGATCCATCTCGGAGGTCTGCTTGACCTTCTCCAGGTAGTCGGCGAACTCCGCCTCGGCGGGGGTTCCGGCCGCGAGATCCGCAGCGAGGTCGGAGTCGGCCGCCACCACGAAGAAGGTCGCGCCGTACAGCGTGTCCGGGCGCGTCGTGTAGACCGTGACAGGCTCATCCCGGCCCTCGATCGCGAACTGGACCTCGGCACCGGTCGATCGGCCGATCCAGTTGCGCTGCATGAGCAGCACCTTCTCCGGCCACTGACCCTCGAGCTGCTCCATGTCGTCGAGCAGTCGATCGGCGTAGTCGGTGATCCTCAGGTACCACTGGGTCAGCTTCTTCTTGGTGACCGCGGTGTCGCATCGCTCGCACAGGCCGGCGACGACCTGCTCGTTCGCCAGCACCGTCTGGCAGTTGGGGCACCAGTTGACATTGCTGTCCTTGCGATACGCCAGCCCCTGCTGGTACATCTGGAGGAAGAACCACTGGTTCCAGTGGTAGTACTCCGGATCGCAGGTGTTGAACACCCGATCCCAGTCGAAGGAACAGGCATAGCGACGCATCGACGCCTTCTGCTGCGCGATGTTCTCATAGGTCCAGGCCACCGGATCGGCACCGTTCTTGATCGCCGCGTTCTCCGCCGGGAGTCCGAAGGCGTCCCAGCCGATCGGATGCATGACGTTGAACCCGCGCTGCACCCAGTAGCGGGCAATGACATCGCCGAGGGCGTAGGCCTCCGCGTGACCCATGTGCAGGTCGCCCGACGGGTAAGGGAACATATCGAGCACGTACTTCTTCGGACGATCGTCATCGGGCCGACCGGATCGGAACGGGGCCAGTTCGTCCCACACGGGCAGCCACCGATCCTGGATGGCCTGGACGTCATAGACCTCGCGTTCGTCCTGCGAGTCGGTCGTCGTCACCTTGCTCCTCTGGGCTGCCTGGGGCGGGCGCCGCATGACTCGCGCAACGCCAGTTCGTGTGCTGCCCAACCCTACCCAGCGGCCGGAGCACCCCCCGCAGGTGCAGGCGCCCCGGCCGCAGGATCCGCAGGCGGCGTTTCGGCGTCGGGATTCTCCGCCTCACTAGGGCTCGGAAGTGGCTCAGGGGTCGGATCCGGAAGCACGTCGTAGACCGCTGCTCCCTCCAGGCTCGCCATCGGCTGGCCGGGGTTGAGGACCGCCACCGTGATGGGCCCCGGGATTCCCGGCGGCGCCACGACGGTGAGGCGCCGGTCGTCCACGAGAGTCACGTCCCGACCCGCCACACCGTTGAAGCCCACCTGGATCCCCGGCTCGAATCCCGTCCCCGTCACGGTGACGGTGACCCCTCCCTCGTAGGGAATCGTGAAGGGCTCAACGCCCCAGATCGTCGGTGCCCGCACGTACTCGTAGGCACCCGGGAGGATCGCGGCAGGCATCCCGGGGTTGCGGACGATCACGTCGACGATGCCCTCGGGGTGCGCGGCTGTCAGAGCGGTGATGCGGGTGGAGTCCACCACCGTCACCTCGGCCGCCTGCTCGCCCCCGATGACCACGCGCGCACCAGGCACGAAGCCGGTGCCCACGATGGTCACCGGCGTTCCGCCCTCCTGGGTGCCGCTGCTGGGCCGGATGGCCATCACCACCCTCGGCGGCCGGTCCACGTAGGCGAAGACCCCTTCGACGACGACCGAGGCGCCCGTAGGAGAGCCCACCTCCACCGTCGCATCACCGGGCGTGCCCGACGGGATGATGACCCGCAGCTTGTTCTCATTGAGCACCTGGACAGAGGGCGCGTCACGATCGGCGAACCGGACGCGCATGCCCTCGCGGAATCCCGCGCCCGTGATGACGACAGCCTCTCCCCCGACGGTGGCGCCATCCGACGGAGTCAGCTCGCTGATCTGAATCGAGGAGTCGACGATCGTGCTCGCACCATCCGTCGCGTCGTCGGTCGTCTCGCCGGCCGGAGGACTCGGGGCATCGGAGGGGGACGGGTTCGTCGCCGCATCTGCGAGCGTGGCGGACCCGTCGTCGAACTGCACTTCGGAGACCTGCTCGGACATGGTCGCGTCAGGGGACGGTGACGACGACAGCCAGGCCACGATGCCGACCGTCACACCGGCGACCACCGCTGCCGCCAGGATCAGGAACCCGGCAACCCGGAACACCGACGGGCGGCGACGGTGGGGCGGTGGCCGATGCGTGGGTGCATGCTGGTCGGGACCCGGTGCTGACGTCACGCCGACCTCCGTTCCCTGCTTGCACTCACCGACCCGCGGAGGGCGTGGCCAGACTTCGGATACTACGGGCGTCCGCCGCACGGGACCGGTCGAACCCACGCACTACATTGCGCTCATGTCCAGACGAGGTTTGGCCCTGTTCGCCATGCTCGGAGTCGTCTGGGGCATGCCCTACCTGCTCATCAAGGTCGCCGTGGAGTCCGTCGAGCCGGCCTTCGTCGTGTTCGCCCGCGTCGCACTCGGTGCAGCGGTCCTGGTCCCGATCGTGCTCGCCCGGCGGCAGTTCCACCTTCTCCGGGGCCGGTGGCGCTGGGTTGTCACGTTCGCCGTCGTCGAGATCACGTTCACCTTCCTCGCCCTGACGTGGGCGGAGCAGCGCATCTCGAGCTCGCTGGCAGCCCTGCTCATCGCGGCCGTCCCCATCGTCGGAGCCGTCCTCGCCCACCGGTTCGGGCTCGACGCGCACATCTCCCGCCGTCGCATCGCCGGACTGGCCATCGGCTTCCTCGGAGTCGGATCCCTCGTCGGCTTCGACGTCACCGGCGGCACGGCGCTGTCGATCGCCGCCGTGGGCATCACGGTTCTGGGCTACTCCCTGGGTCCGATCATCGTAGAGAAGCGCCTCCACGGGATCCCCAGCCTGCCGGTGATCGCAGCCGCCCTCGCGATCAACACCGTGATCTACCTCCCGTTCGGAATTCTCATGTGGCCCGATCACGAAGTACCGCTCTCCGCATGGAGCGCCATCGCGGTGCTGGGCCTGGTCTGCACCGCCTTGGCGTTCGTGGGGCTGTTCCTGCTGATCGCGGAGGTCGGTGCACCCCGGGCCCAGGTCATCACGTACATCAACCCAGCTGTGGCCGTCGTGTTGGGCGTGGTGGTCCTCAGCGAGCCCATCACCCTCGGCATCGCCATCGGCTTCCCGCTCGTGCTCATCGGCTCCTGGCTGGGCACGCGGAGCGGTCCGGTCGTCGAGGCCGAGCCGCACCCGTGACGTGCACATCGAATCAGTCGCGCCGCTAGAACATGGTGGCGAAAGGTGGTCGCTCGTCGATGCAGATCTCCCGCGCGGTCCACTGCCGGGCCTCGCTCATGGAGCGCAGCTCCACCTCCGGTCCCACGGGCCCTCCCCCAGGCCCCTGCTCGATGCTCGGGTACCCCGTAGCCGACCTGCGACGGTCGGCCGCCGCGAGGACCTCCAGGGCCATTGCGCCGAGATCATGGATGTTCTGGTGGCGGTGGGCACGGCGCCCCAGGTCGACCTGGGCGACTCCTCGCACACCGCTTCGGGCGTGGACGTCGAGCAGCGTCGCGATCTCCACGCCGTATCCCATCGGAATCGACAGCTCACGGAGCATGCTCGCGCGAATCGCCCACTCGCCCGCAAGGGGCTGCACCACTTCCGCGAGGTCGGGGCGGAACAGCGCCAGCCAGGGCCGAGCGACCAGTTCCGTCACGCGACCGCCCTCCAGCGTGACCGCGTCGCCGACGTCGAGCACGCGATCGTAGAAGCCACGGCAGAGCTGCACCCGGGCGTCGGCGAGCAAAGGCCCGACGACCCCGCGCACGAAATGGGGACCCCACTCCGTCAGGTCAGCGTCGATGAAGGCAACGACGTCAGCGGTCGTCACGAACTGCGACTTCCACAGGGCTTCGCCCTTGCCCGCCCGGACGCCGAGGTCGGGCCGCACGTCGGCAACCGAGCACACGCGCGCGCCCTCATGGGCGGCCATCCGCGCGGTGTCGTCCGAGGAGAGCGAGTCCATGACCACGAGATCGTCGACGAGGGACGAGAGCTCGGATCGGATCGAGTGGACGACTCCACCGATCGTTCGCTCCTCGTTCCGAGCCGGGATCACCACGGCGACCCGGTTCGATCCCTTGAGTCCGAGGAGGACGTCGAGCGGCCAATCCGCAGAGGACGTCGCCCAGAGATCAGCGGCGTCAGGCGGGTCGAGGCTCATGTCGAATCTCGTCCGGAAGCACGTAGTCCACGGCGATGTCGCGCCGTCCGTTGAGGGCCTCGATCGTTGCGATCACGTCGACCGTGGCCGCCACGTCGTGCACGCGCACGATGCCACCGGGAACCGCTGCGAAGTGCGCGATCGCGGCGTCCGTGGCGGCCCCTCTCGCACGGGGGGACCGACCCGTGAGCGCACCGAGGAAGTCCTTGCGCGACAAGGCCAGCAGCAGGGGCCGTCCGAGGGCCCGCACGCCTTCGATCCCCCGCAGGAGGGTCAGGGTCTGGTGCGGAGTCTTGGCGAAGTCAGGACCGGGGTCGAGGATGATCGACTCCCGGGGCACCCCGAGCGCCACGGCCTCGTCCGACTTCTCCGTCAGGAATTCGCAGACTTCGCGCGCGATGTCGCCGTAGAGGTCTGCCTGCTGTCTGCGTACCTTCGGTGGTGCGGCCGTGTGCATCACCACGAGCGCTGCACCGCTGCGCGCGCACATGACGGCCACTTCCGGGTACAGCAGCCCGCTGACGTCGTTGATGATGTCAGCGCCGGCCGCAAGAGATGCCTCGACCACCTGCGGCTTGTAGGTGTCGACGCTCACGAGCACCTGCGGATATGTCGCGTGGATCCACTCGACGATCGGCACGACCCGCTCGATCTCCAGGTCCGCGTCGATCTCCGGCACTCCGGTGATCGCGGACTGGCCACCGACATCGAGCACGTCAGCGCCTGACTCGACAAGGGAGGCCGCCAGTTCGAGGCGCGACTCCAATGTCGCGAAGTGACCCGCATCGGAGAAGGACTCCGGGCTGGCGTTGACCACGCCCATCACCAGTGTGGTGTCGATGAGCCGGTCAGCGCCTCGGACTCGCAGCAGGGGCGACCTCATCACGGCAGGCTAACGCAGACAATGCGCGTACATGTCACGCATACCGTCCGGGACGGCCGGCCGCGACCGACGACCGATTCCTTCGGGCAGACACTTCCAGAATCGCCCAGCCGACGACGGCGATGACGAAGCCGACCACGCCATCAAGTCGAAGAGCTGCCGCCAGCTCCACGAGGTCGGCGGTGTCGGCCTCCGAGACACCCTGGGACATCGTCACACTCGAGAGGACGACCGCGCCGAGCACTGCCATGCTCACGGCGGAGCCCACAGAGCTCGCGGCAGTGCGGAATGCGGAGACGGCCCCGGTGCTGTCGGCTGGAGCCCGCCCCATGATGTCGAGATTCAGGACCGTGAGGGCGGCCATGCCGGTCAGGCTGAACAGGGTCGAGACGAAGACGAGGTACCAGGGGGGCGTGCCCGGCTCCATGAACACCAGCAGGAGCATGACCAGACCCGTGACGAGGAGCAGACCGCGCCCGGCCGGCCCGAAGCCCCACCGCTCGGTCAGGCGGCCTGCCACGACCTTGGCCCCGACTACCGCACCCACCTGGGCCGGCGCGATGGCGAGCGAGACCTCGAAGGGCGTCATCTCGTAGAGGTACTCCATGGCGATGGAGACGTAGGTGAGGATTTGGATGAGGGTCACCACCGCGACACCGATCATCAGCGGGCGCATCATCGTCCCGAGGATCGGGCGCAGGGAGAAGCCGGGATGCGTCGCCGTCCGCATCACCACGAGGCAGGCCACGGTGGCGACGACGCACACGGCGCCGAGGATGAGGAGCTCCCGGCCGTCGACAGGGTCCGCGTCGAGTTGGTCCAGCGCGCGCGTGCCGGCCATGAGGGCGACGCCGGCAAGGATCGGGCTCGCCCACTCGCCCGAGGAGCTGCAGGGCTCACTCCGTTCGAGCAGGACCCTGGCCATGACCATCATGACGACTCCGCAGGCGGCCCAGGTCACCGGAACCCAGCGCCAGTTCACGACTGCGAGCATCAGCGCCGTTGCGATCGGCAGCACGAGGAAGGCGATGGGGAAGACCATTCCGAAGGTGGTGAACGCCGCGACGTGGGCCCGACCGTCCGGGGCGACGTGCTGCAGCAGGCTCAGTGCCACCACCTGGATGACGATGGCACCGGCACCGCACAGGGCGAGGCCGATGCCGACGCCGGGCTCGGCCTGAGCCGTAGCGAGCACCACCGCGCCGATCGTGAAGACCGCTCCTGCCACGACGATGGTCCGGCGCTGGCCGATGCGGTCCCCCGCTCGTCCGGCGACGAACACCACAAGCAGGGAGGCGATCGTCGGCGCCACGAGGGCCCCCTCGACGGCGTCGTCAGTGAGAGAGAGGTCCTCGGCCATCGGTTCGGCGAGGAAGGTGAGCCCGGTGGTGACCAGCAGCGTCAGTCCGACGATCACGGCGACCGTCACGGTGACGCGTCGTTGGAGGGAGGTCATCGGCTCACGCTGCAGCAGGTCGCGGCGCCATCACAGGAACATGATGGTGTGTCAACTCGGTCATGATCGGCAGTCCCGATGCGAAACCGGATCAATTCTGGGGAATTGATCCAGTAAGCGCGTCAAATCTGTGGAGCTGAGGGGACTCGAACCCCTGACCCCCTCCATGCCATGGAGGTGCGCTACCAGCTGCGCTACAGCCCCGTGCGGGATTCCGAACCATACACGATGACCCCGCTCCTCCCACCAGTCGGACCCCCTCGCGAGACTGCAAGTCGAGGGCGCGCGACAGGGGCCCTCAGCGGTCGTCGGCAAGGGCCGCCACGGGAAGGCTGCCGGCGTTGTACTCCTGCAGTCGCCACCTCGGTCCGTGACGCTCAGCCGACGGCCCGGCCATGTTCTCCACGAGCACCGACCACGCGCAGTTGGTGAGCACACCCAGCGCCGCCCAGTGCTCCGGGGGAAGCTCCAGCAGCGCACCGATCGCCGCCCGGGCCGCACCCCCATGAGTCGCGACCACGATCGTCTCGCCCGGCGCGGACTCGGCCAGGACAGCATCGATCACCTGCACCACCCGCGCGGCAACCTCCCGCCGCGTCTCCCCGCCGCCGGGGCGCACGTCGGAGCCGGCCGACCACCGGGCGAGCTCGTCACCGTAGGCCTCCTCGAGTTCCCGACGGGTCAGCCCCTCCCAGTCCCCCGCGAAGGTCTCGCGCAACCCCTCATGTGTCGCTACGTCGAGGCCCACGCGCACTCCGAGGGCCTCGGCCGTCTCCCGGGCCCGGGCCAGATCAGAGCTGACGATGCGATCCGGCGACAGCGTCGCGAGAAGCTCGGCCGCATGAGCCGCCTGCCTGTGCCCCATGTCATCCAGCGGGACGTCCGTCTGCCCCTGGAAGCGTCGCTCCGCGTTCCAGGCCGTACGACCGTGGCGCCACAGGATCAGTCGTCGGGAGATCATGCGGGGTCGTCCAGGCCGGCCGTGCGGGGAGCGTTGACCGAGTCCGGCAGCGGTATGGCCGGGCAGTCCTTCCACAGCCGCTCGATCGCGTAGTGGATCCGCTCCTCGGCGAGCTGGACGTGCACGACGATGTCCCCGAAATCCAGCAGCACCCAGTGCCCCTCGGCCTCCCCCTCCCTCCGGATCGGCTTGGCATGGAGCGCGCGGAGACGCTCCTCGATGGCATCGACAACTGAACGGACCTGTCGGTCGTTGGCCGCCGAGCACAGCACGAACGCCTCGGTGATCGCGAGCGGCTCGCTGACGTCGATGGCGACGATGTCGGTGGCGAGCTTGTCGGCGGCCGCCTCGGCAGCGGCGACGGCGAGGATGACGGCTTCCGGTGCAGCGGGCACGTGAGGTCCTTCGGTCGAGGGTGGTTCAGGACGATGTCGGGATCAGGCGGAGCGGTACAGCCGGTACTTGTCGATCAGGTGCGCAACGCCCGAGGGGACGAGGTACTGGATGGGCGCACCCGCGGCGACGCGGCGCCGGATGTCGGTGGACGAGATGGCCAGGGCAGGGATCTCGATGAGGGACACCCGGTCCTGCGGCAGTCCCGGGTCCTCGAGCACGTGTCCGGGACGGGTCACCCCGACGAGGTGCGCGGAGTCGAGGATGCGGTCCGGATCACGCCAGCCGAGGATGTCCGCGAGGGCATCGGCCCCGGTGATGAAGAACCACTCCGCGTCCTGACCTCCTGACTCCTCCGCGAAGGCGGACTGCAGGTCCTTGAGGGTCTCGGCCGTGTAGGTGGGTCCCGGTCGATCGATGTCGACGCGAGTGGCGTGGAACCGGGGATCGGCGGCCGTGGCCACGACGGTCATCAGGTAGCGGACCTCCGAGGGCGCCCGGGTGTCCGTCTGCTTGTGATAGGACTCCCCGGTCGGGCTGAAGACGACCCGGTCCAGATCGAACCGGTGGGCCGCCTCCGAGGCCGCGACGAGATGGCCCAGATGGATGGGGTCGAACGATCCGCCCATCACCCCGATGCGCACGGCAACCCCGACGAGCGCAGAACGCTCAGTCGCCGACCTTGATCATCATCGTGATGACCAGCAGCAGGATCAGGGCACCGAGGGCGAAGCCTCCGAAGATGTAGGGGTTGGGACCGGCGGAATGACCTGCCTCCTCGCTGGCGAAGACGGCAGCGGTGTGGACGACGCTCATCGAAGGTCCCTTCAGGTCATGCGGTCCGAGTGCTCACACTCTAGCGACGTGGTCTGCTCAGGTGCGGATGTGCCCGTCCCCGGTCACGATGTACGTGGTGGTGGTCAACTCCGCCAGGCCCATCGGTCCGCGGGCATGGAGCTTCTGCGTCGAGATGCCGATCTCAGCCCCGAAGCCGAACTCACCCCCGTCGGTGAACCGTGTGGAGGCGTTCACCATGACAGCTGCCGAGTCGACACCGGCGACGAAGCGCTGGATCGCCGACTGGCTGTCGCTCACGATCGCCTCCGTGTGCCCACTGGACCAGCGTCGGATGTGCTCCAGGGCCTCATCGATCGAGTCGACGATTCCCGCGGCGATGTCGAGGGAGTAGTACTCCGCCGCCCAGTCGTCGTCCGTCACAGCCTCGAACGGGATCTGGGTCCCGGTGGCATGGAGGGCGAAGCGCGCGTCCCCGTGGATGGTCACGCCCGCGTCCTTCAGGGCCTCCAGCGCGCGAGGAAGGAAGGTGTCGGCGATGTCCCGATGGACGAGGACGGTCTCCGCCGCGTTGCACACGCTGACCCGCTGCGCCTTGCTGTTGAGCAGGATCGCGACGGCCTTGTCGATGTCGGCGTCCCGGTCGACGTACACGTGGCAGTTCCCGACGCCGGTCTCGATGACCGGCACCGTGGAGTTCTCGACCACGTTGCGGATGAGTCCGGCTCCCCCGCGAGGGATGACGACGTCGACGAGGCCACGAGCCGTCATGAGGTGAGTCACCGAGTCGTGCGTCTCCCCCGGAACGAGCTGCACCGCATCGGCCGGCACGCCTGCCTCCACGAGCGCCCCACGCATGACCTCCACCAGCGCAGCGTTGCTGGCTGCTGCGGACGAGGAACCGCGCAGAAGAGCGGCATTGCCGCTCTTCAGACACAGCCCGGCAGCGTCGACCGTGACGTTGGGGCGGGCCTCGTAGATCATGCCGACCACGCCCAGCGGCACCCGCGTCTGACGCACCTGCAGGCCGTTGGGCAGCGTGTAACCACGGACCACCTCCCCGACCGGATCCGGGAGGGCGGCGACATCGCGAAGGGCCTGCGCGATCGCGGCGATCCGCGGCGGCGTCAGGGTCAGGCGGTCGACGATGGCCTCAGGGGTTCCGATCTCCCGGGCCCGGTCGACGTCGGCGGCGTTGGCCCCCACGATCGCGGCCGCGGCAGCGTCGAGAGCATCGGCCATGGCCACCAGCGCGGCGTCCTTCTGGTCTCGCGTGAGCGTGCGCAGGACCACCGCGGCATCGCGGGCCCTCTGAGCGGTCTGCCGAACGGCCCCTCGCTCATCGGTCGTGACATCCTGCTGCGTCGTCATGGGGAGGACGATACCGAGCGCCAGGGTGCGCGCTAGAAGGGAATGACCCGCCCGGCAGCCACGAGCCCGGGTTGCTCATGGATGTAGCGGCCTCGACGATGGAAGGTCTCTCGGTCGACCACCTCGACTCCGACGACCCGCCAAGCCGGCAGACGCGCCGATTCGGTGTGCTCGTCCCACAGTTGCGCCGCCATCCGCAGGGCAGTGGTGACGTCCGGCGCCTCCTCCCAGTAGCGAACCTCGGCGCGGTCGACCGTGTAGCGACCAGAGAGCAGGAAGGGATGCTCCTCGCTCAGGCGCTCCAACGCGGCCTTGATGACCTGGCCGTCCACGGCTGCACCAGCGACGGTGAGCGTCACGTGCCACATGTCGCGGGGGATGGCCGGGGGGCTCGGGACGGCCTGGAGGCGCCGCACATCGGAGGACACGACGTCGCCTCCTCCCGTTCGACACCATGTGTCGGATGGCCGAGTCAGGAGGTCATGATGACCAGGTCATCACGGTGGACGACCTCCCGCTCATACTCCGGTCCGAGCTCCCGGGCCAGCTCCTTCGTCGATCGACCCAGCAGGCCTGGAAGCTCCTGTGCGTCAAAGTTGACCAGACCTCGGGCCACCGTGGTGCCGTTTTCGTCCAGAAGCTCGACCGGATCCCCCGCCACAAAGGTGCCCTCAACTCGGACGATCCCGGCCGGCAGGAGCGACTTGCGGCCCTCGACGACCGCCGTGACTGCCCCGGAATCCAGGAACAGGCGACCTTGCGGTGCCGTGGCGTGCTCGAGCCACAGCAGCCGACTCGACGACCGTCGACCCGTGGGATGGAACACGGTTCCGACATCCGCATGTGTGATCGCGCGCTCGACATCGGCGGCGGCCGAGAGGAGGACGGGGATCCCCGCCGCTGTCGCGATGGTGGCGGCCTCGACCTTGGTGGCCATTCCGCCGAGCCCGACTCCCGCGGTGCCGACACCGCCGATCCGGACATGTTCGAGATCCGACGGGCCTGACACGTCGCGGATCAGCGACGTGCCCGGTTCCGAGGGTGGACCGTCATAGAGCCCATCGACATCTGAGAGCAGGATAAGCGCGTCGGCCCGGACCACGTGGGCGACCAGGGCCGCGAGGCGATCGTTGTCTCCGAAGCGGATCTCGTCCGTGGCCACCGTGTCGTTCTCGTTGACGATGGGCACGATCCCGAGGTCGAGCAGGCGAAACAGGGTGCGCTGCGCGTTGCGGTAGTGCGCCCGACGGATCACGTCGTCGGCGGTGACGAGGACCTGCCCCACCGTGAGGTCATGCCGCGCGAACGACGCGCTGTACTGGGCGACGAGCATCCCCTGTCCCACGGACGCAGCGGCCTGCTGGGTCGCCAGATCCTGCGGGCGCCGGGTGAGCCCGAGGGTCGGCATGCCCGCGGCGATCGCACCGCTGGACACGAGGATGACCTGATGACCAGACCTCCGCCGCGCCGCGAGCTGCGTGACAAGGGCGTCGACTCGGCCGGCGTCGAGGCCGCCACCGACCTGCGTGAGTGAGGAGGAGCCGACCTTGACGACCAGTCGCTCTGCCTCCGCAATGGCCTGACGCACGGAGGTCCCGGCCATCACCGGTCACCACCGGGCAGTTCGTCGATCCGCGCGTCGAGACGAACATCCGTGCCACGCGGACTGGCCTCCCGCATCATCGCTGCACTGTCGCCGGCAACGATGCTGGGGTACCAGTCGAACACCACGGCGTTCTCGTCCGGACCGATCATGACGGTGCAGCCGGGAGTCGCTCCCTGCTCGACGAGCGCCTCCTCGACCCCCAGCCGGGCAAGTCGATCGGCCAGGTAGCCGACGGCCTCGTCGTTACTGAAGTCGGTCTGGCGGACCCATCGCTCCGCACGGTCACCGCGTACCCGGAAGCCGTCGTCCTCGACAGAGACGGTGAAGCCGGAGTCGTCGACGGCTTTGGGGGTCAGCACGATGCGGGCCGTCTCGTCAGGGACCGCCGCGGCACGGGCCGCCATCACGCGCTCGGCCATCGCGAATGTCAGCGGCCGAAGACCCTCATGGGTCGCTGCCGAGATCTCGTGCACCGCATAGCCCCGCGCCTCCAGTGTCGGACGGACGAGGTCCGCCATGGCGCGACCGTCGGGCACGTCGATCTTGTTCAGCGCCACGAGACGGGGACGGTCGGCCAGACCGCCGTACTCCATCAGCTCATGCTCGATGATGTCGAAGTCGACCAGCGGATCGCGCTCAGACTCCATCGTGGCGCAGTCGAGGACGTGGACCAGCACGCTGCAGCGCTCGACGTGGCGAAGGAACTCCAGGCCGAGCCCCTTGCCCTCGCTGGCCCCGGGAATGAGCCCGGGCACGTCCGCGACGGTGAAGACGACCTCTCCGGCCGTCACGACGCCGAGGTTTGGCACGAGAGTGGTGAAGGGGTAGTCGGCGATCTTCGGGCGGGCCGCCGACAGGGCGGCGACGAGGCTGGACTTGCCGGCGCTGGGAAAGCCCACCAGCGCGACGTCGGCGACTGTCTTGAGCTCAAGGACGACGTCACGGTGCTCGCCGGGCTCACCGAGGAGGGCGAAGCCGGGCGCCTTGCGGCGCGGGGACGCGAGGGCGGCGTTGCCCAGGCCGCCGCGACCACCGCGGGCGATGACGTAGGTGGCACCGGGTCCGACGAGGTCGGCAAGGACCTTGCCGCTCTCGGTGGTGACGACCGTGCCGCTGGGAACCCGCAGCACGATGTCGGCCGCCTCGGCACCGTTGCGGTTGCCGCCCTGACCGGGCTTGCCGTTGCCGGCCCTGCGGTGCGGGCCGTGGTGGAACTCCAGCAGCGTCGTGACCTGCGGATCGACGACCGCGACGATGTCGCCGCCACGTCCGCCGTTGCCGCCGTCGGGGCCGCCGAGGGGCTTGAACTTCTCTCGCAGGACCGAGGCGCAGCCGTTGCCGCCGTCCCCGGCCTGCGCATGCAGGACGACGCGATCGACGAACGTGGCCATGCCCGAATCCTCTCAGGAGCCACCGGCTCCCCTGCGCGAGTGGTCAGTTGTCGGGGTGATCCGGGGCCCGGACACCCCGACAACTGACCACTCGCGGGAACTTCGACTCTATGAACGAGGGAGGGTGAGCCGTGCGGCCCACCCTCCCTGATGAAGATCTGTGCGGCGCTACTCCGCGACGATGCTGACGACCCGTCGACCGCGGTGGGTGCCGAACTTCACCGCTCCCGCCGCGAGGGCGAAGAGGGTGTCGTCGCCGCCTCGGCCCACATTGTGTCCCGGGTGGAAGTGGGTGCCGCGCTGGCGGACGATGATCTCGCCGGCGTTGACCTGCTGGCCGCCGAAACGCTTCACGCCGAGCCGCTGCGCGTTGGAGTCGCGACCGTTGCGGGTGCTGGATGCGCCCTTCTTGTGTGCCATCTAGTTCACTTCCCCGGGGTGATGTCGGTGACCTTGACCGCGGTCAGGTCCTGACGATGACCCTGACGACGGCGGTAGCCGGTCTTGTTCTTGTAGCGGAGGATGTCGATCTTGGGACCACGACGGTGGTCGACGATCTCAGCAGTGACGGTGGCCTTGGCCAGCACGGCCGGATCCGTGGTCACGGCCTCGCCGTCGACGAGCAGCAGTACGGGGAGGTCGAGGGTCGCCCCCGGCTCACCTGCCTGCCGATCGAGCACAACGACGTCGCCCACTGCGACCTTCTCCTGCCGGCCGCCGGCGCGAACGATGGCGTACACCACGAACTCCTGTCATCTCAACGACGTGCCCAGGCTGAGGCCCCGAGGCACAAGGGGAAAGGATACGGACCAGCGTCCGCGAGGGTCAAACCGACCCCTCCTCCGCCTCGGCAGCCTCCGGCTCCTCGACTGTCACCTCGACCTCCACCTCGACGGCCTCGGCCGCCTCAGACTCAGCACTGGCGGCGAGCGCCTTGGCCGCAGCCTCGGCCGGGTCCACGAATCCTGCCGGCTTGCGGGCCTTCGGGGACTCGTGGTGGTGGTCGTTCAGCGACACTCGGATCCCGCGACCGTTGCACTGCTCACAGGTCTCGGAGAAGGACTCCAGCAAGCCCGATCCGATGCGCTTGCGAGTCATCTGCACGAGGCCCAGGGACGTCACCTCGGCGACCTGGTGCTTGGTGCGATCGCGGCCCAGACACTCCACCAATCGGCGTAGCACGAGGTCGCGGTTGCTCTCCAGGACCATGTCGATGAAGTCGACGACGATGATGCCGCCGATGTCCCGCAGGCGGAGCTGGCGGACGATCTCCTCGGCCGCCTCCAGGTTGTTGCGCGTGACGGTCTGCTCGAGGTTGCCGCCCTGCCCGGTGAACTTGCCAGTGTTGACGTCGACCACGGTCATGGCCTCGGTGCGGTCGATCACCAGCGAGCCGCCAGAGGGCAGGTGCACCTTGCGGTCCAGTGCCTTCATGAGCTGCTCGTCGACCCGGTACTCGGCGAAGAGGTCCTTTGGTTCCATCCAGTGCTGCAGGCGGTCAGTGAGATCCGGGGCGACCGCGCCGATGTAGGCGCTCAACGACGTCCAGGCCGTGTCGCCGGAGACCACCAGGGAGTTGACGTCCTCGTTGAAGATGTCCCGGACGACCTTGATGGCCAGATCCGGCTCGCTGTAGAGCAGCGAGGGCGGATTGGCGGTCTTGGTCGCCTTGGAGATGTCCTCCCACTGGGCCTTGAGCCGTTCGACGTCGGCCTCGAGAGCCTCCTCCGGAGCGCCCTCGGCGGCCGTGCGCACGATGACGCCGGCGTCCTCGGGCATGACCCGCTTGAGGACCTTCTTCAGTCGGCTGCGCTCGGTGTCGGGCAACTTGCGGCTGATGCCGGTCATGGAACCGTCCGGCACGTAGACCAGGAAGCGCCCGGGCAGGGAGATCTGGCTCGTCAGACGAGCACCCTTCTGACCCACCGGATCCTTGGTGACCTGCACGAGGACCGGGTCGCCGGACTTCAGGGCGAACTCGATCCGCTTGGGCTGACCCTCGAGTCCCGCGGCGTCCCAGTTGACCTCACCGGCGTAGAGCACGGCGTTGCGACCGCGACCAATGTCGATGAACGCGGCCTCCATGCTCGGCAGGACGTTCTGCACCCGACCGAGGTACACGTTGCCCACCATCGACGAGGAGGTGCCTCGCGTGACGTAGTGCTCGACGAGGACACCGTCCTCCAGAACCGCGATCTGGGTCCGATCACCCTCCTGGCGGACCGCCATGACCCGGTTGACGGCCTCGCGCCGGGCGAGGAACTCGGACTCGGTGAGGATCGGGGCACGGCGTCGACCGGCTTCACGTCCCTCACGGCGGCGCTGCTTCTTGGCCTCCAGACGCGTGGATCCCTTGAGGCTGGCGACGTCGTCGCCGCCCTTGCCGCGCGGCTCACGGACCCGTGTGACGGTGTTCGGCGGATCATCCATGGAGCCGTCGTCATCACCGGAGCCCCGACGGCGGCGACGACGACGACGACGCGTGGCGCCCCCCTCGGAATCGTCGGAGGAGCCCTCCTCGGAGGCCTCACCATCGGCCTCGGCGTCGCCGGAATCGCTCTCCTCCGAGAAGTCCTCGTCACCGCCCTTGCCGCGCCGGCGACGGCCGCCCCGGCGTCGCCGGCGACGACGACCCTCCTCGGCGTCCTCGTCACCGTCGGCAGCCTCGACAGCACCCTCCTCGGGCGCC
>JAURME010000081.1 GCA_030830865.1 Candidatus Nanopelagicales bacterium | reverse complement strand
TCGTCTCCTGTTCCCTTCCTCAGGACGGCTGAGTGTGACGGTCGGCTGGTTGGCGCGCGGATAGTGTTCCCCTGATGTCCGACCTCGACGCCAACCCGTTGTCGCCCGACCCGGCCCCGCCGATCGTCCGGGTGCGTACGCATCTGCTGTGGGCCGTGCTCGTGAGTGCCCTGTGCTTCCTGCCCATCGGCCTGATCGCCGTCGTCTACGGTCTGCGGGCCAGCAGGGCACTCACCGTCGGCGAGGCCGACCGGGCGCGTCGACTCGCGCGGGTCGCACGCCGGTGGATCATCGTCACGGTCGTCGTGGGAGTGCTCCTGGATGCGGCCCTCATCGCCGTGTTCGCGGCCCTGGGTGCTGCCCCGTCCTGACGGCCTGCGGGTGCCGAGGCGTCGATAGGCTCGCAGCGTGACCGACGCTCCCGCCACCGTCCTCGTCGTCGACTTCGGTGCCCAGTACGCGCAACTCATCGCCCGACGGGTCCGTGAGGCCCGGGTCTACTCCGAGATCGTCCCCCACACGATGCCGGTCGCAGAGATCGCTGCGCGGCGTCCCGCAGCGGTGATCCTCAGCGGCGGTCCGTCCAGCGTCTACGAGACCGGCGCCCCCTCCCTCGACGCCGAGCTCTTCGAACTCGGCATCCCGGTGTTCGGGATCTGCTACGGCTTCCAGGCCATGGCTCAGGCCCTCGGCGGGACGGTCGCCCGCACCGGGCTCCGCGAATACGGGGGCACACCCCTTCGGGTCATGACGCCGGGCATGCTGTTCGCCGACCTCCCCGCAGTGCAGAGTGTCTGGATGTCGCACGGCGACTCGGTGTCCGAGGCCCCGGCCGGCTTCCTCGTCACGGCGGAGTCCAACGGTGCCCCCGTCGCCGCGTTCGAGGCTCCGGGCCGCCGTCTTGCCGGCGTGCAGTTCCACCCGGAGGTGCTCCACAGCGAGAACGGCCAGCGCGTGCTCGAGCACTTCCTCTTCGACATCGCCGGATGCGAGGCGACGTGGACGATGTCGAATGTCATCGACGAGCAGGTCGAGCGCATCCGTGCGCAGGTCGGCGACGGTCAGGTCATCTGTGGGCTCTCCGGCGGAGTCGACTCCGCGGTGGCCGCCGCCCTGGTCCACAAGGCCGTCGGTGACCAACTCACCTGCGTGTTCGTCGACCACGGCCTTCTGCGCAAGGGCGAACGGGAGCAGGTGGAGACCGACTATGTCGCGGCAACGGGCATCCGGCTCGTGACCGTCGATGCCCGCGAGCGCTTTCTCGATGCACTGGCCGGGGTCAGCGATCCGGAGACCAAGCGCAAGATCATCGGCCGCGAGTTCATCCGCGTGTTCGAGGCAGCAGAGCGCGACCTCATCGCCGAGGCGGGCTCCCACGGCGAGACCATCGACTTCCTCGTGCAGGGCACCCTCTATCCGGACGTCGTCGAGTCCGGCGGAGGCTCCGGCACGGCCAACATCAAGAGCCACCACAACGTGGGCGGCCTGCCGGAGGACCTCCAGTTCACTCTCGTGGAGCCCCTGCGCACCCTGTTCAAGGACGAGGTGCGGCAGGTCGGCGTCGATCTCGGCCTTCCGCCGGAGATCGTGTGGCGGCATCCGTTCCCGGGTCCGGGTCTGGCCATCCGCATCATCGGTGCCGTCGACGAGGAGCGGCTCGCGATCCTGCGCGAGGCCGACGCGATCGCCCGCGAGGAACTGACGGCCGCGGGTCTGGATCGCGATGTGTGGCAATTCCCGGTGGTGCTGCTGGCTGACGTCCGGTCCGTCGGCGTGCAGGGTGACGGGCGCACCTACGGCCATCCGGTGGTGCTGCGGCCGGTGTCAAGCGAGGACGCCATGACCGCCGACTGGTCTCGACTGCCCTTTGACCTGATCGCGAGGATCTCGACACGCATCACCAATGAGGTTCCCGAGGTGAATCGCGTTACGTTGGATGTCACGAGCAAGCCGCCCGGAACCATCGAGTGGGAGTAATTCCGTCAAGAACTACTCACGTGTGTGGGAGTCATCCACCAGAGCCGGGTTGATCGCCTGAGCGTCGTTCCGAGTAGAAGGGAACGAGGGAACGGACAGGGGATCCGTCTGCGGCCTTCGTTCACATCATCGTCGCCCACCGATGTGCGTCCGCCACGCACTGCAAGTTCCATCGGCGTACAGGTCGATGCCTTCCCGAGAACGGTCACGTTCCGCGGTGGACGCTACCTCTGCTCCACTGGGGCGCCGGATGTCAGGGCGACCCTTCGATCAATGATTCTGCGACCACATGCGCGCAGACTCGTAGAAGATGCGGTCGAGCAATCGGTCCTGCACGTGACGCGGAAGTCCCTCGAAGCCTGCGACGAGCCCGTAGCACTCGGGTGCACCGCAGGAGCAGGAGAAGCGGTGCCCGTCGCAGTCCCAGTCGAACAGTGTGTAATCGCAGGTGATGGGATCGCCGGCCGCTATGTCGACAAGCGCCACCTGGTCATACATCGTCACCTCGTCGCCACCGTCGGGAGTGAGATCGACGGATGTCGATGTCGGGCTGCAGGAGTGGTTCATGAAGCAGCCAGGGATGTCGAACGTACGCACGTCCCGGTACTTCACCGAATGAGTGCGCGTGACGTGCAGCTCCTCGACTGCCCCGTCGACCTCTACCAGGACGCGATACGCGTGCTCCTGGTTCGGCACCGTGAACCAGCCGGATCGATAGAGGGGCTCTCCAGCGCCAAAGGGACGCGTAGCGACGAGGCCCAGTCCATAGGGGCCACGCCGCAGCGCGACCCCCTCGGGGGCACGGAAGACATGACCTTCGAGTCGGGGCTGGAGGTCGAGGATCAGGGCGGTGTCGTAGATCACTTCCCTCCTTCACTGGCGCCGAGCGGCCACAGCGTAGAGTCGCGACGCCCCGTTGTCTGCGGGCTGTCCCCTCGTTGGCGAGTCTTCGGTTAATCTGCCCCATCCGAGCAGGGTTCGGACCTGCCGTTCCCGTGAGGAGCCGAGCCGTGAACGCTGGACGATGGGGCGTGAGACAGGCGCTGTGCCTCGCGGGTGTTGTTGCCCTGTCGATGGTGGCGCCCGTCATCGGAAGCGCCCTGGCCGAGGCCCATGCCTCCGGGGACGCCGTGCCCGCCAGGGTTGCGGCGGTGCTCCATCCTTTGGCGGAAGACGGCAGCGGTGACGCTCCGGCGGAGCCCGAACCAGCCCTGGAAGAACCTGCACCCGGGGAGCCTGAGCCGGCCCCGGCGGATCCCGCTCCCGCCGATCCCGAGCCGGTGACGGAGGAGCCGGCGGATCCCGAGCCCACGTTGCCTGAGGAGGACGTGACCCAGGAGGACGTGACCCAGGAGGACGAGCTCGAGCAGGTCGACGAGTCGTCGGCGAAGCCCACCAAGAAGCCGAGCAGTGCCGTGTCCGATGAGGATGAGGATCTGTCCGACGACGATGCCTCCGATGAGGACCCGCTGGACGATGCCTCAGATGAGGACCTGCTGGATGAGGACTCGCTGGATGAGGACCTGCTGGACGATGCCTCAGATGAGGACCTGCTGGATGAGGACTTGCTGGATGAGGACCTGCTGGACGATGCCTCAGATGAGGACTTGCTGGATGAGGACTTGCTGGATGAGGACTTGCTGGACGAGGACCTTCTGGATGACGAGGACGAGACCCTTGTCGACGGCGTCGAGGTCGGCCTCGACGTGTTCGAGCAGGACGGCGTTATGGTCTCGGCGAGCGGCTCAGGACTCATGCCAGGATCCCGGGTCGAGCTGTGGGTCTTCTCGACACCCCGCCTCCTGGCCACGGGCACCGCGGATGACTCAGGGGCGATCGCCATTTCGGCCGCCTTGCCCCGGGATCTGCCTGAAGGCGCCCACACTGTTCTGCTGAGGGGCACCGATATCGACGGGCAGCCCGTGGAGATGGGTGACGGCATTGAGCTCGGCGCTGACGGCGAGTTACTCGCCGTCATTCCCGGCGTCGATGTCTCGGCGCTCCAGGTGCCTGCCATGCCCGACGATCCGAAGGCTCCCCAATATCCGATCGTCACGCCCCTGGACCAGCCCGAGGCTGTTGTCTCCACGACGATCGGGGCGCTGGCGCTGCTATCCGTCACGGGGGTTGCTGCGGCCATGGGGGCGGGTGCCATGCGGATGGAACGCCAGACTTCTGGCGGTGTCGAAGGTGGAGGCATCAATGAGGGCCTGGGTGCGGGTGGGTCCCTCCTCGACGATGTCGAGGTTGAGCACAACCGCGGCTGGCGCACACGCTTCACGGCGAAGGGAAGGGCATCCGGCGATACCGGTCCGCTGCATCGCGCACCCCTGACCTCGTTCGTGGACGAGGCCTCCTACACGTGGATGGCTGCCGTCGCTACCAAGAGTCCACTCCTTGCGCGCATGATCGGCGATGGCGCTCCGCTTCGTGCGATGACTGGCAGCCTGAGCCTGCTGCTGCCGATCTCGGCGGCAGTGCTCGGCGTCTGGTCCGCCGTCCTCGGACACGGCATCGCTGAGCCTCCTGTCCTCGGATTGCTCCTGGCCCTCATAGTCATCGGAATCGTCGACGCGCTGGCCGCCGGTCTGGGCGCGCTGGCCTTCTCCGTCACCGTCCTTGCGATGGGTGGGGTACTCGACTGGTCCAGCCTGCGCACGCTCATGGGTGTGGCCCTGCTCATCGCTGGGCCGGGCCTCATCGCCACTTCGTTCCGCGACATTCGCCGTGCCACGCCGCGCACATTCTCTGCATGGTGGGAGCGGGGAGCGGATCTGCTCATCGTTCCGCTGCTCGGCGCTTATACGACGTACAACATCGCCGTGGCACTCCCACCGCTCGGGGGAGCCCTGTTCCCAGTGGCGGAGTCCGCATGGCTGCTGGCCTGGGTCGTGGCCGGAATGCTCATCGTCAAGGTTGGCTTGGAGGAGGCCGCCGCTCGATGGTTTCCCGAGCGCATGGCGACGGTCACGGCCCCAACCGACTGGCCCGGCAGGACCCAGTCGATCCTGTCGTCACTCGTACGTCTCGGGCTCTTCCTCTTCGTCTCTGCGGCCTTCATCGGATCGCCGTGGCAGCTATGGGTGGGTGGGCTCATGTGGATCCTGCCGATGATCCTGTACGTCTTCAGCGACAGGCTGCCGAACTCTTCGCGACTGTGGCAGGCCCTTCCGGACAGTACGCCTGCGCTCGGGTTCGGCCTGCTCGTATACCTCATCCTCGCCGGAGTGCTGGCATCCGCATACGGCGACGAGACCCAGTTCGCCCTCATGTCCTTCGTGATCCTGCTGGTTCCCGGGCTGATCCTCGGGCTCCTCGCCCTCGTCGGCCGGGAGCCACGCGAAGATGACGTCCGGTGGTACATGCGTCCCAACATGACCGGGCTCTATCGGGTCGGCGGTGTGACCGTTCTCGTGATCACGACGTGGCTGGCATACCGGAGCTTGTTCTAGGCACGCGTTTTCATCGAAGCCCTACCCTGCCTCGCTCGCGGTCAGTCGAGGTCATTGAGGAGGCGCTAGCGGCGCAGGGCTTCCATCGAAATGGAAGCGGCTCCTTGCTCCTGCAGCGGCCGGGGCAACCCGAAGAAGCCGTCGATAGTGCCGTAGCACGCCGGCGCGCCGCAGAGGCACTCGAATGCCAAGCCGTCATCTCCCCAGTCGAAGCGCGTGTAATCGCACGTGAGCTCATCACCGGGAAGCAACTCGACGAGCGCCACCTGGTCGTACCGGCTGACTCGACCTCTGCCGGCGGGATCGTGAAATACGCTCGTGGTGGTCGGAGCGCAGGAGTGGTTGGCGAAGCACCCGGGCACGTCCAGCCAGCGGCCGTCCTCGAAGACGACCATGTGCTCGACGGTGACCATGACCAAGGCGACGTGCCCATCGACAATGGTCTGGGCGAAGAGGTCTTGCACGTCCCCTTTCACGGTCAGCCAGTCGGTGGAGTAGATGACCTGGCCGGGCAGGAATCGGCGAGTGGCGAACAGCCCCAAGCCGGATGAGCAGTGCCGAATCTCGACCCCGTCGTGCTTCCACACCCGGGCGTCAAGCGTCCGCTGGACGGCCTCTGCCGACTCGTGCGCCTGCCTGCGCTCGCGGAGCATGCGCGGAGGGTAGCCGGGCGCGTCGTCCGCCAGGGGTGCGCCTCCCCAACCTTCGTCAGGCGCCGGACCGCCCCGAGATGGCTGCCTGCCGTCGCCGCTGCCACCTTCTCATGGGGTGCCGCTCGACACGCTTCACCAACGAGGTTTCCGAGCCGAATCGGGTTACCGTAGAGCGCAGGCTCGTTGGCCGGTTACATGGGGTTGGAGTGATCTGAGTGGACATCGTCTACAACATCGTTCTCGTCCTGCACTTCGTCGGTCTGGCGATGCTGCTCGGCGCCTTCCTGGTCCAGTTGAACTCCAAGGAGAAGAACGTCACGCGCTGGATGTTCGACGGTGCGATGACGCAGCTGCTGACCGGACTGATCATGGTCGGGATGGTCGAGGGCGGTGCGATGGGTGACTCTGAGGAGATCAACCACGTCAAGATCGCCATCAAGCTCGTGATCGTCGTCATCATCGCGATCCTCGCGGCCGTGGGCCGACGCCGTCAGCAGCCGCAGCCGACTCTCTGGTTGCTCATCGGACTGCTGGCGCTGGCCAATGTGATCATCGCCGTCTTCGTCTGACCCCATCTCAGTCAGGGGCTACACGACGCGCGAGTGGCTACGAGGCGTCAGGCGGTGCTGACGACCTGAAAGGCCTCCGCCAGGTGCCCCTCTGGCAGCCCGGCGCGCTCGGCCTGCAATGACAGCCACATCCGGACACGCTCGGCCATCGCCTTCTCGTCCTCCACCTGGCTGGCGTGCGCAGTGATCGCCGCGAGCTTGGCATCGAAGTGGTCGGTGACATCGATCCAGCGGTTCGGGGTGGGGCTGCCCATGACCCACACCTCCGGGACGCTCCACGCCTCCAGCCCTTCGTCCTGAAGCAGGCTCACGTGGGCGAACGGGTTCCGGGCATCGGGGTAGACGGCCTGGATCGCGGCGTCACCTGCAGCCAGGTGGTCAGGATGCGAGGCGAAGATGCGCTCCCAGTTGCGGTCCGGTGACTGGATGATCATCCGGTCCGGGCGCACCTGCCGGATGACGCGGCTGATGTCTCGGCGCAGCTCGTGGCTGACGGTGAGCTCACCGTCGCGGTAGCCAAGGAACCGGATGTCGTCGACCCCCAACTCGGCTCCGGCGGCGCGCTGCTCGGCCTGTCGGATCCCGGGGATCTCCGATCGTGGGATGGACGGATCGAATCCACCTGCGTCGCCGTTCGTCACGATCGCATAGCTCACCTCGACGCCGGCGTCGGTCAGCGCGCGGACCGTGCCACCGGAGCCGAAGTCGATGTCGTCGGGGTGGGCCATGACCGCGAGGACGCGGGTCACGGGGGAGCCGTCGAGGTTCTCCAGGAGGGACGAGGTCACGGTTGCAGGCTACTTGAGGTCGTCGCGGCTCCCGGGGGGCCTGTCGTGGGGGCCCTAGAGTGCTGCACGTGGCCGTGGGAACCGTGCAGGCGTGGTGGCGCCGCTGGGACTGCCGCCTGGCTCGTCGTGCGGCTCGCTGGGCCCGACGCCTGGGGCAACCGAAGCGCCGCGCGGTGGCCATGACGGACGGCTCCGGAGACTGCAGCGGCAGCACTCTGGCCTTCGCCGAGTTCCTTCGCGAGAGCGGGATCCGGGTGGTCTGGGCCTACCGGGAGGATCCCGCGCAGGTTCCCGCGGGCTTCCGCGGTGTTCGGGCCGGGACCGCCCGGCATCGCTGGATCGCGGCCCGCAGCCGATGGTGGCTGACCGATGGCCTGCCGATGCGGGTCTCTGGCCCCGACACCGTCGGCCGGCCGCTGGAGCGGGGCAACGGCACCGTCGTGGTCGCCTTCACCGAGCCATCGGTCGAGCGGGTCGGTTCCGACCTTGTGGACTGGCCGCTGTTCACACCACGCCGCCAGCGGCTGATCCAGATCCGGGGTGAGGCCGATGTCGACCTCGTCGTCACCCCCTGCGACGGGGTCGGCGAGCAGCAGGCGCGCGCCCTGGGCATCGCAGCCCCGGTGACCATCGGCAGCCCGCTGGCCGACCGCGTTCCCGACCGGGCGGCCGCCCGCGCCGCCCTGGGGCTGGCCCAGGAGGGGCCGGTGGTGGGTGTGGTCTCCGCGCGCGGGCAGGATGCACTGATCCTCGGGTGGCTGGCCGGCCTCGAGGGCGTCGCGCTGGTGTCAGCCGGGGAGGGCGGACGGCCCGCGGAAGTCGTCGGTGCCTGCGACGTGCTCGTCACGGACACCTCCGGGTGGGGAGCAGTCGCCGCCCGCCGGGGACGTCCGGTGGTGATTTGCGCTCCTGACCTGCGCGATCTGCTGTCCCGCGGGCCTGGCCTGTACCTGCCGTGGCAGCGTGACCTGCCCGGCCCATGGGCTGGTGATCCGGCCGCCCTGCATGGCGCGATCGAGCAGGTGCGAGATGCCGGCTGGATGGTGCCCGAGCCGTACCGAGTGGGCCACGCGGCCCTGGCTGCCCTCGCCGGATCCGGTTCCAGCGGTGCGTGCGCGGAACTGCTCTCCACGTTGGAGGCCCGGGCATGAGCGCCATCGTGATCATGGCCAACTCGATTAGCGAACTCGGCGGCGCGACCCGCATTGCGCACGTGCTCGCGTCCGGACTCGCGGGTCGAGGCCATGCCGTGACGCTCGTGGGTCTCGAGACCGCGATCGATCCGCATGGTTTCGATGCGCCGGGGGTGGAGCGGGTCACGCTGCTGCCCACCCCCATCCCGTCCGCCCAGGAGGCGGACGAGCGCGCGCGGGCGGACGAGGTCCTCGTGGCGGGCCTGCGCGAGGTGCTGACCCGCCTCGGCACGGGCACCGTCATCACGACACAGGTGTGGTGCAAGGAGATCCTCGAT
>JAURME010000080.1 GCA_030830865.1 Candidatus Nanopelagicales bacterium | reverse complement strand
CCGACAAGGCCGCCGACGAGGTGGACACCCACCACGTCGAGGGAGTCGTCGTAGCCCAGCTTGTACTTCCAGCCGACTGCGAGGGCGCAGAGCACACCGGCGACGATGCCGATGACGATCGCGCCGATCGGGGTGACCGACGCGCAGGCTGGGGTGATGGCGACCAGGCCGGCGACGATGCCCGAGGCAGCGCCCAAGGTCGTGGCGTGTCCATCGCGGAACTTCTCCACGACGAGCCAGGCCAGTGCCGCCGCGGCCGTTGCCGCGAAGGTGTTGACGAACACCACCGACGCAGCGTTGTTGGCGGCGAGCGCGCTGCCGGCGTTGAACCCGAACCAGCCGAACCACAGCAATCCGGCACCGAGCATGACCAACGTGAGGTGGTGTGGCTTCAGCGGGGTCTTCGGCCAGCCGACGCGTCGTCCGATGACGATCGCGAGAGCGAGAGCTGCAGCACCCGCGTTGATGTGAACCGCCGTACCACCCGCGAAGTCGATGACGCCCAACTCGAAGATCCATCCGCCCGCGCTCCACACCCAGTGCGCGACCGGGAAGTAGACGAGGACGGCCCAGATGCCGCCGAAGACCAGCCACGCACCGAACTTGGTGCGGTCGGCAACGGCACCGGCGATCAGGCCGACCGTCAATGCGGCGAACATGGCCTGGAAGGCGACGAACGCCATGGCCGGCAGGCCTGCCTCCGGATCGTCGGCCATCAGGCTCTCCAGACCGAAGTACTCGATCGGATCACCGATGAGACCACCCTGGTCGGTGCCGAACGCGATCGAGTAGCCGAACAGGACCCACAGGATCATGACGACGAAGGCGGCGCCCATGACCATCATGAGCATGTTGAGGACGGACTTCGAGCGGACCATTCCGCCGTAGAAGAAGGCCAGTCCCGGGATCATCAGCAGCACCATGGCTGCCGTCGTCAACACCCATGCGGTGTTGCCGGTATCGAGCATCGATTCCATGCGAGTTCTCCCTCCGATGGTGATGTCACCTCGCAGGCAAGACACTCGTCGCCGGACGTTTCGTCGACCTACGCCCCGGGTTAACGTCGCGTGACGCGACGGCGGCTGACGTTAACTTCGCGTAACACGCCCCCGGGGTCGTGCTCAGGGCTGGATGAGCGCGTCGACGAACACCTCGGGGTCGAAAGGTGCGAGATCATCCGGCCCCTCCCCCAGGCCGACGAGCTTCACGGGGACGCCAAGTTCACGTTGCACGGCGACGACGATGCCACCCTTGGCTGTCCCGTCGAGCTTGGTGAGCACGATGCCCGTCACGTCGACGACCTCCGCGAAGACGCGAGCCTGGACGAGGCCGTTCTGGCCTGTCGTGGCGTCGAGCACGAGAAGGACCTCATCGATCGGTGACTGCTTCTCGACCACGCGCTTGACCTTGCCGAGCTCGTCCATCAGGCCCGTCTTGGTGTGAAGGCGCCCGGCGGTGTCGATGATGACCGTGTCCACATCGCCGGCTACACCGGCGCTCACGGCATCGAAGGCCACGGCAGCAGGGTCCCCTCCCTCAGGACCACGCACCACCACGGCGCCGACGCGATCCCCCCACGTCTGCAGCTGGTCCGCGGCCGCAGCGCGAAAGGTGTCGGCGGCCCCCAGGACGACGGACTGCTCCGAGGCCACCGCCAGTCGGGCCAGCTTGCCCGTCGTGGTGGTCTTGCCGGTCCCGTTGACGCCGACGACGAGCACGACGCCCGGGCGCCCGTCGATTCGCTGGGTTCGGACCTCCCGCTCCATGCTCGGGTCCACGAGTGCGAGCAACTCCTCGCGCAGGATGCGCTGCACGCGCTCCCCTCCCGGAGCACCCTCGACGCGCACGCGGGTGCGCAGGCGCTCCAGGAGTTCCATGGTCGGGGCGACACCGAGATCGGCGGTGAGCAGGACCTCCTCGACCTCATCCCACGTGTCGTCATCGATCACGTCCTTGCTCAGAAGTGACAGCAGGCCCTTGCCCAGCACGTTCTGCGAACGCGCCAGCCGAGCCCGCAGGCGCTGCAGGCGCCCCACCGCCGGCTCGGGGACCTCGACCTCGACGACCGCCTCGAGATCCTCAGCGCGGACCTCCTCGACCGGAGCACCGAGCGCACCTTGCACCTCGAGCAGGTCGACCGAGGGGCGCGGAGTGTCATGGGGGACGGAGTCGTCGTCCCCGACCGCGGGCGCGTCGTGGATGCCGGGTCGCGGCTTCGGAGCGGGGACCTCTCCGCGCCCGCGCCGAACGAGGGTGACACCCACGGCCACCGCGACGACGACGAGGACCAAGCCGAGCAGGACATAGAGGACGACGGAATCCATGATGGGCATCCTCCCATGCACTCAGCCGGCAGGATGGTGGGCATGGCGCCCCGATCCTTCCTCTCGGCCTACCTCCTGGTGGGCATTCTCAACGCGATCGCAGTCGCAACGGAGAACGCACCAGCCGTGACCCTGACCAAGCCGCTGCTCATGCCGCTCCTCGCCCTGTGGCTGATCGCCGAGCAGCGGCGACACTGGCCCACGCCGCAGCGATGGCTCCTGGTCGGCATGGGTTTCGCGTGGCTCGGGGACGTGCTGCTCATGGGTGACGGCCAACTGTTCTTCGCGCTCGGCATCGCGGGCTTCCTCGGCACCCAAGTCAGCTATCTCTTGGCGTTCACCCGGTTCCGAGGGCTGCGCTTCCGCCGCAACATCGCTGCACCGCATCAGCCGCCCATCGGCCTCGTGCGACGGCATCCGGCTCTCATCGCACCCTTCGCCGCCTACCTCGTGCTCCTGGCCGTGGCGATCTGGCCGACGGCGGGCGGATTGCGGCTCCCGGTTGTCGTCTACGGCCTGGCACTGACGGCCATGGCCCTTGCGGCGCTCAACCTCGTGGGCCGCATGCCCCAGGCTCCCGCGTGGGTGGCGTTCGGCGGTGCCGTCGTCTTCGTGCTCTCCGACTCACTCATCGCGATGACCAGCCTCGGCCCGTGGCCGGAGGGCCCGCAGATCGGCGCCGCGGTGATGGTGACCTACGTGGTGGGCCAGGGCCTCATCGCCGTCGGGCTGGTGACTGGTAGCCGAGCCGTCGACGAACTTCGGATCTCGACCCGGGCCTAGACGGCCTCGGCCTCGCGCAGGCGTTGACCGATCACCTGGGTGACGCCGTCGCCGCGCATCGACACTCCGTAGAGCGCGTCGGCGATCTCCATCGTGCGCTTCTGGTGCGTGATGACGATCAGCTGTGACGACGTCTGGAGCTCAGCGATGATGTCGATGAGCCGGCCCAGGTTGACGTCGTCCAGCGCCGCCTCGACCTCGTCGAGCACGTAGAAGGGGCTCGGCCGTGCCTTGAACAGCGCGACGAGGAAGGCGACCGCCGTGAGCGACCGCTCGCCTCCGGAGAGCAGGGACAGTCGCTTGATCTTCTTGCCCGGCGGCCGCGCCTCGACGTCAACACCGGTGTTGAGGAGATCGTTCGGGTCGGTCAGGATCAGCCGGCCCTCACCGCCCGGGAACAGCCGACTGAACACGCCCTCGAACTCGCGCTCGACGTCGGCGTAGGCCTCCGAGAAGACCTGCTGGACCCGCTCGTCGACCTCCTTGACGATGTCAAGGAGGTCCTCGCGCGTCCGCTTGAGGTCGTCGAGCTGCTCGCTGAGGAAGCGGTGGCGCTCCTCCATCGCGGAGAACTCCTCCAGGGCGAGCGGATTCACCCTGCCCAGGAGGGCGAGATCCCGCTCGGCCGCCTTGAGGCGCTTCTCCTGCTCTGCGCGCACGAACGGGTAGGGCTGAGACTCCTCGGCATCCTCGGGCACGTCGTCGCCCGGCGCCGGAGGCGTGGGGGGAACGAGCTCATCCGGACCGTACTCGGCGAGGAGATCATCGGCACCCACGCCGAAATCCTCGAGGACCTTCTCCTCGAGAGTCTCGATGCGCAGGCGCTGCTCGGCGCGCGCCACCTCGTCGCGATGCACCGAGTCCTTGAGCCGATCCGCCTCGACCATGAGCTCCCGCAGTCCAGCACGCAGCGACGACAGCAGGGCCTCTCGCTCACGCGCGGACTTCTCCAGTGCGGCTCGTTCCCGGCCGGCCACCGCGATCGATGCCTCGATCCGCGAGGACACGATGCGGGTGGCGTCCAGGACCGCCTGGGCGACGACGAGTTCCCGGGCCCGGCGCTCGCGGCGTTCCACCGCGGCCACCCGGGCCTGCCTCTCAGCCTCCGCGGCACGCTCCAGTTGCTCAGCCCTGGCAGCAGTTGCGGCGACGCGCTCCTCGGCCGTGCGCAGGGCGAGACGGGCCTCGACCTCGTGGCGACGCGCACCCGACGCCATCGCATTCAGGTGCTCACGGTTGTCGGCGCCGCCGTCGAGCGAGGGCTCCTGGGACGCCGTGTCCAACCGCGTCTGGAGTTGCTCCAGCTGCTCGCGGTCGGCGCTGACCGCGGTCTCGGCGGCCCCACGAGCAGCGGTGAGACGCTCGGCCTCCGCCAACGCGGCCCGGGCGACCTGCCCCAGCTGTCCCAGCTTCTCGGCCACCGCCGCCATCTGCGCATCGGAGTCGTGCAGGCGCGACAACGTTGCCTCCGCCTGCTTGGCGGCCTGCTGCTGCCGGTCCCGGGCGCCCACCATCTCGAAGCGGATCCGCTCCAGGTCACGCGTCACGGCGGCCAACTGCTCCACCGTCTCGTCGTAGGCGGCCTGCGCCTCGAGCAGGCTAGGGGAACTGGACGAGCCACCGTGGATCACGCCGGAGCTGAGGACGTCACCGTCACGGGTGGCGAAGGACAGGTGTGGGTGCGTTCGAGCGAGGGCTGCAGCCTCCCGCAGGTCGCCGACGAGCAGCCAGTGGCCGAGCAGGTGGGTGACGACGGTGTCGAGTCCCTCGTCACAGCGGACGAGGTCGAGCAGGGGTCGTCCCGTCGGAGGGAGGGTCGGACGGGCCGACGGTGCGGAGCCAGAGTCGGCGAGCACGAGGGCGGCACGGCCGGCATCCTCATCCTTCAACACCACGACGGCCCGCATGGCATCGTCGATACCGGTGACGACGACGGCATCCGCGACGTCACCGAGCGCGGCCGCGACCGCGGCCTCGGCACCGTGCTCGACGTGAAGCAGCGTGGCCAGGGTCCCCAGGACACCGGGAAGGCGATCCTCTGCGCGGACGAGCCGAGCGCCGGCGTCCTTGCGCTCCAGACCGATGACGAGGGCCTCACTGCGGGCAGTCAGCGCGGCACGGTGCCGCTCTGCGGTCGCCTCTTCGCCACGCAGGCGCTCGACGTCGGCGTCGGCCGATGCGAGGGCCTGCTCTGCCTGATCGTGCTCGCGGTCCAGGCCGACCTCACCCTCGTCGAGCCCGGCTGCGTCGAGCTCGATCCGTGTGAACTCCTGCTGCGCGGCCTCGCCACGCTCGGTGGCCTCGGCGATCTGCACCCCGAGTCGGTCGATCTCTGCGGTGCGGGTCTCCATTCGCGACCGGGCCGCGTTGACCTGACCCGTGAGCCGGGCCAGTCCCTCACGACGATCGGCGGCTGACCGCTCGACCTCGGCGACCCGCTTCTCCTCAGCCGCGGCGGCGGACTCGGCAGCCATGCGCGCCGCCTCGGCCCGCGACAGCTCATCGCGCGAGGACTCCACCAGCCGGCCGAGGTCGAACTGCTCCGCGCGCAGGGACCGGGCCTCCGCCTCGATCTGCTCAGGATCCCGGCCGGATTCCTCCTCCTCGGGCTCCGGCTGAAGGTGGCGCACCCGCTCGACGGACACCTGGGTCAGGCCGTGGAAGCGCTCTCTCAGCCCGTTGAGCGCGAACCACGTCTCCTGCGACCGAGCCGCGAGCGGGGCGTCGACGGCCGCCTGCTCCTCAGCAGCCGCCTGCTGGAGTGTCAGCGTGGCGACCTGCGCCTCGACCTGCTCCTGGCGTGCCCGGAGCGCGGTCTCGTCGGCCACCTCGGCCTCGAGGGCCCCGCGAAGGGAGATGAGGTCATCGGCCAGCAGCCGCAGACGGGCATCGCGGACCTCCGACTGGATGACGACGGCCCGGCGCGCGACCTCGGCCTGGCGACCGAGGGGCTTGAGCTGGCGTCGCAGTTCGCCGGTGAGGTCCGTGAGTCGGGTCAGGTTCGCCTGCATCGCATCGAGCTTCCGCAGCGCCTTCTCCTTGCGCTTGCGGTGCTTCAGGACGCCGGCAGCCTCCTCAATGATGTGCCGTCGATCCTCGGGGGTGGCCTCAAGGATGGACGTGAGGCGGTTCTGGCCGACGATGACATGCATCTCCCGGCCGATGCCCGAGTCGCTCAGCAGCTCCTGGACGTCGAGGAGACGACAGGGCTCGCCGTTGATCGAGTACTCCGATCCGCCATTGCGGAACAGCGTTCGCGAGATCGTCACCTCGGTGTAGTCGATCGGCAGGGCACCATCGGTGTTGTCGATCGTGAGAGCCACCTCGGCGCGGCCCAGGGGCGCGCGCCCGGAGGTTCCGGAGAAGATGACGTCCTCCATCTTGCCGCCGCGCAGCGACTTGGCCCCCTGCTCGCCCATCACCCACGACAGGGCATCGACGACATTTGACTTGCCGGAACCGTTGGGCCCCACGACGCACGTCACGCCCGGCTCGAAGGTGAGGGTCGTGGCGGAGGCGAAGGACTTGAAGCCCTTCAGCGTGAGGTTCTTCAGGTGCACGCCGGGACTCTACCTGCGAACAGCGGCCCGGCCGCGCGGGGCGCGCTGGCAGGAGGGGCACCAGAAGCTCGACCGGTTCATGAAGGCCTCACGGCGGATGGGCGTGCTGCACCGGCCGCAGGGCTCTCCCTCTCGCCCATAAGCCGACAGACGGCGATCGAAATAGCCGCTCTGCCCGTTCACGTTGACATAGAGCGAGTCGAAACTGGTGCCGCCCTCGGCCAGAGCCTGCTCCATGACGTCCCGGGCGTGGCCCAGCAGCTCCCGGATCTGGGCAGCGGTCAGGCTGCGCGCCGGCCGCCGTCCGTGGATGCGGGCGCGCCACAGCGCCTCGTCGGCGTAGATGTTGCCGATCCCCGAGGCCACAGTCTGGTCCAGCAGCACACGCTTGATCTCGCTGTCCCGTCGCCGGACGGTCCGCACCACCGACGTCTCATCCCAGCGCGGGTCGAGCAGGTCCCGCGCGATGTGGGCGACCTCCCGAGGCACCCGGCCGCCGGCGCCGTCCGGGACGAGATCGGTCACCCACAGGCCGCCGAAGGTCCGCTGGTCGACAAAACGCAGCTCCCGGCCCCCATCCGCGAAGCCGAAGCGGACCCGCAGATGTCGCTCATCCGGGGCCCCGGTGGGTTCGATCAGCAGTTGACCGCTCATGCCCAGGTGCGCGATGAGTGCGGCCTCGGGTACGGGGTGACCGGGGACGAGGAGGGGCAGCCACAGGTACTTGCCCCGGCGTGAGACACACGGGACGACGCGCCCTTTGACGCCGGCGACGAGTTGGGGCGTGCCGCCCTCCTGTCGGCGGATGGCCCGCGGGTGCCGAACCTCGACCGACGCGACCTCGCGGCCGGCCACCCAGCGCTGGAGCCCGGCCCGGACGACCTCGACCTCGGGAAGCTCAGGCACCGGCGTTGTGCGCACCGGCGTCGCTGCCGGGGATGTCGCGGTCGAGGATGCGGCCGTAGGCGGCCTCCGCGGCCAGCTGCTCGGCGGCCTTCTTCGAACGGCCCTTCCCCTCGCCGACAATGCCCCCGTCGACGATGGCGCGCGCATGGAACTCTCGGGCGTGGTCGGGGCCCACGTGGGAGACGACGTACTCCGGCGCGCCCATGCCGGCCGCCGCGGCGGCCTCCTGCAGGGACGTCTTCCAGTCCAGGCCAGCTCCGAGCTCGGCCGCCTGGCCGATGAGCGGGATGAACAATCCGCGGATCAGTTCCTTCGCCGTCTCGATTCCGGTATGGACGAAGACCGCCCCAAACACGGCCTCCATCGTGTCGGCCAGGATCGACACCTTGTCGCGGCCTCCCGTGGTCTCCTCACCCCGCCCGAGGCGGATGTAGGCCCCGAGGTCGAGACTGCGGGCGACGTCGGCGAGGGCCTGCGCGTTGACGACCGCGGCACGGAGCTTGGCCAGCTGCCCCTCGGCGAGGTCGGGGAAGTCGCGGTACAGCACCTCGGTCACGACAACGCCCAGGACGCTGTCCCCGAGGAACTCCAGCCGTTCGTTGTTGGGCAGCCCACCGTTCTCGTAGGCGTAGGAGCGATGGGTCAGCGCCAGGGTCAGCAGGTCGTCGGGCAGTTCCACACCCAGTTCGCGAGCGAGGCCCGACGCGTCCCTAGTCACCTGCGCCGCCCATCCAGGCGCGGGCGACACCCGCCTCAAGATCAGCGAGCGTCATCGTGGCATCCCCCTCGGAGTCCGAGACGAAGACGTCGTCGCCCAGCCGGCACAGGGCACCCTCGCGGGCAGCGCGCTGCTCGATCGCGTCGGCCACCGCTATCGCATCGGCCGGAACCATCCCGATGCTGGATGCGAGAACGGTCCCCATCAACGGGGAGTCCGGTCGCAACTGATCGACGACGGTGTGCCCGAACACCCGGGACAGCCCATCGCGGGTGACCACGCGGACCAGCGCCGGATCAAGCATCGAGACCTCCCTCCCTCAGTGCCTGGGATGCTACGTCCGGCAGCCTCATGTCCGCTGCACGCGCCGCCAGGCGAATGCACGAGCAGATCTCCTCGGCCGAGCCGGCGCCGTGTCCGATCACCGTAACGCCATCGATGCCGAGGAGCATGCCCCCGGCGAAATCCGACGTGGCGGTCGCCGACGCCAGGGCCCAAGCCGGCCCCGGATCCCCGTAGGCCTCCCCCATCCGCTGGGCGGCCCAGGTGACCGCACCCTCCAGACCCTTGAGGAGCACGTTGCCGGTGAAGGCGTCGGTGACGATGACCCGGGCGGAACGCCCGAGGGCAACATCGTGTCCCTCGACCGAGCCCACGTACCGGTAGCCCCGGGACGGCAGCACCTCGAGGAACAGTTCATGGGCGGAGCGCCGGAGGCGATCGCCCTTGCCGGCCTCACCGCCGATGGTCAGCAGCCCGATGCCAGGGTCGGCGACCCCGAGCGTGCGTGCATACGCGTGTCCGACGAGCGCGAACTGACGCAGGAGGTCTGGGGTGGCCTCGGGTGCGGCACCGGCGTCAAGCAGGATCACCGGTCCGGCGAGCGACGGCACCACCACCGCAAGAGCCGGACGCGACATGCCGGGCAACCGGCCGAGCTCCAGAGCCGCCGCGGCGACCGCGGCGCCCGTGTGGCCGACGGAGACCCAGGCATCGGCGAGGCGCCTGCTCACGAGTCGGGCAGCCACCGACACGGTGACGTCGTCATGGGCACGCAGGACGGACAGTGGGTCCTCGTCCATGGCGACCGCCCGTCCGGCAGGGGCGACCGCGACCAGCGACGGATCGATGCCACGTTCGACGAGGAGGTCCCGGGTCAGTGCCTCGGGCCCGACGAGCGTCAGTCGGGGATCACTGTCCTGCGGTGCCTGAAACAGAAGGGCGACGGCGTCGGCCACGACACCGGGAGCACCGTCGCCTCCGAGCAGGTCGAGGGCGACCGTCGTCAAGGACTAGACGTCCAGGACGCGGCGCTTGGCGTAGGTGCCGCACGTCGGGCACGCCGTGTGCGCGATGTGCTTCTCCTTGCACCTGGCGCAGGCCACGAGCGTCGGGGTGGCCGCCTTCCACTGCGAACGACGATGACGGGTGTTGGAGCGGGACATCTTCCGCTTGGGAACGGCCACGGTACTTCTCTCTTCTCATCACGACGACCCGTCGATGGGCCGCGGTCTCGTAGTTCGCGTCGGTTCGCATCGCCCCCCGGCCGAATCCGACACAGCGAGCGACGACGATGGTACGCGAAGCCTCGAGCGCCGGTTGCAGGGGTGGTGGCGTCGGCCCCTCAGGACCCGTCGTCGGATGGTGAGTCAGGCTCCTCGGCCAGGGTCGCCAGAGCCGCCCAGCGCGGGTCGAGATCCTCATGGGCGTGGTCAGGATCGTCCTCGAGCCGGAACCCGCAGGTGGGGCACAGGCCCAGGCAGTCCTCGCTGCACAGGGGTGCGAGCGGCAGGTCGATGACCACAGCATCCCGCAGCACCGGGAGCAGGTCGATCAGGTCCCCCTGGACCTCCGGCAGCGGGTCCTCGTCGGCCTCCTCCTCCAGAAGGGCGCCGCGGGCATCGGTGGCCGGGTAGCGGAAGAGCTCGGACAGGTCGACGTCCTCATGCCAGGACACCGGGTCGAGGCAGCGTGAGCACTCCGCCGTGATCTCCAGGTCGGCTGATCCCGACACGAGGATGCCCTCCATGACGGACTCAAGGCGCAGGTCGAGGTCGATCGGGGAACCCTCGGGCACACGCGCCATCGCGACGCCGAGGCCCTCGGGAGCGGCGACCGTGCGCTCAACGGTGATCATCGAGCCGGGACGTCGCGGGAGGGACTGGGCGTCGAGGACGAGCGGATTCGCGGGATCGAGGCTGGTCACGGCACGAAGGCTACTCGCCCGAGCGGCGCGCCCGATCGTTCTCGACCCGCGAAGACTCGCGGTCGGTCAACGACGACCGTCGTCGTAGCCCCGGTCGTCGTACGCCTGTGCGTCGAACGGCTCGTCGTCCATCGACTGGCCGTCGAACACGTCCTGTGATGGAGCCTCTCCGACGGGTGCGAGCTCCTGGTACATCTGACTGCGAAGCCGTTCACGACCGCGGTCCACGGTCTGCAGCGTCTTGTGCAGCGTGATCTCGAAGGTCGCCAACTTGGCGTCGATGTAGTCGTCGGTCTCCTTGCGCATGCGGGCCGTCTCCTGAACGGTCGCGTGCGTCAGTGCCTGAGCCTCGGCGACAGCAGCGAGGTAGACCTCGTGCTCGTCAACCATGCGGTCAGCCTCACCGCGGGCGCGCTCGAGGATGCGGTCGGCCTCACGACGACCGTCCTGCACCACCGCCTCGCGATCCGCGAGGAGCTCATCAGCACGCATGACGGACTCCGGGAGGAGTTGCCGGATCTCCTCGATCAGGTCGAGCACCTGCGATCGGTTGACGATGCAGGACGCCGAGAGCGGCATGGCCTTCGCATCCTCGATGAGGACGGCGAGTTCGTCGAGTCGTTCCTGGACGTCCACGTGGGCTCCCTGCAGTTGTCGGCGTGGCCGCGGCTGGTGGCCGGTCAGCCCATTCTGTCCGACAACTTGCCCTCCAGCCGGGACAACACGGCGTCGGGGACCAATCCGCTGACATCTCCCCCGAAGGTCGCGACCTCCTTGACCAGGCTCGAGGACAGGAAGCTGTAGAGCGGATTCGTGGAGATGAAGGCCGTCTCGACCTCGGCCAGCCGGTAGTTCATCTGGGCCATCTGCAGCTCGTAGTCGAAGTCGCTGACTGCCCGAAGACCCTTGACGATGGTGCCGATCCCGTGCTCGCGGCAGTAGTCCACGAGCAGGCCGTGGAAGGAGTCCACCCGGATATTGCCGTAGGGCTGGACCACCTCGCGCAGGATCTCGATGCGCTCGTCGATGGTGAACAGGCCGGACTTGGATGAGTTGATGAGAACGGCGACGACGACCTCGTCGGCCATCGAGGCGGCGCGGGCGAACACGTCGAGGTGACCGTTGGTCACCGGGTCGAACGACCCAGGGCACACGGCAACGCGCATCAGTCCCGCTCCTCCTCGGCGACGGCTCCCCTTCTCTGCACGCGACCGTACCAAAGGGTGGTGTCGCCGTACGCTCGCTCGCGCAGCAGCTCCCAATCCGCCGGAAGTGGGCAGTGGCCGTCACGCGTCGGGCGCTCGACGACGATCTCGGCGCCGGCGCGTATCCAGCCCAGCGAGACCAGCCGCTCAAGCTCACCTGCAAGTCGATCAGCGGGGACGTCGTAGGGCGGATCGGCAAGGACGAGGGTGGCCGCGGGGCCCGGAGGTTCGCCGACCACCGAGGCCACCGTGCGGGGGATGACCACGGCAGCATCCGAACCCACCGCGGCGATGTTGGCGCGAAGGGCCCTGATCGCCTCGCGCCCCGACTCCACGAGATAGGCCCGCTGCGCCCCACGGCTCAAGGCCTCCAGGCCCAGCGCGCCGGTGCCGGCGTAGAGGTCCAGCACGACGACGTCGGCCCAGCCCCCACGCTCGCGAGCGGATGAATCCAGGGAGGAGAAGAGCGCCTCGCGGATCCGGTCCGACGTGGGGCGCGTCCCCCTAGACGGCACTTCCAGGCGTCGCCCCCGGGCGGTCCCGGCGATGATGCGCGTCACGTCAGGCCTTCTCGAGAAAGTCGGTCTGCTCCTCCTCCACCAGGACGCGCACGGCATGCGCGAGCCCCGGCAGAGTGAGCAGCGCCGGATCGCGCCGGACGACCTCCTGGGCCTCCGCGCGGGCGGCAAGGATGACGTCCTCGTTCCTCGCGACCTCGAGCAGCCGCAGCGACCGCCGGTGACCGGACTGGGAACTTCCGAGGACATCACCCTCACGCCGCAGCTCGAGGTCCATGTCCGACAGCCGGAATCCGTCGGTGGTGGACGCCACGGCGGTGAGTCGCTCGCGCGCCGGCGAGCCGTCCGGAGCCTCGGTTACGAGCAGGCACAGTCCGGGAAGGGTCCCTCGCCCGACCCGGCCACGGAGTTGGTGCAGCTGCGACATCCCGAATCGATCCGCGTCCATGATGACCATCATCGTGGCATCCGGGACGTCGACGCCTACCTCGATGACCGTGGTCGCCACGAGGACGTCGATGCCGTCGAGTGCATCCACGTCGGCAAACCGGCGCATGGTGTCGTCCTTGTCCTCCGGGGCCATGCGCCCATGCAGGATCCCGACTCGCAGTCCCGACAGTGGGCCCCGGGCCAGATCGTCGGCGAGGTCGAGGACCGCTGCGGCCCTTCGCCCCTCACCCTCCTCCTCGCCCGGTGCGGCTGACGCCGACCCGATGTCATCATCACCCTCTCCGTCACCGATACGGGGACAGACGACGAACACGCGGTGACCCTCACCCACCTCCTCACGGACTCGTTGCCAGGTGCGGTCGGCGAGTGCTGGGCGCTCGGTCGGGACCACAATGTGCGTCGTGACGCCGGCGCGACCGGAGGGCACCTCCTCGAGCGTCGAGACATCGACATCTCCGAAGATGGTCATGGCCACGGTGCGCGGGATCGGCGTGGCCGTCATGACGAGGACGTGGGGACGGGTGCCGGCCCTCGACTTCTCCGCGAGCGCGGCGCGCTGCTCGACGCCGAAGCGATGCTGCTCGTCGACCACGACGAGGGCGAGGTCGTGGAACTCCACGTGCTCCTGCAGCAGGGCATGGGTGCCGATGACGATTCCCGCCTCGCCGGTGGCGACCTCGAGAAGGGCTCGGCGACGTTCCGCGGCTCGCTGGGATCCGGTGAGGAGGGCGACCCGGGTGCCGATGTCGGCACCGCCGAGGAGTCCGTGCTCGGCGAGCGGCCCGAGCATGGCCCGGATGGAACGCTCGTGCTGCACGGCCAACACCTCCGTGGGCGCCAGGAGCGCGGCCTGTCCCCCGGCGTCCACGACGCGCAGCATGGCGCGCAGTGCGACGACCGTCTTGCCGCTGCCGACGTCGCCCTGCAGGAGGCGGTGCATCGGATGGTCGGCCGCGAGGTCGGCGGCGATCTGTCGGGACACCGCGAGCTGACCTTCCGTCAGCACGAACGGCAGACGCGCATCGAAGGCGTCCAGGAGCGGGCTGGACTCCGGTGCCCGGCGCGTCGCCGTGAGGGCCCGGGTCTCCGCACGACGTTGCGCAAGCAGCACCTGCAGCACGAAGGCCTCTTCGAATCGCAGTCGCTCGAGGGCCTCCTCCAGTGCCTCCCGACTGGCTGGCCGGTGCACGGCCCACAGGGCATCGGTGAGGGTGACGAAGCCGTGTTCCTTCCGAAGGTCCGATGGGAGTGGGTCAGGCAGTTCTCCCATCTGGGCGAGGACGAGGTCGACCGCCTGACTGATCTGCCATGTGGTCAGCCCGCGGACCGCCGGGTAGATCGGGATGAGGGCGCTGGCGAACTCCAGGGCGGCGACATCATCCTCTCCCGAGCCATCAGGCAGCATCTCGAACTCCGGATGCGCCAGTTGGAGCCGCCCGCGATACCGACTCACCTGGCCGGCGAAGAGCCCGCGCCGGCCGCGGACGAGCTGCTTCTCGCGCCACTGCTGGTTGAAGAAGGTGAGGGACATGTCCTCGATGCCGTCGCTGACCGTGGCCTCGAGGATGGTGCCCTTGCGCTGGCGCATCGGCCGGACCTCGACCTTGACGACGACGGCGAGGACGGTGACCTGCTCGCCCTCACCGAGGTCGCTGAGGGCGGTCAGTTCGCCACGCTCGGCATACCGACGCGGGTAGTGGCGGAGAAGATCCTCCACCGTGGCGATCCCGAGCTTCTTGCGCAGCGCATCGGCAGTCTTGCCACCCAGCAGGCCCGAGAGCCGCCGCGAGAGCAGGTCCGCGCCGGCGGTGGCGTCGTCGTCGGGGCTCACTCGACGCCCAGGATGACCGGCCACAGCGGTTGACCGGCGTCGTAGGCGATGACCTCGACCAACGGGAAGGAATCGTCCAGCCATGCCTCGACGCGGGTGCGGAGGTCGGCGGAGGCATCGCGACCGTAGAGGAGCGTCACGAGCTCTCCACCGACGGCCAGCATGCCCTCGAGCATGTCACGCACGACTGACTCCGGGTCGGCGCCGACGAGGACGATGTCGCCGTCCACCAGGCCCAGCACGTCGCCCGCTCGGCACGGCCCGGCCGTGGTCAGTGCGTCCCTGCTCGCCACAGTGACCGCGCCGTACCGGGTGGCCCCCGCCGCGCGGGTCATGGCGACGACATCGTCGTCGAACCGCCTCTCGGGGTCATGCACCGCGGCGGCCGCGAGCGTCTGGACGATCGAACGCGTGGGGATCACGGACACCCGCAGTCCGCCCTCCCGGGCTCGGGCCGCGGCGATCTCCGCCACCGCGGTGGTGTCCTTGTCGCTGGGCAGCAGGACGACCTCTGGGGCCGCGGCGGTCTCGATGCCCGCGAGCAGTTCCGTGGTGGACGGCCGCACCTGGGGCTGGGCCGGCACCGTCACGACCCCGCTCTCCTCGAGCAGACGCGCGACGCCGGGAGCGTGCGTCACAGCGACGAGACGCCGACCGGGCACCCCGGGCACCGATGCGATCGCCGAGGCCAGGCTCGTGTGGTCGGCGAGCAGGTGGCTGATGCGGATCCGCGAGGGCCGGCCGACCGCCAGGCCCGCCTCGATCGCAGCACCGGCGTCGTCGACGTGGACATGGATGTTCCAGAACCGATCCCCTCCGACCACGACGAGACTGTCGCCGAGGGCGTCGAGGGTCGCCCTGAGGTCCGGGATGTCGTCAGCGTCGGCATCGAGCAGGAACATGACCTCGTAGGCCGGGCCCGCGTAGCCCGCTGGGACGAGGTGCGGCTGGTCGGTCAGGTCGGCATCGGCGAGCAGTTCGGCGGGACTGGGCAGTTCCGGAGCCGGTATCCCCTCCAGTGCCGACCTCAGAGCGGTGAGAACCACCATCAGCCCCTGTCCACCGGCGTCGACGACTCCGGCGAGCCGGAGGGACTCGAGCATGGTCGGGGTGCGATCGAGGGCGGCCTGTCCAGCATCGAGGGCCGCGGCCAGGACCGCCGGGGCATCGGCCGACGAGCCGGCGTCGAGGCAGGCCGCTGCTCCGTCGGCGGCTTCGCGGATCACGGTGAGGATGGTGCCCTCCACCGGATGGGCGACGGCTTCGTAGGCAAGGTCCGATGCCCGCTTGAGCATGCGGTGCACCGATGCGCCCTCCAGGGGCCGGTCGACCTCGGGATGCCCGCCCTTGGACTCCCCTATCACCTCACCGATCCCTCGGAGGATCTGGGACACGATCACCCCGGAGTTCCCGCGCGCCCCGAGAAGGGCTCCCGTGGCCAGGGCAGCGGCCGCCGTCGCACCGGACACCGGATTCGTGGGCGGGGTCTGCTCTGTCGAGCACTCGACGACGGCAGCAGCCGCGGACGACATCGTCAGGTAGAGGTTGGTGCCCGTGTCGCCGTCGGGCACCGGGAACACGTTTAGGGAGTCGATCCGGGCCCGCGCCTTACCAAGGTCGGCAACGGCGTGCTGCACCCAGCCACGCACGAGCTCGGCCGAGATCGTGGGGGCACTCCCAGCGGTCACATCCACCTCCTGACGGCCCGACGGTACCCTCCCTTTTGGCCCGAGCGACGGACTCGGCTACTCTTGGCCCTCGCGGCAATCGCTGTCGCCCATCCGTCCTCGAGGTGGACTCGAGACGCACCTGAACATCCGCACCGGCGGAAGAACGAAGGAGAACACCGTGGCTGCCACCTGCGACGTCTGCGGCAAGGGCCCCGGCTTCGGGAACAGCGTCTCGCACTCCCACCGACGCACCAAGCGTCGCTGGAACCCCAACATCCAGAGCGTGCGCACCGTCACCAACGGCACGCCCAAGCGCGTGAACGCCTGCACCTCGTGCATCAAGGCCGGCAAGGTCGTCCGCGCCTGATATCAGGCGGCCCGACCTCACGCCTCACGACGCCTCCAGCCGCACGCGGCTGACCTCAGGCGAAGTGCCGGAATCCCCCATCCGCCTCGCGGACCACATCGTTGACGACGACCGCGGGCTCCCCGGCCTCCACCGTTCCGATCGACCGGAACTCGCCCGGCAGTGGCGTACCCGCCGGGAAGGTGGCCAGCAGGGCGTGGTCCTCACCACCGGTGAGCATCCACTCCAGCGGGTCGATGTTGTAGGCCGCAGCAGCGGCCTGCATCGGCTCGGGGATCTCCCAACCATCGGTGACCAGCCTGATCACGACTCCCGATGCCTCAGCCAGATGACGCACATCCGCGATGAGACCGTCACTGACGTCGATCATCGCGGTGGCTCCGGCAGCGGCCGCATCCGGCCCGGCGGCGTACGGCGGCTCCGGGAACCGATGGGCGTCCACGAGAACCTTCGGTGAGCGGAACCCGCGCGACAGCAGGGCCAGACCGGCGGCGGACCAGCCGAGCCGTCCGGCGACCGCGACCACGTCGCCCGGCCGGGCACCGGACCGCAGGACCGGGGGGCGTCCGCCCAGATCTCCGAGAGCCGTGACGCTCAGGACGACCTGTGGCGCCTGCACCACATCGCCCCCGATGAGGCAGGCCCCCACCGTTGCGGCCTCCTCCCGGAGTCCGGCGGTGCATTCGAGCGCCCACGAGGTGGGCAGGTCCGCCGGAGCACCGAAGCCGACGACCAGACCGGTCGCCGTGCCGCCCATCGCGGCGACATCGGCGAGCGAGGCCGCCGCCGCCTTCCGACCGATGTCGATGGCGGTCGACCAGTCGCGTCGGAAGTGCTGTCCCTCCACGAGGACATCGGTGGTCACAACGACGGACCCATGGGGCGTGGCCAGCAGGGCCGCATCGTCACCGGGGCCCACGAGCACCCGTTCGTCATCGGGCAGTCCGGTGGTGATCCGTTCGATCAGGGAGAATTCGCCGGTGTCCTGAAGGGTGGTCTCTGATCCCATGCGGTGCAGTCTGTCAGCACTCCGGGCCTCCACCGCGGATCCGATGATCAGCGCAGACCCGTGCCCTTGCGCAGGGCGTCCTGCACCAGGCGGTCGACGAGTGTCGCGTAGTCGACGCCGGACGCCTCCCACATCTTCGGGTACATCGAGATGGACGTGAACCCGGGCATCGTGTTGACCTCGTTGAGGACGATGGAGCCGTCGGGCCGCAGGAAGAAGTCGACTCGTGCCAGGCCCTCGCACGCCAGGGCGTCGAAGGCACGGACGGCCATGTCTCGAATCGCGCTCTCGGTGTCCTCGTCGAGCTCCGCTGGGACGATCAGGGTCGCGGAGTCGTCGAGGTACTTCGCGGCGAAGTCGTAGAACTCGTGATGAGCGCTCACGACGATCTCTGCGCAGCGACTGGCCGACGGGCGGCCCTCCTGGTCGACGAGGACGCCGCACTCGATCTCCCGGGCCGCCTCGACGGCGGCCTCGACGATGACCCGCGGATCATGCTCGCGAGCAGCCTCGATCGCCGCGGCGAGGTCGTCAGCCGACGTCACCTTGGTGATGCCCAGCGAGGATCCGGCCCGGGCCGGCTTGACGAAGACCGGCAGACCCAGCGCGGCGACGTCGGCCAGCACCTCCTCACGCTGGTCCTGCCAACGACGGTCGGAGAACGCCACGAACTGGCCCACGTCAAGGTCGGCAGCAGCGAGCATCGCCTTCATGAACCCCTTGTCCATGGCCACCGCCGACGACAGGGTTCCGGAGCCGACGAAGGGGATGCCCAGGGTCTCGAGCAGCCCCTGGACGGTGCCGTCCTCTCCCCATGGGCCGTGGAGAACGGGGAAGACCACGTCCGCGCGCAGGGCCTCCTCGACGGGAATGGCACGGGCATGACCGGAGACGCGGGGAAGCGGACCGAACTCATCGAGGAGGGACAGGTCATGCATGGGTGAGGCCACCCACGTGCCGTCGCGACGGATGCCGAACACCTGGACGGCGTACCGCTGGGGATCGAGTGCCTTGACGATGGACCGGCCGCTGATGCACGAGATCTCGTGCTCGCTGCTGCGTCCGCCGACGAGGACGGCGACTCGGATCCGATCCACGAGGAGGACGCTATCGGTCCGCCTGGCGTGACCGACACGAGTGCACCCCGGAGCGTCGACGGCCATCGGTACGCTGCCCTCGTGAACCAGCCATCGTGGTCCCCGGAGACGCTTGCCGTCGTGGCCGGTCGCCCCGCGCCCGGTCCGGATGCCCCGGTGAACCCGCCGATCGTGCCCGCGTCGACCTTCCACGCCGGCGGCCCGTTCGGCTATGCCCGCGAGTGGTCACCGACCTCGGACGCGCTGGAGGAGGCTCTTGGCGCCCTCGAGGGCGGATCGGCTGTCGTCTTCAGCTCCGGCATGGCGGCGGCGAACGCCATGCTCGACCTCCTGCCCCCCGGGGCGCGGGTCGTCGCCCCGACAGCGGTCTACACAGGTGTGGGGGTGCGCCTGCGCGAACTCGCCGAGGACGGTCGCATCCACCTGCAGACGGTCGAGATCGACGACACCCCTTCCGTCATCCACGCCTGCGCCGGGGCAGATCTGCTGTGGATCGAGTCGCCCACCAATCCCCTGCTGCAGGAGGCGGACCTCCCCGCCTGCATCGCTGCCGCTCACGCATCGGGTGCGCGCGTCCTGGTCGACAACACCTTCGCCACTCCCCTCCTCCAGCAGCCCCTGACCCTGGGGGCGGACGTCGTCCTGCACTCGGTGACCAAGGGACTGAGCGGGCACTCTGATCTGCTCATGGGCGCCCTCGTCACCACCGACGCCGGGCTCGCCGAGCGCATCAGGGGTCGGCGGGTCCTTCTGGGCGCCGCCCCCAGTGCGTTCGACTGCTACCTCGCGCTGCGGGGTCTGCGAACGCTGGCCGTCCGGGTCGAACGCTCGCAGGCGAATGCCCGGGAGATCACCGAGCGCCTTGCGGGGCACCCGGCGGTGAGCCGGGTCCGCTACCCCGGCTGGGGCACCATCGCCTCTATCGAGATCGCTGGCGGGCCTGATGCCGCGGATCGCCTTTGCGACTCGGTGAGGCTGTGGATCCACGCGACAAGTCTGGGTGGCGTCGAGTCGCTGCTGGAGCGCCGCCGCCGGTGGCCACTGGAGAGCGCGGTCGTGCCGGAGAACCTGGTGCGCCTCTCCTTCGGCATCGAGTCCGTCGACGACCTGTGGCAGGACCTGTCGTCCTCGTTGGACGCCCTGACCTGACGCGGGGTTCAGGACCCCATCTTCACCTCGGCCGTCGTGTCCCTGGACATGAACGCCGCCGCCAGCGTCCGCGGGGAGTTGCCGTGGTGCAGTACCCCGACCACTTGCTCGGTGATCGGCATCTCGACGCCGTGCTCGTGCCCCAGGTCGAGGATCGGCTGGCAGCTCTTGTAGGCCTCGCACGTCTGCTTCGTCACCGCGATGGTCTCGTCCACGGTGAGGCCTTGACCGAGGTTGAAGCCGAAGGTGCGGTTCCGCGATAGCGGGGACTGACAGGTGGCCACCAGGTCCCCGACACCGGCGAGTCCCTGGAAGGTCAGAGGGTCCGCACCGAGCGCCACCCCGAGGCGGGCCATCTCCGCAAGTCCGCGGGTGATGAGCGAGGCCTGCGAATTCTCCCCCAGCCCCATGCCGGCGGCAATGCCATTGGCCACGGCGATGACGTTCTTGACCGAGCCCCCGATCTCCGCGCCGACGACGTCCGTGGTCCAGTAGGGGCGGAAGTAGTCGGTCGTGCACGCGTCCTGCAGCCGGCGCGCACTCTCCTGGTCGATGCAGGCGACAGTGGTGGCAGCGGGCTGGCGCTCCACGATCTCCCGCGCGAGATTGGGACCGGACACCACCGCCACCCGGTCCCCGCGGACTCCCGCGGCCTCCATGATCACCTGACTCATGCGCTTGGTCGTGCCGATCTCGATGCCCTTCATGAGGCTGACGAGCACAGCTCTGCCGTCGATCGACGAGCTCCAGTCCCCGAGGTTCTCCCGGAGAGCCTGAGCGGGCACCGCGAGGACAACGATCGAGGCGTCGTCCAACGCCTCCCGGGGGTCCGTGGTTGCCGCCAGCCGCTCGGGCAGATCCAGACCCGGATGGTAAGCCTCGTTGCGATGCCGCCGGGCGATGTCCTCCACAACCGCCGGATCCCGACCCCAGATGACGACGTCGCTCCCCGCGTCGGCAAGGACCATCCCGAACGCAGTGCCCCACGAGCCGCTGCCCATCATGGCCACCCGAGTCATGCGTCACCCCTCTCCCGAAGCACGAGGGCCACCGTCACCGAGGCGATCACGGGGAGTCCCTTCGGAAGACCATACGGGTCGAGGGGGGCTCCTCCTGACGGATCTCCGCCAGCAGGCTCGTGATGGCGTCCATGAGTCGGTCACCGGCCTCCCTCATGGTCAGGGCATCGACCGGGCGATCCAGGAGATCGGTGAGGTCGACCGGCTCGCCGACGCGGACATGCATGGTCTTGCGCGGCAGGATCCGGAACTGCTTCACATACGGGGCCATGACCTCCTGGGGTCCCCACTGCGCCATCGGGAACAGTGGACTTCCGCTCATGAGCGCCATCCGGACGGCTCCCGTCTTGGCGGACATCGGCCACAGGTCGGGGTCCCTCGTCATCGTGCCCTCGGGGTACACAGCCACACACTCACCACGGTCGAGGGCCGTCAACGCATCGCGGATCGCATTCGCCGCGTCCTTGGTCTCGCGGTAGACCGGGATCTGGCCCGCGTCCTTGATGATGGGTCCGACGATGGGGACCCGGAAGAGCGGCTCCTTCGCGAGGAAGCGGGGAGGGCGGTCCGCCCGCCACAGGGCAAAGGACAGGACCAAGGGATCGAACCACGACAGATGGTTGGCTGCGACGATCACGCCGCGCTGCTCCTCGGTGAGTTGTTCGGTGCCCCGGATGTCCCATCGGACGGCGGTACGCAGGAAAGGCCACAGCAGGATGACGGCGATGCGGTAGCCCACTCCCAGACGAGACGAACGGCTCACCCGCATGCTGGACGGCTCCCTTCGGCGCGCTCGACGAACGACCACCCCGTCGGCTCCGACCCTAATGGTTCATCGATCCAGCGAGGAGGTGTTGGATGGGGCAGTGACCCGACGGCATCCATGGACCGCCATCGTGCCGGTCAGGGACTTCCGATCGGCAAAGTCACGGCTGGGCGACGCCAGGGTGCCGCCGGACCGACTGGCTCGCGCGTTCCTCGAGGACGTGCTTGATGCTCTGCGTCAAGCACAGGGCATCACGGACATCATCGTCGCCACACATGACCCTGCCGTCGAGGACGTCGTCGCGAAGATCGGCGCTATGACGATCGATGATCAAAGTCACCCCGGCATCAATGCGGCGGCGGCGCATGCGGCCACCTTCCGTGCTCCCGGTACAGGCATCGCCGTCCTCGTCTCGGATCTGCCCTGCCTGACTGGCGATGCCCTGGACATCGCCCTTAGCGTTGCGGAACCTCACGCGACGTCATTCGTGCCGGACCTCGAGGGGTCGGGGACCAGCATGTGGATGTCTCCGCTCGGAGCCGGACTGCCGTCGCACTTCGGCGTTCAGTCTCGTGCCGCGCATAGTGCTGCCGGCGCGCTCGACCTCGTCATCGCCCACCCGGAGATGACCGACTCGCTGCTGCCCGCACGACTCGACGTCGACACCGAGGCGGCGCTGGACCGCGCGGTGGCGCACGGCGTCGGCGCACGGACGGCAGCGGCGCTGGCTCGGTAGCGGTCCTGGCCCGGCAGCGATACCGGCTCGGCAGCCCGGACGCACGAGAGGCCCCTACCCACCCGGGCAGGGACCTCTCGGCAGTCGAGGTCTCAGCGCTTGCGCGCGGGAGCCTTCTTGGCAGCAGCCTTCTTGGCCGGCGCCTTCTTCGCAGCGGCCTTCTTGGCGGGAGCCTTCTTGGCGGCCGCCTTCTTGGCAGGCGCAGCCTTCTTGGCCGGAGCCTTGCTCACAATCTTCTTCGCACCGGACACCACCGCCTTGAACTCCGTGCCGGGACGGAACTTCGGAAGCTTGGTGGCCTTGATCTTCACGGTCTCGCCGGTGCGCGGGTTGCGACCGAGGCGAGCCTTGCGGGCCTGGCTCTCGAACACACCGAAGCCGCTCACCGCGACCTTCTCGCCGCGGACGACGGCCTTCTTGGTCTCCTCGATGAATGCGTCGACGATGTCCGTCACATCGCGCTTGCTGTGGCCGAGTCGAGCCGACACAGCGTCAATCAGTTCTGCCTTGTTCACAGGTACCCCTCCGGAGGGTGTCAGGCCGGCGCCGTTTGGCCGGTCAGCCCAACACTATGCGGCGAGCCCGATCTCGGTGACGTCGCCACGCCGGTGATTCCCGTTGCAGCACAACGGAAATCACCTCACTTCACAGAGTCACAAGCACTTGTGGCCAGTGACCTAGATCACCGGCGTCGTGGTCGGCTTCCAGGATGGTCGCGACGCCTCGAAGACCGCGATGTCGTCAGCGTGCTGCAGGGTGATGCCGATGTCGTCCAAACCCTCCATCAGGCGCCACCGGACGTAGTCGTCGACGTCGAACTCGGCGACAAGGTCCCCGGCGCGAACCTCACGCCGTTCGAGGTCCACCGTCACGTCGAGTGACGGATCGGCCTCGATGGCGGCCCAGAGCGCCTCGATGACCTCCTGGTCCACCTGCGCCGAGAGCAGGCCGCCCTTGCCGGAGTTCCCCCGGAAGATGTCCGCGAACCGGGACGACAGGACAACAGCGAAGCCGTAGTCCTGCAGCGCCCAGACCGCATGCTCTCGACTCGAACCCGTGCCGAAATCCGGCCCGGCGACGAGCACGGTCGCACCCTCATAGTGCGGCTGATTGAGAACGAACGCAGGGTCCTTGCGCCACGCGGAGAACAGGCCGTCCTCGAAGCCGTGGCGGGTGATCCGCTTGAGGTACTCCGCCGGGATGATCTGGTCGGTGTCGACATTGCTCCGTCGCAGCGGGACGGCTGTGCCGGTGTGGACGATGAACTTCTCCATGGTCGTCTCCCTCGTTCGGTCTCAGGCCGTCGCCACGGGCGACAGGTCGGCGGGGGCGGACAGATGGCCGGTCACCGCGGTCGCCGCCGCGACCGCCGGGGACACCAGGTGGGTGCGTCCGCCGGGACCCTGACGACCCTCGAAGTTCCGGTTGGACGTGGAAGCGCTGCGCTCCCCCGGCGCGAGCTTGTCCGGGTTCATGGCCAGGCACATCGAGCAGCCCGCCTCACGCCATTCCGCTCCGGCGTTCAGGAACACCTTGTCCAGACCTTCCTCCTCGGCCTGCTGCTTGACGCGCACCGAGCCCGGCACGACGAGCATTCGCACCGAGTCCGCGACGGTCCGACCTTCGAGGATCTCGGCCACGGCGCGCAGGTCTTCGATGCGACCATTGGTGCAGGAGCCGACGAAGACCGTGTCGACGGTGATGTCTCGCAGCGGCATGCCTGGCGTCAGGCCCATGTACTCGATGGCCCGCTCGATCGCCACGCGGTCGACCTCGTCGCGGGCGTCATCCGGAGTCGGGACACTCGCACTGAGCGGTAGGCCCTGGCCGGGGTTCGTGCCCCACGTGACGAAAGGCGTCAGAGTGCTGGCATCGATGACCACCTCCGCGTCGAAGGTCGCATCGGGATCTGTGGGGAGCGTGTGCCAGTACTCGACGGCAGCGTCCCAGTCAGCCCCCGTCGGGGCGTGGGTGCGGCCCTTGAGGTAGGCGAACGTCGTGTCATCGGGAGCGATCATCCCGGCGCGGGCTCCTGCCTCGATGGACATGTTGCACAGGGTCATTCGCCCTTCCATGGACAGGCCCTCGATCGCCGACCCCCGGTACTCCAGGACGTAGCCCTGACCGCCGCCGGTGCCGATCTTCGCGATGACCGCGAGGATGACATCCTTCGCCGTCACACCCTCGGGTAGTGCTCCATCGACGGTGACCGCCATCGTCTTGAAGGGCTTCAGCGGCAGCGTCTGCGTGGCGAGCACATGCTCGACCTCGCTGGTGCCGATGCCGAAGGCGAGAGCCCCGAAGGCTCCGTGCGTCGACGTGTGGGAGTCGCCGCAGACGACCGTCATACCCGGCTGCGTGAGGCCGAGCTGCGGTCCCACGACGTGGACGATCCCCTGATCCACGCTGCCGAGGGAGTAGACGGGCACCCCGAACTCCTCGCAGTTGTGGCGCAGCGCGTCGACCTGGGCCTTCGATACCGGGTCTGCGATGGGCTGCAGGATGTCGATGGTGGGGACGTTGTGGTCCTCGGTCGCCAAGGTCAGATCCGTGCGCCGGACCGGGCGGTGGTGGGCATGCCGCAGACCGTCGAAGGCCTGAGGGCTGGTCACCTCGTGGACGAGGTGGAGGTCGATGTAGAGCAGATCAGGCTCTCCCGTCGCCCGCCGGACGACGTGATCGTCCCAGACCTTCTCTGCCAGCGTGCGCCCCATGAGCCCTCCCTTGACATCTCACAATGTGAGATAGCAGTATCAACGTATGGACAAGTCTAGCGGTGTGGGGGTCCTGGACAAGGCGGTGGCCCTCCTCGACGCCATCGCCGCTCGTCCCTGCTCACTCACCGAACTCGTGGCGGCCACGGGCATCACCCGACCGACGGCGCACCGACTCGCCGTAGCCCTGGAGCACCACCGTCTCGTGGCGCGCGATGAGACAGGCCGCTTCGTGCCCGGTCCCCACCTCCACACGTGGGCCCTGGAGTCCGATCCCCTCGCCTCCCGGGCCACTGCCGCTGTGTCCCACCTTCGCGATGCCACCGGGCTCAGCGCCCAGGTGTACCGCCGTGTCGACGACTCGCGCCTGTGCATCGCCGCCGCAGAGCCAGCGACCGGACTGCGCGACACGGTGCCCGTGGGCAGCCTGCTGACCCTGCGGGCGGGGTCCGCGGCGCAGATCCTCGTCGCCTGGCTGCCCGACAACGAGCGGATGCGGCTCTGCGGGGACGCCGTCTTCGACGCCACCGACCTCGCGAAGGTCCGACGCCGGGGTTGGGCCCACAGCCTCGGGCAGCGAGAAGCCGGCGTGGGCTCGATGAGCGTGCCAGCCCGGGACGCGTCCGGTCAGGTCGTTGCAGCGGTGAGCATCTCCGGCCCGCAGGAACGGCTGACCCACCCGAGCCCCGAACATCGTCGATTTCTGGTCGACGCTGCCGAGCGACTCGCGCGCACCTGACCCGCTGGCGTCCAGCGGACTTGTACCCGGCAACGACGAAGGCCCCCGGAGAACCGGAGGCCTTCGCTTGGTAGCCCCGACGGGATTCGAACCCGCGCTACCGCCTTGAGAGGGCGGCGTGCTAGGCCACTACACAACGGGGCCATGCTCAGAACGTGCCGTGAAACTCAGAACGTGCCGTCAAACTCAGAATGTGCGGTGAATCTGCTGTGCCACGCCACTGAAGGAACGGCGCCGCCGAAGCGTATCGGACACAGGATCGAGGTCACAATCGAGATCGACGTGGCCTCGCATCGCTGGGGTACCAGGACTCGAACCTAGACTAACTGAACCAGAATCAGTTGGGCTGCCAATTACCCCATACCCCAATGGCTGCCGCCTTGGCGGCCCCACGAGTATAGACACAGCACGAGCCGCGACCCGTCACCGCCCCTGATCACAAGCCGATCTCAGTCGACCCAGCGAGCGGTCGCGGCCGAGGATCTCCATGGACTCGAAGAGCGGCGGAGACACCCGGCTTCCGGTCACGGCCACGCGCACCGGGCCGAAAGCGAACTTGGGCTTCAGGCCGAGCCCATCGACGAGCGCTGCGCGAAGAGCATCCTCGATGCCGGCCGCGTCCCATGTCTCCACATTGGACAGGGCGTCCAGTGCCGCTGCAACGACGCGGCACCCGTCATCGGTCAACTGCGCCTCGACATCTGAGGCATCCCGCGTGAACTCCTCCTCTGCCACGAGCAGGAAGCCGACCATGCCGACCGCCTGACCCAGGGTCTCCATGCGCTCGCGCACCAGTGGCACCACGGCGTTGAGCAGGGCACGCTGTTCGGCCGTCAACGGATCCGTGACCAGACCGTCGTGCGCGAGGAAGGGGACGAGCCGCTCCACGAGCTCGGACTCGCTCAGCTCACGGATCCAGTCACCGTTGATGGCAGTGCACTTCTTCAGGTCGAAGCGTGCAGGATTCGGGCTCACGCGATCCAGGCTGAACGACTCGGCCAACTGCTCCTTGCTGAAGAACTCGACATCGTCACCCATGGACCAGCCGAGCAGGGACAGGTAGTTGAGCAGTCCCTCCGGGAGGTACCCCTCATCGCGATACCACTGCAGCGACGACTCGGGGTCCCGCTTCGAGAGCTTCTTGTTGCCCTCCCCCATGACATAGGGCAGGTGGCCGAACCTCGGGATGGAACCATCGGTGACACCGATCTCCCCCAGGGCCTCATAGAGCGCCAGTTGCCTCGGCGTCGAGGACAGCAGATCCTCCCCGCGCAGGACATGGGTGATGCGCATCAACGCGTCGTCCACCGGGTTGACGAGGGTGTAGAGCGGCTCTCCGTTCGCTCGCTGCAGGACGAAGTCCGGCACCTGGTCTGCCGCGAAGGTGATCGGGCCGCGGACGAGGTCATCCCAGGTCCAGTCGTGGTCGGGCATGCGGAAGCGCACGACCCTGCTGCGACCCTCGGCCTCGTAGGCTGCAACCTGCTCACCGGAGAGGTCCCGGCAGTGCCGGTCGTAGCCGGGCGCACGGCGCTCGGCCTTCGCGATCTCGCGCCGCTCCTCGAGTTCCTCCGGCGTGCAGTAGCAGTGATAGGCGAATCCGCCCTCCAGCAGTCGCGACGCGACGTCGGCGTAGATCCCCTCGGCCATGCGCTCGGACTGCCGATAGGGGCCGTAGGGGCCACCCACCAGCGGACCCTCGTCCCAGGTCAGTCCAAGCCAGTCGAGCGCCGCGAGCAGCGCCTCATAGGACTCCTCGGAGTCACGAGCGCTGTCGGTGTCCTCGATGCGGAAGACGAAGGTGCCGCCGGTGTGTCGGGCATAGGCCCAGTTGAACAGTGCCGTTCGCACCATGCCCACATGCGGATTGCCCGTCGGTGACGGGCAGAACCTCACTCGAACCTGACTGTCAGCCACGATCCACCACCGGATTCGTCAAGGTGCCGATCCCGCCGATCGTCACGCTCACCTCGTCTCCCGCCATCAGCGGACCCACCCCCGCAGGGGTGCCCGTCAGGATGACGTCGCCAGGCAGGAGGGTCATCACCGAACTGATCCAGGCCACGAGCTCGGGCACTGAGTGCACCATGTCCCCACCGACCGCCGACTGCCGGATCTCACCGTTGACCGTGCACTCGATCGTGGCGTCCTCGACGTCGAGGGAGGTCTCGATCCAGGGGCCGAGGGGACAGAACGTGTCGAAACCCTTCGCCCTACCCCACTGGCCATCGGTGCGCTGCAGGTCGCGAGCAGTCACGTCGTTGGCGCAGGTGTACCCGAGGATCACCTCCTCGACCCGCTCCTCGGGGACGTCGCGGCACAGGCGGCTGATCACGATGGCGATCTCGGACTCATGCTCGACCTGCTCGGACTGCCACGGCAGCAGGATGGCGTCACCCGGACCGATCACCGCCGTGCTCGGCTTGAGGAACACCATCGGCTCGGCCGGAGGGGTATCTCCCCCCATCTCGCGCACGTGATCGAGATAGTTCTTGCCCACCGCGATGATCTTGCTCGGCAGGACCGGCGCCACCAGTCGCGCATCGGCCAGCGGAAGCACTCGACCGTCGGGCTCGAACGGGCCGAACGGATGACTGCTCAGCAACGCGACGGCATCCCCCTCGATCACGCCGTAGTGCAGGTCGTCGTCCAGGGAGACTCGGCAGATGCGCACGGTGCGGACCCTACCGATCGCGTCGCAGGAGCCCGTACCTGACGGCATCCTCCAGCGATCGCCACGAAGCAGCGATCACGTTCTCGTGCACCCCCACGGTGCTCCACGAGTCGTGACCATCACTTGTCCCGATGAGCACGCGCGTACGAGCGCCGGTGCCGGACTTCTCGTCGAGGATGCGCACCTTGTAGTCGACGAGGCGCATGCTCTGCAGGTCCGGGTACTTCTGCACGATCGCGCCGCGCAGCGCACGGTCGAGTGCATT
>JAURME010000002.1 GCA_030830865.1 Candidatus Nanopelagicales bacterium | reverse complement strand
GTCGAGGATCGTGGCGACCTGTGCCATCGCCTCGAGGAGTCCCTGCTCGTTACCCGTGGTCGTGGCCTGCTCGATGGCCGACGCGGCGGTGATCAGTCGGGTCTGCAGTGAGCCGTGCAGTTTTCGAGCCGCTCGCTGGGTCACCTCGGCAAGTTGTCGGGCCTGCGCGATCTGGCGGGCTCGCCCGCTGTCGGTGGTGTCCCGCAGGCGGCGAAGCACGGCCTCCCTCGCATGGTTGAGAGAAGCCACATTGGCAGGAGCCAGCAGCGAGATGGTCATGCCGATGATCGATCCGGCGATCTCCGCGCCGAGATCCGTCTGATCACGTGAGGGAGACAAGCCCACGGTGTAGGCGATGCCGACGAACTGGCACACGAGGAACGTCACCGCGATGACAGGCATGCGGAGGTGGGGAAGTCGCCTGATGAGTGCGTTGGCCACCAGCAGGAGCAGCCCGACGGCGCCGGTGAGGGCGATCGTCGTCACGATGCCGGGCGCCAGACCGATGGAGTAGGTCGCTGCGCGCAGGTAGCCGATGAAGACGATGGCGAGCGTGGGTCCGATCCAGAAGATCTCCGAGAAGAGGGCCTGGCGCAGCACCTGCGTCCACTTTGGACGTGGGTTGTCCGCTGCGGCGAGATCCCACAGCTCATGGCTGAGCGGGCGCACCGAGGACTCTGCGGATTCGCGCATGGCCTGGGCCAGTCCGTACCAGCGGGCGCGTGGCACCATCATGGACCCGGAGTCCGTCACCTCGGCGACCAGCGTGTCCACCTCGGAGCGCAGGGGCGCGGTTGCCATCGAGATACGTGTCCTGACCAACGTTTGTAGCCGAGCGGCAACGTCCATCTCCTGCAGTTGGGCCATTTCGACGTCCACGGCAGCATCGAGGAGTTCGTTGCGTTGCGCCTGAAAGCGACTTCGGGCATCGAGGAGGAGCACCATCGTCAGCCCGAACCACAGGCCTATGGCCACGAGTGTGACGGTGAACTCGGGGATGGACGCGACGGGCGGCAGCCCGATGGCGGAGCCGACAGCGATGATCGTCCCTGAGAAGAGGAGGCCGGGCACCGCGTGATAGGCGATAACGGCAGCGGCAGGCACGGGCGTGGATCGGCGACGGGGGAAGAGGACTCTGTCGCCGATCACGACCCAGAGCGCAGTGACGGCCGCCGATGCCAGAGCAACGACAACCCATCGAGGCATGTCAGCAACCGCTACCGGCTCTGCGCCGATGGACCCTCCGGTCAGGATCAGCAGCGGAAGGTTCAGGACGATGCCGATCAGGTATGCCTGCCACGACACCGCCCAGCGGCCCCCGAGGCGGACGGGCCACGGCGGCAGCAGACTCGACGAGGGGGACATGTCAGCGCTGCTCGCTCATCCTCGGTCCTCCGGTGTCCGCCGCTCCTTCTGCCCTGACCGTATCCAGTCGTGCGTTCCGCCCGCGGCCATCGGCTGTCATGTCGCGGACCCGCTCCCAGACGGGTGCTCCTCCGGGACGACCCGCTAGCGTGCCGATGTGACTCCCGAGGACTCCGTGCTGGCGGCCTGCGACGCCGCGCTGGACGACCGTGACATCGTCACCGATCGCGACATCCTCGGCTCGTACACCCGTGACCGCTCCACCGGATCGGCGGCGGGGGAGCCGTTCGCAGTGGTCTTCCCCCGCAGCGCCGAGCAGGTGTCGGCGGTGATGCAGGCCGCGCATGAGCATCGTGTGCCCGTGGTGCCTCGCGGCGCCGGATCCGGTCTCTCAGGCGGCAGCAATGCGATCGACGGATCGCTGGTGGTGTGTGTCGAGCGCATGCGGGATGTGCTCGAGGTCAACGGCACCGACGGGTACGTCGAGACACAGCCGGGCATCATGAACACCGAGCTCCGCGAGCACGTCGCGAAGAGCGGCCTCTGGTACGCGCCGGATCCGGCGTCGAAGGACTTCTGCTCCATCGGCGGAAACGTCAACACCAACGCGGGCGGTCTGTGCTGCGTCAAGTACGGAGTCACCCGTGATGTTGTTCTCGGTCTCGAGGTCGTCCTCGCCGATGGCCGTATCACCCGACTCGGCCGTCGCACCATCAAGGGCGTCGCCGGTTACGACCTTGCCGGGATGATGGTCGGGTCTGAGGGCACGCTCGGCATCGTGACCATGGCGCGGCTGCGGCTTCGTCCGCTCCCGCCTCCCGCCATCACGTCCGTCGCGGTGTTCGACGACGTCGCCGCGGCCGGCCGTGCGACTGCGGCGATCATGGCCGAACTGACGCCGTCGATGCTCGAGCTCATGGACCAGCAGACGATCCGCATCGTAGAGAATTGGCGGCCGATGGGCCTGGACGTGACCGCCGGTGCCCTGCTCGTCGCCCAGACCGACTCAGGTCTCGGTGCGGCTGCCGATGCCGATCGCCTCATCAGGATATGCGAGGCCAATGGCGCCACCGAGGCATATCGGGCTGAGACGGTGGAGGAGTCCGAGATGCTCCTGGGAGCCCGTCGCATGGCGATCCTCGCGATCGAGGACACCGGGGACTGGCTGCTCGACGACGTGGCGGTGCCGCGGTCCCGTCTCGCGGAGGCGATGGTGCGGATCCAGGACGTCGCCGCAGAGCACGACGTCACCATCTGCACGTTTGGGCACGCGGGCGACGGCAATCTGCATCCGACCATCATCACCGAGCGTGGTGATGAGGCGGCAGCCCAGCGAGCCCTGCGGGCATTCGACGGCATCCTTGAAGTCGCTCTCGCATGCGGCGGGACGATCACGGGCGAACACGGGGTGGGCAACCTCAAGCAGCATGCGCTCGCCGAGGAACTGGACAGCGTCGCCGCCAGTCTCCACACGCGCATCAAGGCGGCGTGGGACCCGGAGAACATCCTCAACCCGGGGAAGTCACTGCCTCGCTGGTGAGAGGAGTGGTCGCGGCGACTCCATGCCTCGATTTCTCCTCGCCCCTTCCCGGCGGGCCGTAGGCTCGCAGTGTCCCGACATTCCCGGAGGCCCGTGTGTCCATCGTGCTGTGGATCCTGCAGATCCTGCTCGCGGTCGTGTTCCTGCTCGCCGGGGCGGTCAAGGCGTTCCAGTCCTACGACACCCTCGCAGCGCGCATGCCGTGGGTCGAGGACTACTCGCCGACCATGGTCCGGGTCATCGGTGGACTGGAGATCCTGGGTGCCCTCGGCCTGCTGCTGCCGGGCCTGCTCGGATCCCTGCCGATCCTCACGCCGGTGGCTGCCGTGGGACTCGCCGTGATCATGGTGCTGGCCTTCCTGCGGCATATGGCCCGCGGGGAGAACGGGCAGATGGGCTTCACCGCAGTCCTTTTCGCGCTTCTGCTGCTGCTCGCGGTGGGTCGCTTCCTCCTCGCGCCGCTGTAGTCGCGGGACCCAGGCGGAGTCCGTCATGAGCGCCACCACGTGGGTCGCGCACGACCGCGACCGTTCCTGGACCTGCGCATCGCCCTCTCAGGAGGCGATCGAGTTCCACCGCGCACTTCCCGGCTACGCACCGACACGTCTGGTCGACCTGCCGTCCCTCGCGGAGGAGCTCGGAGTCGGTCGCGTCGTCGCGAAGGACGAGTCCTCGCGGCTCGGCCTGCCCGCGTTCAAGGCGCTCGGAGCCTCGTGGGCCGTGCACCGTGCGCTCCGGGATCTGCCCGATGAGGGTCCGCGCGTCATCGTCACCGCGACGGACGGCAACCATGGTCGCGCGGTGGCGAGGTTCTCCCGACTCCTCGGACATCGGGCGCGCATCGTGGTGCCCCCGGGCGTCCACCCGAGCGCCATCCAGGCGATCCGCGACGAGGGTGCCGAGGTGTCGGCGGTCGGCGGCACGTATGACGACGCCGTCGCCGACGCGTCCCGGCTCGCCGAGGAGATCGGGGGGGTGCTCGTGCAGGACACTGCCTGGGTCGGCTACGAGCAGATCCCGGGGTGGATCGTCGAGGGCTACGCCACGCTCTTCGCCGAGGCTGACGAGCAACTCGCAGGTTCAGGCATCACCCACCCGGATCTCGTCCTCGTGCCAGCGGGAGTGGGCTCCCTGCTGCAGGCGGCTCTCGCCCACTACCGGGGTGATCGCGCTGTTCTGGGCACGGTCGTGGCATCGGTGGAACCCGAGGCCGCCGCGTGCATGGGGCCGAGCCTGCTCGCCGGTGAGGCCGTGACCGTGCCGACCGGTGTGACCATCATGGCCGGTCTGAACTGCGGCACCCCGTCCTCGCTCGCCTGGCCCTACATCGTCAACGGTCTCGACGCCGCGATCGCCGTGTCGGACGAGGACGACATCCGGGCGGCCCACGACCTCGCCGACCTCGGGGTCCTTGCCGGACCGTGCGGAGGAGCAGGGCTCGCAGCTGCCCGACTCGCCCTCACCGGACCGGGCTCCGCCGAGCGGCGGCGACACCTCGGGGTCGGACCCGACAGCACGGTCCTGCTGGTGATCACGGAGGGAGCGGACGCCAATCCGCTCCCGGGGCGGGAGACCTGATGGCTGACGAAGAGCCCGAGCGCCTTCGCATCGACGTGTGGGCGGACCTCGTCTGCCCGTGGTGCTTCATCGGCAAGCAACGCCTCCATCGTGTTCTCGCCGAACGCGAGCTCACCGATCGCGTGCAGATCGTCCACCGCGCGTTCCAGCTGGATCCCGGTGTGACGTCGGCGGGGGAGCCGGTCGTCGATCACCTCGCCGCTAAGTACGGCGTCACGCGTGATGAGGCATCGGCGATGATGGACGCCGTCACCGAGGCAGCGGCAACCGAAGGTCTGGACTACCGCCTCGACCGGACGGTGAGGGGCAACACCCGTGACGCCCACCGGCTCGTGCTGTGGGCGCAGGAACGTGATCCGGACGTGGCTCAGGCTCTGCTGGGCGACCTCTACTCCGCGTACTTCGAGCAGGGATCACCGATCTTCACTACGGAGGAACTCGTTCCGTTCGCGGTCGACCGGGGTCTCGATGCCGAGGCCGTTCGGGCCATGCTCACGGGGCATGCGTGGTCGGCCGCGGTGGCGGAGGACCAGTCCATCGGGCGTGCGCAGGGCGTGAACGGCGTTCCGTTCTTCGCCTTCGACGGACGCATCGGCTTCTCGGGCGCGCAACCGCCCGCGATGTTCAGCGCAGCCCTTGATCAGGCATTCGCCGGTCACCCTTGAGACATGTCGGGAATCGCCAGGGTCGTTGCCAAGGTGTCGATGACGGACGGTGACGATGACCTCGCCTTCTCGAGGTCCCGGCCTCCGGCCGAGCGGATCGAAGCCCTGACCCAGATGCGACGCGAGTTCGAGGGGTGGACCGATGCAACTGAGCCCAGACTTCCGCGAGTTGCTCGAGCGCTTCGACCGTCATGACGTCCGCTACCTCGTGGTGCGTGGATGGGCTGTCCGTGCCCTTCATCGGGCTGGAGGGTCTCAAGGAGAACAGGCGCGGGTCGGCGCGCGAAGGGTTTCGTGGACGTGGCCTCGCTCGAGTCCATCAGGGGGCGGTGAGCAGCGACAGCACGTCGACGAGACGTTCGCGCAGGGGTGCGGTCCGCTCCATCATCCGGCGCTGCTCCGCCGCGTACTCGCGTCGTCCCTCGGGGGTCTC
>JAURME010000079.1 GCA_030830865.1 Candidatus Nanopelagicales bacterium | reverse complement strand
GTGAGCGTCTCGCCCTCGCGGACGACGTAGGCATCGGGCGTGATGCGCGCCTCACGCAGCTTGGCCTCGACCAGCGCCATCGTGAGTTTTGACCCGTAGAGCGGAATGTCCTCGCGGCGGCGTAGCAGGAAGGACAGCGCACCGATGTGGTCCTCGTGCCCGTGGGTGAGCACGATGGCGTCGACGTCGTCGAGACGATCCTCGATGTAGGAGAAGTCGGGCAGGATCAGATCGATGCCCGGCTGCGAGTCCTCCGGGAAAAGGACGCCGCAGTCCACGATGAGCAGGCGGCCGGCGAACTCAAAGACCGTCATGTTGCGGCCGATCTCCCCCAGTCCTCCGAGAGCGACCACGCGCAGGGCACCGTCCGGCAGCGGCGGCGGTGCGGGGAGCTCGGGGTGCGGATGACTCACGCGCGCGCCTCGATCTCGACGCCCGCTTCATGCAGGTCCACGCGCAGTTGGTCGACCTGCGCGGGTGTGGCATCGATGAGCGGGAGACGCAGCGGACCGCCGGGGAGGCCCTGCAGCGCCAGCGCGGCCTTGGTGAGGATCACGCCCTGAGTGCGGAAGATGCCGGCGTACACGGGGAGCAGCGCACGATTCATCTCCACGGCGTCATCGACGCGACCCGCTCGGAACGCTGCCGCCATGGCCGCGAGGCGCTCGCCGACGATGTGACCCACGACCGAGATGAAGCCGTGTGCTCCCACAGCGAGAAGTGGAAGGTTGAGGATGTCGTCACCGGAATACCAGGCTAGATCGGTACGCCGCATCGCCCATTGGGCCGCGTCAAGGTCGCCCTTGGCGTCCTTGTTGGCGATGATCCGCGGATGCTCGGCCAGGCGCACCATGGTTTCGACCTCAATCGCCACGCCGGTGCGCTTGGGGATGTCATAGGTGATCACCGGGAGTTCGGTCGCGTCCGCCACCGTGCGGAAGTGCTCGAAGAGGCCCTCCTGGGGCGGGCGGCTGTAGTACGGCGACACCACGAGGAGGGCGTCAGCACCCGCTGCTTCAGCTTCGCGTGCCAGGTGGACCGAATGCGCGGTGTCATAGGTGCCGACCCCGGCGACGATATGGATCCGCGCGCCGACGGCCTCGCGAACGGCGCGGATGAGATCGGCCTTCTCCTGATCTGACGTCGTCGGCGACTCTCCGGTGGTGCCGTTGAGGATGAGCCCGTCGTTCGCCTGCATGTCCACGAGGTGCTTGGCGAGTACCTGCGCGCCTTCGAGGTCGAGGGTGCCATCTGCCTGGAAGGGCGTCACCATCGCCGTCAGCATCGTGCCGACGGGACCTTGCTTCACGGACATGGCGTCAGGCTACCGCTACGGCGCGACGCGGCCGTTGCCGACAAACGATGCGTGCGTCAACGGCATGAGATGCGCCCACTCCTCCTCCATGAGGTCCGCCACCATCTCGATCTCGCGCTGGGGGAAGGACGGGAAATGGCTGTCCGGATGCTTGGTGCGCAGAGAGAGGAAGTTCATCAGCGCGCGCGCATTCATCGTGACATACATCGAGGAATAGGTGCCGACGGGCAAGACGATGCGAGCTACCTCCCGTGCCACGCCCGCGGCGAGCATCTCCTGGTAGGCCTCGTACGCCGCCCGACATGATGCCTTCGTCTGCTCCACGACGACGTCGTACTGCTCCGGGGTGCCCTCGACGAACTCGTAGGCACCGGGCTTGCCCTGCTGCAGCAGGCGCCGGTCCGGGCCCGGCACGTAGAACACCGGGCGGAGTTCGCGGTAGCGGCCACTCTCTTCGTTGTAGGACGCGATGCGATGCCGCATGAACTCACGGAAGACGAAGATGGGAGCCGACACGAAGTAGGTCAGGGATGTGTGCTCGAACGGCGTACCGTGCCGGTCGCGCATGAGGTAGTTAATGAGTCCCTGCGCGGCGGCCGGATCGGAGTCGACATCGTCGAGAGACGCCTCCCCCTTGGTCGACACGCGCGCCGCCCAGATGACATCGGAATCTTGGGCCGACGCCTTGACCAACTCCACCGTGACATCGCTGCGGAACTCCACCTCGTCGGCCACCGGACCACCTCCTGACAGGACCCTATCTGCGCCTGCCTCTCATCCGGTCCAACGGCACGGGTCGCTGCCACGGCCGCGGGGTGGTAGGCAGGGGGTGTGCCCACCGACCAGGTTCGCCTTGCCCGCACCTCCGATGTCGACGATGTGGCGCGCGTTCAAGTGGCGGCCTGGCGAGAGGCCTACGTCGGTCTGCTCCCGGCGGCGGTCCTCGCCGCCCTCGACCCCGACGAGATTGCCTTCGAGTGGGGTCGAGCCCTGCTGACCGCGACCGACCATCGATTGCTGGTCGCCGTCAATGCGGATGGCACGCTCGTCGGTGCCGTGGCCATCGGACCGGGTTCCGACCCCGACCTCGCCGAATCCCGGGAGCCACGGTGGGGTGAGATCAGCCTCCTCGTCGTAGATCCGGCAGCCCGCGGACAGGGGCATGGCTCGCGACTCCTCAGCGCGGCCGTCGACCATCTCCGCGAGACCGGGGACGACGCCGTGGCCATGTGGATCCCGGTCGACGACGAGCCGATGCGCGCCTTCTTGGTGTCGGCCGGCTTCGGGCCGGACTCCGCTCACCGGGATCGAGAGACCGGTGACGGCCCGCTCCGCGAGGTTCGCCTCGTCGCCGACATCACCGCCTAGCCCCGCCTCGGAGGACTGTCCGTCCCCCTGCTGAGGGACAGGCGGCTCATTGCCTCGCCCGTGCCTGCACGGTGGAATGGTTAGGCCTGGCAGCCGCGGGGGGGCTGCCAGGCCCCTCGACCCCTCAGTCGCCGAGGGGGTTGACCCCCTCGAGGAAGCCATCGCGATCCGCAGCCACATAAAGCTCGGTCCGCGTCCGCGCCTGGCGACCGATCGCCGCGTACTTCGAGCGCACCCGGTCGAGGTACTCCTTGACCGTGTACGGCGACACGTCCATCGTCCGCGCAATCGTCGCAATTTTGCCGCCCGCGGCGTAAAGCCGCAGAGCTTTCGTCTCCTGCGGGCTCAGGTTGGGCCGCTCCGGGTCTGCGGTGAGGACGGCTGCGAGATCCATCGTGAGGTGGACGTCACCGTGAGCGACATCCATCACCGCGGACCGGACCTCCGCCACGCTGGCCGTCTTCGGCAGAAAACCGAGCGCCCCGGCCCGCAGGCCGGACAGGATGGCCGAGGGCGGTGCCGTCGCACTGATGAGGAGAACTTCTGCACCACCATCGAGACACTGACGCACTTTGGCCGCGATGGGGCCGCTGTCCCCCATCACGATGTCGAGCAACACGACGTTCGGGCGCAGAGCTAGGGCCTCTTCGAGGTTCTCACCCGCGATGACAACCTCCACCGCCGGATCGTGATCACTGACGGGAACGGCCAAGAGAGCGGCCAGCCCCTCGCGGACGAGTGGATGGTCATCCAGTACCGCAACGCGAATGACCTCCTGCGTGTCCGTCATCGAACCTCCCACTCCCACAGGTGTTCCTCCCCGTCCAACTCTGCCAGCAGGCGGACTACCACTCGATCGTCCTCCCATCCCGCGGTGAATCGGACGAGAGCCCCCGGTGGCAATCGAGTCGACAGCACGTCGATGACCTCGGCTCGCACGGTATCGAGCGGCGGAATTCCCCACGGTGCCGAGCCCGCGCCCAACACATCAGCGTCGACGAAGACGCCACGTTCACGGCCCCGGACGACGACATCGTGCAGGAGCGACTCGATTGCCCCCTCCTCGCGATCGACACGGACGAGGGAGCGAGCGACCCGCTCCTCAAGCAGGCAACGCTGGCGCACGTCAACATCGTGGGGATCCAGGGAACCGTCACTGATGCCATCGAGGAGTACCGCGGTGTAGGTCGCGAGGGAATCGAACCGCTGTCGCCTACGCTGCTCATCGAG
>JAURME010000001.1 GCA_030830865.1 Candidatus Nanopelagicales bacterium | reverse complement strand
TGGGCCAGCACGAATCGGACACCGTGGTCACGGCAGGCTCCCGCGACATCCAGGTTGGAACCTCCGCCGGGAACCCCGAAGGCAAACCTCGTGCCGCGGTCCGCTGCGGCTGCGACAAGCGCATCGGCGATCTCTCGGCGGGTGAGTGCCACCAAGGGAACCTCCACATTCGACTGACGATGAGCGCCCTCCGAGACTATTGTGCAAGCACTTCGCTCCGAGTTGATTTGCCCTATCGTGAAGGGGTTTCCCATGGCAATCAAGGTTTCGAACTTCCTCCATGTCGCCGACGGGCTTCAGGCCAATCAGTTCTCCGTCGGGGAACGCGATGCGGTCAACTCGCTCGACGACCTTGATCCCATCTACAAGCAGTTGATCGACGGCCCGTACCACGCCAACTTCGGCGTACTCGGCAACGACGGCCGCATCAACATCACCCCCATGTGGTTCGACTACGAGGGTGACACGGTGCTCGTCAATGTCGCGACCCACCGCAAGAAGGTGGAGTGGATTCGCAAGCATCCTGAGCTGTCGATCCTCATCGTCAACCCTGCGAACATGTACCACTGGATCAGCATCAAGTGCCACGTCGAGCGCGAGATCCTCGAAGATGATCCGGCCGAGGGCGCGAAGGTGACGGCCCAGCTCGACAAGATCTGGACCAAGAACACCGGCAACGAGCCTCCCTACGGCCTTCGCGACCCCTCCATCGATGAGCGCCGAGTCCTGTTCGTGTGCCCCATCGATCGCATCGCCACCTTCGGCAAGCCGTAGACGGGTATGCCCTCAACCACGAGGGTCGCGATCGTCGGAGGGTCGCTGGCTGGGTTGACGGTCGGACTTCTGCTGCGTGATCTCGGCTACGCGGTCACGGTCTATGAGAGGTCGGCGCACAAGCTCGAGCAGCGGGGTGCCGGTTTGGGCTTCCTCCCGGACGCAGCCAGATACCTGGTTGAGCGTTGCGGGGTGGACATCGACGACGTGAGCACGTCAACGGACACCATCCGCTACCTGAACCGCGACGGCACCGTGGCACATGAGCGCCAGGTGCGGTACCACTACACGTCATGGTTCACGGTGTACGGCCGCCTGTTGGAGGAGTTCGGATCCGATCACTACCGGGTCGGCATGGAGGCCGTCGGCTTCGACCAGACGGATGACACCGTGCGGATCGACTTCGCCGACGGCACGTCGACCGACGCCGAGCTTCTCGTCTGTGCTGACGGAGTGAACTCCGTGTTTCGGCGGCAGCTGCTCCCCGAGGCGGAACGCAGGTACTCCGGTTACGTGGCCTGGCGCGGGATGGTGCCCGAGGAGGCGCTGCCCCGGGTCACCGCAGCGGCACTGGGAGACGCGATTACGTACGCCTTCTACGCCAACAGTCACATCCTGGTCTATCCCATTCCAGCGCCCGACGGCTCAGTTGTACCCGGACATCGACTCATCAACACCGTCTGGTACCGCAATTACGACGAGGGAGGGGATCTCGCCGAGCTGATGACAGACGACAGGGGCGTTCGGCACGATCCCACCCTGCCCCCCGGTGCAGCACGAGCCGTGCATGTGGAGGAGATGCGTGCGCACGCCCGCGCCCGGCTGCCCAAGGTCGTCGCCGATGCAGTGACCTACTGTGACGACCCGTTCGTCCAGGCCGTGTACGACCTTGAGGTGGACCGCATGGCCTTTGGTCGTGTGTGCCTCCTGGGCGACGCCGCCTTCATCATGCGCCCGCATGCTGCCGCAGGAACGGCAAAGGCCGGTGCGGATGCCTGGGCGCTCGCTGACGCCCTCGCCGCTAGCCCGTCCATACCGGAGGCCCTGCGCGCATGGGAGCCCGGCCAACTCAAGATCGGCCGAGACCTCACTGCGCGGACTCAGCGACTCGGTCGGGCGTCCCAGGTCGAGGGCACCTGGAATACGCCGACCGATGACTCGCTGTTCCGACTCCGGGACGAGGGACCGTGACGACGCGCGAGCGTGCGGAGCGCATGCAGGAGGCCGCGGAGGCCTTCCTCACCGCGCTCGAGCCGCATCAGCGCGCGGTGGCCCAGTGGGCGTTCGACGACACCGCAGAGCGACAGTCCTGGTACTACACGCCGACGGATCACGGCGGGCTGCCCCTGTCGGCCATGAGTCCCCTCCAGCAGAAGTTCGCGCACATGCTTCTTGCAGAGGGCCTTTCGCTATCGGGCTACAACACCTGCGCGGTGATCATGGGGTGGGAGAACATCCTTGATCGCCTGGAGGGACACATTCGTGATTGGGGGCGTGCCCGAGGTCGCGACCCCGGCCTCTACTACTGGCGGGTGTTCGGCGATCCTGCCTCGGGTCAGCCATGGTCGTGGCGCGTCGGCGGACACCACATCTCGGTCAGCCACGTCGTCGTCGACGGCGAGGTGGTGGGCAGCACTCCGCTATTCATGGGGGCCGACCCCGCTCACGCGTCCCTTGGCGGCCCCGACCTCGTCCGACCCGTGGGGCCGGTGGAATTGAAGGCTCGTGAACTCATGCTCTCTCTTGACGACGACCAGCGGGCGCTGGCCATCGTGACCGATACGGCTCCGACGGACATCGTTGCGTGCAACCGGCCCGCCTACGGGGAGGGGGACGGTGACCTGCCACTGCCGCTTCCGGATGTGTGGCGCGGCCGACTCCCCGAGCCGTGGCATGCGCTTGCCGCGACCGTCCAGGAGAACGCGGATGCAGAGGCAGGGCTCGAGGAACACCATCTGGAGGCCGTTCGACTCACCCCCGAACCGAAGGGGATTCCGGCCACCGCGCTGCATGATGACCAACGCTCGGCGCTTCGGGAACTGCTCGACCTGTATGCCTGTCGGCTACCTGACGGCCTGCGTGAGATCGAGCAGCGCAAGTTCGAGGGCTCACACCTGGACGAGCACTCACTGATGTGGGCAGGAGGGGTTGGACACGGCATCGGCTACTACTACCGGGTTCAGGGCCCGAGACTGATGGTGGAGTGCGACAACACACAACGCGGGGCCAACCACATCCACACGGTCTGGCGTGATCCCTACCGCGACTTCGGCCGCGATCCCCTCGCTGATCACTACCGGGTCGCGCACGGCTGAAGGCCCGTCGATCCTGTTCAACGAGTCGACCGGCCTGGACGAGTGGGAGTACGCCGCCCACGGTGGTGCCATCCGATCTCAGTGGCGAACGTGGGGATCGTCGGCAGCATCTACGCCTCGGGGCTTGCCGACGCTGAGGATCATGCGCTGCTGGTGACGTGCCTCGCCGAACTGAAGGCTGAGCAGACGGGATAGGCGCGACGGCTCACGCCTAGGACACCGGCACCTGGAGAAAGACGGCGAGGAGCAGGCCTAGCGTGGCCAGAATCGCCAGAGTTCCCAGAACCGTCAGCCGCACCTGACTCGTCGGGGCCGCCATCCACGACTTCACGATCCTGCGGACTGCCGGACCCGTGATCCACGAAACGCTGGCGACGGCGAGGAGATTGGACAACAGCAGCATTGCCGCGAACGGCACGGTCACGTTCTCCAGCAGCAGGGAAATGATGAAGATCGACGGATACAGGGCAGCGACCGTCGAGAGCCAGATCTTCCACGTCGGTGCTGGGACTGCCTGCGGATCGGGTCGGTACCAGAACGGCGTTAGGTAGCGCTCATCTGTTCCGTACCGATCAGCCTGTGCAACAAGGTTCTGCAACCTCGCGTGAAGACCACCCCACTGGCTGCTGTCCAGCCACCTGCCGAGACTGGCCGACGAGTCGAAGCGCACGACCAGCGTGTAGAAATCCTGTCCACCGGCTACAGGTTCGATGACTTCCCGCGACAAGAACCCCGAGAACTCCTCCTCGATCTGCCCGGAATCGACGAGCCACTTCTTGTAGGCCTCCACTTTGGAGGCGTCCACCTTGTGAACAGCTACGAGCGTCTCGGGCTGAGATGTTTCGACCGCGTGTGTCATGCCCGACAGCGTAGGGCGTTTACAGCAAGCTCCCCGGGGAAGTGAAGGTGGCCTAGACGGCCTAGATCTCCAAAGTCAAAGATGCACCCGACTCATACTCGTCGAAACTGGTCAGGGTCGCCTGACTGATAGCCGCCATCGACTCGCGGGTGAACCAACCCTGGTGTCCGGTGATGATGACATTGGGCATCGACAGCAGCCGAGCGATGACATCGTCCTTGACCACATCGTTCTCATGGTTGGCGAAGTACAAGCCCCGTTCATGCTCGTAGACATCCATGCCGAAGCCTCCCAGCTGTCCTGAGCGAAGAGCAGGGATCACCGCTGGGGCATCCACAAGCGCCCCTCGAGCGGTATTGATCAGGATCGCCCCACGATTAAAGCGTGAAATGACGTCCTTGTTGACGAGATGGCGAGTGTCCGAGGTGAGCGGGCAGTGCAGGGAGACGACATCTGCTCCTTCGCCAATGGCTTCCAGTGCTCCGTACCCAGCGCCGGTCGCCTCAAACGCCTGATGACGGTGAGGGCTGTATCCCACGACCCTGCAGCCGAAGCCCACCATGATTCTCGCGAAGGCCGTGCCGATACGACCGGTCCCCACCACCGCAACAGTCTTTCCGGAGACGTCGGACCCCATCATCCCGGCAAGTGTGTAGTCCCCGCTCCTCGTTCTGTTGTAGGCGCGATGAATCCGACGATTGATCGCAAGCATGAGGCCTACAGCGTGCTCGGCAACGGCCTGCGGCGGATAGTTCGGCACGTGGACGACGCGGATACCTTCCTTCTTCGCGGCCTCAAGGTCGATGTTGTCAAAACCCGTGCATCGGAGGGCCACGAGACCGACTCCGTTCTTGGCCAGAACTGCGAGTGCACCTTTGTCAACGATGTCGTCCACGAATACGCTCACAGCCTGGCTGCCACTCGCCAGATGCGCCGTGCTCGCGGTCAGAGGAGTCGGTAGGAACTCCAACTCGTGTCGTCGCGCGGCGTTCGCCTGCTCCAGGAAGACTCGATCGTGCTCGGCAGCGCTGAAGACACTGATCCGCATGTCAACACAGTAGACCGAGCGAAAGACAAGAGGGCCTCGCGGCCCCGTCCCCGAGGCCATTCCGGGACGTCGCCTCTGGGACCCGTCGCCGCCTCCGACTCCGGAGGGGCGACTCCTTCGGAGCCGCCTCGGGGATTTGAACCCCGGACCTACGCATTACGAGTTTGAGGAAGAAGGTGCATGGTGCTTGTTAGCGGAATTGTTGGCTGAAGGCCGGCTCGCCAGCAAAGGATCTGGCCGTGTCAGTCTCGCCGCGTACCGACGCGTCTAGATCGTGTGTGGCTGCGTGTAGTCCTGGCTGGCAGTCCGGCAACCGCGACGGGTGTCCTTCATCACGGTGCTTCAAGGTGTGGCCGGTGTGTGGCCGGCCTGGAGATCGGGCGGTCCGCGGCGAGCGTCCACACCATGCTCCACAACGGGCGGGACACCATGTCCATCACCTCACATGCCATTCCGATGTTGGCAAGGAGTTCGCGGGACAGGGTCACGCGATTGTCTGCGGGTGGTGGTGGAAGCCTTCGTCATTGGTCAGGTGTGCGGCCTATCTGATCGACCCGTCGGGCATAGTCGCGCCGGACAGGTCCGCGCCCGTCAGGTCCGCGTTCCGTGGCCACGGCGTTCGCGGTGCGGTCGTCGATGAGGATGTTGCCTTGGGGCAGGTTCCTGTGGTGGGACAGGATCACACGCTTGTATGTGGGGGATTCTGGAAGCCCCGCCGGTGGTCAGGTTTGCTACCTATCCGATTGGCCCGTTGGGCATAGTCGCGCCGGCCAGTTTTGCGCCGGTCAGGTTCGCGCCGGACAGGTTCGCGCCGGACAGGTTCGCGACGGACAGTTCCGCGTAGGACAGGTTCGCGCCGGACAGGTTCGCGCCTTGCAGGGTCGCGAAGAACAGGTCCGCGTAGGACAGGTTCGCACCGGACAGGTTCGCAAGTAATAGGTACGTATAGGGCATAGTCGCGCTGGACAGGTTCGCGCCGGACAGGTTCGCGCCGGACAGGTTCGCGTGGTACAGGTTCGCGCCGGACAGGTTCGCACCGGACAGGTTCGCGCCGGACAGCTTCGCCCCCCACAGGATTGCGCCGCGCTTGTCACAGTCATGCCAGTCAACTCCGGGAGCGGCGGGAGCGACGCAGCGGTCGACGGCCCACATGGCGAACAGCGTCACCGTCTGGCCAGAAAGATCGCTGGGCAGGTTCCCGCCCGCGGTGACGATTTGCGTGCCATTACCGGCGGTGGCCCAGCCGGCGAGTTTGTGGCCCGGTGGTGTGCAAGGCGCGCTGGTCGCCGAGGCGGATCCGACGTCGACGAGAGCCAGCGCGGTTTGCTGCGGGCGGGTGGTCTGGTTGACGTCGCCGGCCAGGCATTCGGTGTCGGTGCCGACGTTGGCGTCGTAGCGGACCGCGACCTTGTCCTGGTCCAGAGCCCAGTATGCGTACAGGGTCACCGAATCCGTGAGGTTCGCGCGGAACTTCATGTTGTACGTCGACGCCCCTGCGGGAGGATTGCCGTCAGCATCAGGCTCAGTGTCACCCCAGGCCACCAATCTGTAACCCTGCCTCGAACACTGGTCCTCATTCGGCATCAGGTAGGTCGAGTTGCTGCCGTTCTTGTTGGTGATCGTCAACGGCACAGTGCACGTGCCGCCCAGCGGATCGAACGTCACCGTCGGATACACCGCGGAATCGCTCGCGCCACTGGACGACCCGCCGCCGGATCCGATGGTGAGAGTGCCGAGTTGGGTGTACGAGCCGTTGTAGTTGCGCCACACGGCGACCGTTCCGGTGCCGGTGATGGTGGCAGTCCCGGACGCAGTTCCGGCAAAAAGGTCGAGCACCTGGCAGTACGAAGTGCGGTCAGTGCAGGACTGGCCACCCATGGTGACGCTGCCGGTGCCGTTCTCCAACGCCACGAAGTAACTGGCGCTGTTGTTGCCAGAGGTGAGGGTGTTCGCCAACGTGAACGTGTCACCGGCGGAACCCGTGAGGGCGGTTGGTGACACGGTGTAAACGAAGCTGGCGTAGGACACCGTCACGGTTCCTGCTGATGCCGCGCTCGCACTGGGAGCCCCGACCAGCGCCCCGGCTCCCACCAGAACGGTGCACGTGAGAACGGCGATCAGTCGAGTCATGCGCATGCCTGCTCCCGGGCGGAAGGACTCAACAGGTGTGAGCGTGTGGCGGAAATGTAGCAAGCACGTCGCACGTTTGTCGCACATTTATCGCGGAATTGGACCCCCGCGGGACACGCATGTCCGGGGCGTGCGTCAGCGTCGTCCACCAGCGGTTGCCGCAGACCGCACAGGCGGGTCGGCGGCGTCAAGAATGCACCCGCCGCCGGGCTACAGCCCCATCGTGGAACGCATGAGCAAGACGATGGTCCGGTTCGACGAGGAGGACGACGTCAACCAGGGTGACCCTGTGCAGGGGTTGTGGCGGCTTCGCAAGGATGCCCAGACAGGCAGCAGCCCCGGCGCCCGTTGAAACATGTACTGGAGTCGACTAGCTGCCCGTTGCTGGTACTTGGGGAGGGGACAGGTTCCAGAGTTTGCCGCCGGCGAACAGCTCCACGTGGTCGCTGAGCGTCTGGGCCACGCCGATGCCACGGTGACGGCCAGCATCTACGCGCACGTTACGCCTAGGCAGCGCGTGGAGGCGGCTGAGACCTAAGCACGTCTCATCGAGGGCAGCCAGTAGCCCGCTGGTTAGCGCAGAAGTTAGACGGCTCCAGAACCACGAATGCCCCCGATCAGCATTTCCGGTGGTCAGGGGCACTTTTCGTTGGAGCCGCCTCGGGGATTTGAACCCCGGACCTACGCATTACGAGTGCGTTGCTCTACCACTGAGCTAAGGCGGCCTGCCTCCACGCGGTTCCTCACGGCCTTCGTAGAGAGCCTGTACATGCTACTAGGTACCAGCGGGGACACCGCATCGGCTGGGGCGGGTATGGGCATGACCAAGACAGACACCTGCCCAGGCAGGGCAGCCGGCAGTCGGTCACTCCCTCAGGGCTGCCATTCCTGCTGTGTGCCGTTGTCCGCGGCGGCGGTGCCGGCGTCCCGGATGCTGTGAACCAGTTGCGCGGGACTAGCCGACGTGCGCCACGGGAGAGTCGTTGGCGGCCATGTCCCGCTTGCTCATGTTCACCAGGACGACCCAGATGAGGCCGGCGACCACGAGGATTCCGGCTCCCCAGGCGAACCCGCTGACGAAGCCCGCGACGAGGGCCTCCGGCGACGGCACCGGCTGACCATCGGGGCCCGGCACCAGGCCGGTCGCGGCGTTGGCGGCGATAAAGGCCGTCGTGGCCGATGCCGCGACCGTGTTCAGGAAGGCGAGACCGATCGACCCGCCGATCTGCTGACTGGTGTTCAGGACTGCCGAGGCGACACCGGCATCGTGGTCGCCGATGGCGAACAGCGAGACAGCTGACAGCGGCACGAAGATCAGGCCCATTCCCAGACTCAGGATGATGAGCGACGGCAGGATGCCCGAGACGTATGCCGTCTCGGGCGTCATGCGCGTGAGGAGCAGCATCCCGACGATGGCGAAGACGAAGCCGGATGCCGTGATCCAGCGTGGACCGAAGCGAGGCAGCAGTTGGCTTGCGATCCCGGCGCTGATGACGATGCCGACCGAGAACGGCAGGAACAGCAGACCCGAGGTGAGCGGGGTGTAGCCCATGACGCCCTGGAAGAAGTACGTGAGGAACAGGAACATGGCGAACAGGCCCACACCCACGAAGAAGCTCGCGAGATAGGCGCCGCCACGATTGCGATTGGCGAGGATGCGCACCGGCAGCAGCGGGTGCGACGAGCGCGATTCGATCACCAGGAAGCCGATGAGGAGCAGCACGCCGACTCCCATGAACGCGATCGTCTGGGTGCCGTTCCAGCCCTCGGACCCCGCGCGTGTGATGCCATAGACGAGGGACACCAGGCCGAGCGTGGCCGTGATCGCACCCGGGATGTCGTACGTGGTGTTGCCATGCGCGCGGGATTCACGTACGAACGGCACGGCGAGAAGCACCGCGATGACAGCGATCGGAACGTTCACCAGCAGTGTCCAGTGCCAGGACAGGTACTCGGTCAGGATGCCGCCGGCGATCAGGCCGATGGCGGCGCCACCGCCGGAGATCGCACCGAAGACACCGAACGCGCGTGCGCGCTCCTTGGACTCGGTGAACGTCACTGAGATGAGGGACAGAGCGGCGGGTGCCAGCAGGGCGGCGAAGAGACCCTGCAGGGCGCGGGCGCCGATGAGCATTCCCTCAGTCGTCGAGACGCCTCCGAGGAAGGACGCCGCCGCGAAGCCGATGAGCCCGACGATGAACATCTTCTTGCGGCCCTGGAAGTCGGCGACCCGACCGCCCAGCAGCAGCAGTCCGCCGAACGCGAGCGTGTACGCGGTGAGGACCCACTGCCGGTTGGCATCAGTCATGCCGAGATCGATCTGGATCGATGGCAGAGCGATGTTCACGATCGAGGCATCGAGAACGACCATGAGCTGGGCGATCGCAATGACCGCGAGAGCGCGCCAGCGGTTCGGGTCGAGGCCGGAGGTCTGGGGCGATGCAGCGGCCGAGGCCATGGGGCTCCTGTCAGGTGAGGGCTGACGAGAGCCAGCGCCGATGAACCCTACCGGGGTCCTTGATCAGTCACCCCATCGCGCTCGTTCCGGTGCCCGACACGACGTGGGGCGCCGGGCCCAGTGGCCCGGCGCCCCACGTGCTGGAGGAGAAGTGTCCTGCTGACTATCGATGCAGGTCGAAGCGATCGTTCTCCATGACCTTCCGCCATGCGGAGACGAAATCGCAGACGAACTTGTCCTGGCCGTCGCTGGCGCCGTAGACCTCCGTCTGGGCGCGCAGCTGCGAGTTCGAGCCGAAGGACAGGTCGACCCGGCTGGCCGTCCACTTCAGTGCACCGGACTTCCGGTCCCGACCTTCGAACAGGTTCTCGTCGCTCGCCGACGGGCCCCAGACGGTGCCCATGTCGGCGACGTTCACGAAGAAGTCGTTCGACAGGACGCCCGGACGATCCGTCAGCACGCCCACCGGGGACTGGCCGGTATTGGCGTTCAGCGCGCGCAGGCCGGCGACGAGCACGGACATCTCGGGCGTGCTGAGGTTCAGCAGGGTCGCCCGCTCGACGAGGAGCTTCTCCGCCGGCAGCGTGAAGCCCTTGCCGAGGTAGTTGCGGAAGCCATCGAACGTCGGCTCCAGCACCGCGAAGGACTCCGCGTCGGTCATCTCCGCGGAAGCGTCCGTGCGGCCCGGAGTGAACGGCACCTCCACCGAGACACCGCCGTCCTTGGCCGCCTTCTCGATGGCCGCACCGCCCGCGAGGACGATGAGATCGGCCAAGGAGACCTTGGCCGCGCTGGATGCGTTGAACTCGGCCTGGATGCCCTCGAGAACCGAGAGAACACGGGCCAGCTGGTCCGGATCGTTGACCTCCCAGGCGCGCTGCGGCTCCAGGCGGATGCGAGCCCCGTTCGCGCCGCCTCGCTTGTCGGTGCCGCGGAAGGTCGCGGCGGACGCCCAAGCCGTCGAGACGAGCTCGGAGACGGACAGGCCCGAGGCCAGCACCTTCTCCTTCAGCGCAGTGATGTCGGCAGCGGACACGAGCGGGTGTGAGACTGCCGGAATCGGGTCCTGCCAGATGAAGTCCTCGGCCGGAACCTCCGGACCCACGTAGCGGGCCTTCGGTCCGAGGTCACGGTGCGTCAGCTTGAACCACGCCTTGGCGAACGCATCCGCGAACTCGTCCGGATTCTCGAGGAAGTGGCGTGCGATCGGCTCATAGATCGGGTCGAAGCGCAGGGCCAGGTCAGCCGTGGTCATCACCGGGGCATGACGACGGTTCGGGTCGTGGGCGTCGGGGACGAGATCGGCGGCCGCCGCGTCGGTCGGGCGCCAGTCCTGCGCGCCGGCCGGGGTGGTCCACAGTTCCCACTCCCACTTGAAGAGGGTCTCGAGGTACGACATGTCCCAGGAGATGGGGGTCGGAGTCCAGGCGCCCTCATGTCCGGAGCTGATCGTGTCGACTCCGTCGCCCGTGCCCATGGTGTTCTTCCAACCCAGGCCCATCTGCCAGATGGGTGCGCCCTCGGGCTCGGGGCCGACGTACTTCTCCGGATCTCCGGCGCCGTGCATCTTGCCGAACGTGTGCCCACCGGCGACGAGCGCGACAGTCTCGTAGTCGTTCATCGCCATGCGGCCGAAGGTCTCGCGGACGTCGCGGGCCGATGCCATGGGATCCGGCACGCCGTTGGGGCCCTGCGGGTTGACGTAGATCAGGCCCATCTGGACCGCGGCAAGCGGGTTCTCCAGCTCGCGGTCGCCGGTGTAGCGGTTGTCCGCCAGCCACTCGGCCTCGGTGCCCCAGTAGGTCTCGTCGGGCTCGTAGACGTCGGCGCGGCCGCCGGAGAAGCCGGCCGTCTGGAAGCCCATGGACTCCAGGGCGACGTTGCCGGTGAGGAGCATCAGGTCGGCCCAGGACAGCTTGCGTCCGTACTTGGCCTTGACCGGCCACAGCAGGCGACGGGCCTTGTCTAGGTTGACGTTGTCCGGCCAGCTGTTCAGCGGGGCGAAGCGCTGCATGCCCGCACCGCCGCCACCACGACCGTCGCTGGTCCGGTAGGTACCGGCACTGTGCCACGCCATGCGGATGAAGAAGGGGCCGTAGTGCCCGTAGTCCGCGGGCCACCACTCCTGTGAGTCCGTCATCAGTGCCCGCAGGTCTGCCTTCACCGCGTCGTAGTCGACGGTCTCGAACTCCTCTGCATAGTCGAAGTCGCTGCCCATGGGGTTCGGGGTGCCACCCGCTTGGCGAAGAACTCCAAGGTTGACCTGGTCAGGCCACCAGTCCTCGTTCTGCGTGCCACCGCTGGCCGAGCCATGCATCACCGGGCACTTGCTCTCCTCGCTCATGCAGTACTCCTCCTATCAGGGCTCACGTCAGCACGTGAGAGATTCTGGGCCAGCGCCCATGATAGATAAGGCTTACCGCATGGCATGCCACCGGGCAACCGGTACTACCAACCCGTGCGGCCCCGAACGGGTCAGGTGCTCCGGATCAGGTGCAGACGGTGTCCTCCGGGGGCAGGTTCCCGGTGAGGAGATAGCCGTCCACGAATCCATCGATGCAGCCGGATCCGCGCTGGTAGGCGGTGTGCCCCAGCCCGTCGAACGTCAGCAGCCGGGCGTTCGCGAGCTCATCGGCGAGCAGTCCACCCCAGGCGTGCGGAGTCGCCGGATCGTGGGTGGTCGACACCACCAGGATCGGATTCGAGCCCTCGGCCCGGGTCTCCGTGATCAGCTCGCCGGTGGCCGGCCAGTCCTGGCAGACGAGCAGCCCCCAGGCAAGAGACGGGCCGAACGTCGGGGCCTCATCGACCCAGTCGCGCGCGAGCACGCGCACCTCCTCGACGGACCCGAGGTAGGGCCGATCCAGGCAGGTCACCGCGTAGAACGCCTCGGTCGAGTTGTCTGTGTAGCGGCCGTCGGGCCCGCGACTGATGCGCTCGTCCAGCATGGAAAGCAGCATCGACGCGTCCCGCTCGTCCATCGCATCGGTGAGTGCGGTGCGCAGGCGCGGGAAGTCGTACTCTGGCGCGTAGAGGTTGGTGAGGATCGCGAAGGCCGCCAATGGCTCGTTGAGTTCCCGGTCACCGCTGGGAATCGGGTCGCGGTCGAGGGATGCCAGCCAGTCCCGCACCTGCTGCTGTCCTTCCTCGACGGTCCCCTCCAGCGGGCAGTCGTCCTGTTCCAGACAGTCCTCGACGAAATCGCGGAGAGCCAGCTCGAACCCCACCGCCTGCCCACGGGTGACCTCCACCTGGTCAAGCGAGGCCGGCAGAGCACCATCGAGGACCATGCGCCCGACCCTGTCGGGGAACAGTTCGGCATACGTCGCTCCCAGCAGGCTTCCGTAGGAGCTACCGACGTAGTTGAAGAGGTCATCCCCGACCACGGACCGGGCGATGTCGAGGTCCCGGGCGGAATCGACCGTGCCCAGATGCGGCAGCGTGTCCGCCGCCGCGCGTGTGCAGCCCTCGCCGGGCAGCCGGGACACCTCGATGATCCGCTGCTCCTCGTCGGCGGTTTCCGGGGTCGCGGCGGCCGCCGCGAGCTCGTCGAGCTCGGAGTCCGTCAGGCACTCCACCGGGGAACTGCGCCCCACTCCTCGGGGATCCAGACCCACGACGTCGTAGTGCTCGCGGATCGGGTCGCCGACGACCGCATCGGCGAGCTTGGCGTAGTCCACGGCGCTTGCTCCGGGACCTCCCGGGTTGACGAACAACGTCCCGAGCCGCTCACCGGTGGCCGCGACCCGCGTGATCGCGAGGTCGATGGTCCCGTCCTCGGGTCGGTCGTAGTCCAGGGGCGCGGTGATGGTCCCGCAGTCGGCGGGGCCGCAGTTGACCCACCGGACCTGCTGGTCGTAGAACCGATCGAGGGCCGCGGGGACGCTGGTCGTCGGGGTCGCCGGGCGTGAGGGTGGGACGGGCTCCGGGGCCGCGGCCAGGGAGCAACCCGCGAGCGCCAATGGCGCGAGCAGGGCCGCGACCGGACGCCGACGCCTCATACGTCGTACCGTAATACGGTGCCGCCGTCCCGACGTGATCCCGCTGAGATCGCCGCTCTCGTGGAGCAGCGAGTCGAGCAGGGTCTCGATCTCGTGGACTCGTTCCTGTTCGTGACCGGACGGGGCTCGCACAGGTCGGGTCGAGCACTCGCGAGTCAGCACCGCAGGGCCCTGGCGGATCAGGAGCGGGAGCAGCGCACCCACACCGCCCGACGCTCGTCGCTTCGTTCTCAGGAGATCGGCGGCGCGGTGGTCACGGGAGTTGCCGGATCGCTCGGCGTCATCGATGCCGTGGCCACGGCATCCGGCAGCGGCATCCCCGGCCCGGCACCCCTGTGGTTCCTCGCCGCGGGCCTCGGCCTGGTGGTCTCCCTGCGCGGACGGCGTCGCCTGCGGCGCATGGGCCCGCCGCCGGAGCCGCTCGCGCTCGTGGGACCGCCGCCTCGACTGCACCGGGGAGCCGTCGGGGCCGCCGAGGTCACGCGCTTCTCAGCACTGCGCGTGCAGGTGATGACGCTGGCACCGTCCCTGGACCGTCTGCATCCGGGAGCCGGCGACGAGCTCCGCCGGGCCGACCTCGAGGCCGCGGGCCCACTCACAGCCTTGTGCGAGCGCCTTTCCGTGCTGGACGACCTGCAGCGGGAACTGCCCGGAACCAGCGCGGCGAGAACCGCATCCGCGTCTGCTGCCGTCGTCCGGGATCGCCTTGCCGAGGGGTGCGAGACCTATGACGCCCTGCTCGCGGCCGCGGCGCAGTTGCTTGCCGCCCCCGACCTAGGCCGTCGCACCTCCGATGTGCTGGCGCCGGCCGTGGACGCGATGCTCGCCTACGCGCACGGCCTCCGGCGGGCCGGAGACCTCTGACCCCCACCACTGCCGTGACTGGTCACCGCCCGCCCGACGCGCAAGCCGGCGGGGGAAACCGTCAGGCCACCCGGATCCAGGGGTCCTTGAGCTCCACCATCAGGGACTCCAGCGCCAGCTGGGGCGTCACGCTCGCACCGATCTGGTCGCGGCAGTGCGCGATGGCCGCGAGGCGACGGCCGGTGTCGTTCGTCGTGCTCCTGCCGGCCAACTGCGCGAGCTGCGGGCGCATCTCCTCGTTGATGAGCTCGACATCACCGTCCATCTGCAGGACCAGGACATCCCGGTAGAGCCCGAGCAGGTCCACGAGAGCCCGGTCGACCTGATCGACGACCGCTCGCGTGCGGCGGCTCTTCTGCCGCTTGGCCATGTCCTTCGTCGCCGACTTCATCAGCCGCGACAGCCGCGCCTGCGTGATGCCACTGGCGCCGTCGCCGTACTCGGACTTCAGGTTGTGCTCCTCGGCCTCGTCGAGCGGGTCGGTGATGGCGCGGGCGTCCTCGGTGGCCGCGGCCAGCAGGTTCGACGCTGCCGTGAAGCACGACGCGACGTCCCCCAGACTGAAGGGAGTGCGCAGAACCTCCTGACGGCGCAGTCGCGCATGCTCGTCCCGCGCGAGCGCGCGAGCCCGACCGATGTGACCCTGCGACGCACGGGCTGCGAAGGAGGCCATGGCGCGGTCCACGCCGTAGGCCTCGACGAGAAGGTCGGCGACATCGGGAGTAGACGGCGTGCGCAGCGGCAGGTGCCGTGTGCGCGACACGATCGTCGGCAGGACATCCTCGACACTCGGGGCGCACAGGATCCACACCGTGTGCGGGGGTGGCTCCTCGAGTGCCTTGAGCAGGGCGTTGACCGCCTCGGGGGTCATGCGGTCGGCATCCTCGACGACGATGACGTGCCACGGGCCGGTGATCGGCGCCATGGACGAACGCCGGATGAGGTCGCGGGCGTCGTCGACCCCGTAGGTGCGCGTCTCCGTGGTGACCACGTCGACGTCGGGGTGCGCTCCGAGCGGCGCGGTACGGCAGGCCTCGCAGACACCGCAGCCGTCCTCCGGGCAGACGAGCGCCGCTGCGAAGCAGGTCGCAGCCGTCGAACGTCCCGATCCGGGAGGTCCGGTGATCAGCCACGCGTGCGTCATGCCCGGACCGGGTTCACCCCGACGGATCAGCTCGGAGTCCGCGACGGCTTTCGTCAGGTCGTGGACGACGACGTCCTGTCCCACCAGCCGGTCCCAGATCGCCGGTGTCATGAGCCGTCGATCCCCTGAAGCACCCGCTCGAGGATGGCCTCGGCGATCTCCTCCCGGTCCTCGTGCGCATGGAGCACGAGGTAGCGATGCGGATCCTCCTCTGCCAGCGCGAGGAAGGCAGCACGCACCTGCCGGTGGTACTCCATCGGCTCCGCCTCGAGCCGATCACGCTCCTCGAACCGGCCCAAGCCCTCGACCGGGTCGATGTCCAGCACGATGGTCAGGTCGGGAACGAGCTCCTGTGTGGCCCACAGGCTGAGGTCGCGGATTCGCTTGGGGCCCAGGCCGCGCGCGAACCCTTGGTAGGCGACGGAAGAGTCCAGATAGCGGTCGCAGATGACGACGTCGCCGCGGTCGAGTGCGGGCCGGATCACCTTGTCGGCGTGCTCCCCGCGCGCAGCCGCGAACAGCAGGGCCTCGGCGCGGACGTCCAGGCCGGCGAACTCCGGGCTCAGGACGACGCGCCGGATGGCCTCGCCCGCCGGGGTCCCTCCCGGCTCACGGGTCTGGACGACCGTGAGCCCTCGGACGCGCAGCGCGTCGGCGAGCAGGGCCTCCTGCGTGGACTTGCCCGCACCCTCCCCGCCCTCGAAGACGACGAAGTACCCGGTCATGTGGTGCTCAGTCCTTGCCCACGGACGCCGACGCGGTGGCCTTCTTCGCGGTCTTCTTCGCCGCGGTCTTCTTGGCGGGTGACTTCTTCGCGGTCTTCCTCGCCGCCCCGCGCTTCACCACGCGGGTGGTGGTCTGCTTCGGCTCGAGTGCTTCGAGCGCCTCCTTGGATCGGCGCTCGGACAGCAGGTCACTGGCGCGCTCGATCGACAGGGTCTCCGGGTCGTCCGCCGAGCGCAGCGATGCGTTGGTGATGCCGTCGGTGACGTACGGGCCGAAGCGGCCGTCCTTGATCACAAGCGGCAGCCCGGTGGTCGGGTCACCTCCGAGTTCGCGCAGCGGCGGTTTCGCCTGACCGCGGCCTCGACGCTGCTTGGGCTGCGCGAACAGGGCGAGCGCCTGCTCGAGCGTCACCGTGAAGATCTCGTCCTCGCTGCCGAGGGAGCGGGAGTCCTTGTCCTTGGTGAGGTACGGGCCGTACCGACCGTTCTGCGCGAGGATCTCGGCGCCGTCGGCCGGGTCGACACCGACGACGCGCGGCAGGCTCAGCAGCCTGAGCGCCTCCTCGAGCGTGACGGTCGAGGGCTTCATATCGGTGAACAGCGACGAGGTGCGCGGCTTGGCCGTCTTGGGCGAGCCCTCGGGGAGCACCTCGCTGACATACGGGCCATAGCGGCCCGACTTCGCGACGATCGTCAGGCCGGACTCCGGGTCGACCCCGAGCTCACGGTCTCCGGACGGCTCCAGCAGGAGCTCCTCGGCCTTCTCGGCCGTGAGTTCATCGGGTGCAAGTCCGACCGGCACGTTGGCGCGCTCATCCTCACCCCGCTCGACGTAGGCGCCGTAGCGGCCCACGCGCAGGACGGCATCGGTGCCCTCGATCGGGAACGTCGCGTTGCCGCGGGCGTCAATGGCACCGAGATCCTCGGTCAGGGGCTTCACGCCGGGGAAGTCGCCGCCGGTGACGGTGTGACCGCCCCGCCAGAACGCCTCGAGCTGCGAGACCCCGTCGGTCTTGCCCACCGAGATGAGGTCGAGGACCTCCTCCATGTTCGCGGTGAAGCTGTAGTCGATGAGCGGCGTGAAATGCTCCTCCAGAAGCCGCACCACCGCGAAGGCGGTGAAGCTGGGGACGAGCGCCGATCCCTTCTTCCACACGTAGCCGCGGTCGACGATCGTCGACATGATCGATGCGTAGGTGGAGGGCCGGCCGATGCCAAGCTCCTCGAGCTTGGCCACGAGCTTCGCCTCGGTGTAGCGCGACGGCGGGTTGGTGCTGTGGCCCTCGGGGTCGAGGTGCTCCGCGGTGACCGGCGAGCCCTCGCCCAGGCTGGGCAGCTCGCGGCCCTCGTCGTCGTCCTCCGAGATGTCCTTGAGCGCGGCGTAGAAGCCGGGGAAGACCACGACCGTGCCCGACGCGGAGAACTCCGCATCCGTGCCGTCGGCCATGACCGTGCCGACCTTCATGGTGGTCGTGGCGACCTGCGCATTCGCCATCTGCGACGCGACGGTGCGCTTCCAGATGAGGTCGTAGAGCGCGAACTCGTCGGCGTTGAGCTCACCCGACACCTCACCGGGGGTGCGGAAGACGTCGCCGGCCGGGCGGATCGCCTCATGCGCCTCCTGGGCGTTCTTCACCTTGCTCTTGTAGGTGCGGACGCCGTCGGCGACGTACTCCGGGCCGTAGAGATCACGGGCCTGATTGCGGGCTGCAGTGATCGCCTGTTCGGACAGGTGCACCGAGTCGGTGCGCATATAGGTGATGTAGCCGTTCTCATACAGGCTCTGCGCCACCCGCATGGTGCGCTGGCTGCCCCAGCGCAGGCGGTTCGAGGCCTCCTGCTGAAGCGTGGATGTGATGAACGGCGCCTTGGGCGAGCGCTGGCCGGGCTTCTGGACGACGGAGCGAACGGTGAACTGCTGCCCGGCCAACTCGGCCGCCAGCGCTGTGGCACGGGCCTCGTCGAGGACGGTGACGTTGCCCTTCTTGATCGCGCCGCGGTCATCGAAGCTGTCACCGGATGCGATGCGGACGCCGTCAAGGCTGGTGAGCTTGGCGTCGAAGGATCCGCCCGCCTCTCCTTCGTGGCGCTCCGCACGCTTCGCGCCACCGGGACCGAAGGTGCCGGTGATGTCCCAGTAGTTCGCTGCCCGGAACGCGATGCGCTCGCGCTCCCGGTCGACGACGAGCCGCACGGCCACCGACTGCACACGGCCGGCGGACTTCGCCTCACGGCCGATCTTCTTCCACAGCACCTCGGACACCGGGTAGCCGTAGAGGCGGTCGACGATGCGCCGGGTCTCCTGCGCCTCGACCAGCTCCATGTTCAGGTCGCGCGGATTCGCGACGGCCTCGCGGATCGCCTCCGGGGTGATCTCGTTGAAGACCATGCGCTGCACCGGGACCTTCGGGCGCAGCACCTCCATCAGGTGCCAGGAGATGGCCTCGCCCTCACGGTCCTCGTCAGTGGCGAGCAGGAGCTCGTCGGCGTCCTTGAGGGCCTTCTTCAGCTCGGCGATCGTCTTCTTCTTGGACTCGTGCACGACGTAGTAGGCCTGGAAGCGGTCGTCGACGTCGACGGCGAGCTTGGCCCAGGGCATCTTCTTGACGTCGGCGGGGAGCTCGGAAGCCTTCGAGCACAGGTCGCGGACGTGGCCCACGGAGGCGAGCACGGTGTAGTCGGGGCCCAGGTAGCCGGCGATCTTCTTCGCCTTAGCCGGTGACTCGACGATCACCAGGGTCTTGTCCGCCACGTGCGGTCCGTCCTTCGTTCGATGGGTCGGGGCAGTGGTCCTGCCCGTCGGGTCCGGAGTCTGACGGTACGACCCGCGGTTCTGTCAACTTCACCGACCCCCGTCGGCGTGGCCCGGGCAGCCTTCCCCCGAAGGGGGAAAAGGACGAGGCCTGTGTCCCGCAGAACGGAACACAGGCCTCGTCGGTGGGACTAGACGTTCGCCGGAGCGTCCTCACCCACGGCGATCGGGCGCCGCTTGGAGATGACGACCGCGACCACGACGATCAGCGCTGCGACCAGGGCGATGCCCCAACGCAGGCCATCGTTGGCCGAGGATCCGACGCTCATGGTCACGATGGCCGGCGCGATGAGCAGCGCGACCAGGTTCATGACCTTGATCAGCGGGTTGATGGCCGGGCCGGCGGTGTCCTTGAACGGATCGCCGACCGTGTCGCCGATGACGGTGGCCTCGTGGGCCTCCGAGCCCTTGCCGCCGAAATGACCGTCCTCGACGTACTTCTTGGCGTTGTCCCAGGCACCACCCGAGTTGGACAGGAACACGGCCATGAGCACGCCGGTCGCGATCGTGCCGGCGAGGTAGGCGCCGAGGGCACCGACGCCAAGGCTGAAGCCCACCGCGATCGGGGTGAACACGGCGAGGATGCCCGGGGTGATCAGCTCGCGCAGCGAATCGCGCGTGACGATGTCGACGACCTTGCCGTACTCGGGCTTCTCGGTGCCCTCCATGATCCCCGGGTGCTCGCGGAACTGGCGACGCACCTCGAAGATGACGGCGCCGGCTGCGCGGGAGACCGCGTTGATCGCCAGGCCCGAGAACAGGAACACGACAGCCGCACCGATGATGAGGCCGACGAGGTTGCTCGGGTTCGCGACGTTGAGAATGCCCTCGTACTGCTCGGGATCCGAGATCGACCCAGCCTTGTCGGTGATGTCCGCGAACGCCTCGACGATCGAGTCACGGAACGCGCCGAACAGTGCGGTCGCCGCCAGGACGGCCGTCGCGATGGCGATGCCCTTCGTGATGGCCTTGGTGGAGTTGCCCACCGCGTCGAGGCTGGTCAGGACCGCAGCGCCCTCCCCGTGGACCTCGCCGGACATCTCCGCGATGCCCTGGGCGTTGTCCGAGACCGGGCCGAAGGTGTCCATCGAGACGATGACGCCGACGGTGGTCAGCAGGCCGGTGCCGGCCAGCGCGATCGCGAACAGCGACAGCAGGATGGCGCCGCCGCCGACGATGTATGCGCCGTACACGGCCGCACCGATGAGCAGTGCTGAGTACACCGCGGACTCCAGGCCCAGTGAGACGCCGGACAGGATGACCGTGGCCGGGCCGGTGAGCGACGTCTTGGCGACGTCGTCGACCGGGCGGCGGTCGGTCTCGGTGAAGTAGGCCGTGAGCTGCTGGATCAGCGCCGCGAGCACGATGCCGATGAGGACCGCGAGGATCACGAACAGGCGCGGATTGATGGTGTCGGCGGACTCGACCGCGACGATGCCGCCGATGCTCTCGATCTCCTCCCAGCTCCCCGGGACCCACGTGAACACCGCGGCGATGACCAGAACCGCCGAGATGACCGCCGAGATGAAGAAGCCGCGGTTGATCGAGGCCATGCCCGAGCGATCGGACTGTCGCGGCGAGACGGCGAAGATGCCGATGACGGCGGTGATGACACCGATGGCCGGGATGACCAGCGGGATCACGAGGCCGAGCTCGCCGAAGGCCGCGACGCCGAGGATCAGCGCGGCGACGAGGGTCACCGCGTAGGACTCGAAGAGGTCGGCCGCCATGCCGGCGCAGTCACCGACGTTGTCGCCCACGTTGTCGGCGATGGTCGCCGCGTTGCGCGGGTCGTCCTCGGGGATGCCCTGCTCGACCTTGCCGACCAGGTCGGCACCGACGTCAGCGGCCTTGGTGAAGATGCCGCCGCCGACGCGCATGAACATCGCGAGGAGGGCCGCGCCGAAGCCGAAGCCCTCCAACACCTTGGGGGCCTCGCCCTTGTAGACGAGGACGACGAGGGCCGCACCGAACAGGCCGAGGCCGACGGTGAACATGCCCGCCACGCCACCGGTGCGGAAGGCGATCTTCATGGCCTTCTGCTCGCCGGACTCGTTGGCGGCGGCAGCCACGCGGACGTTGCCGCGGACGGCGAGCCACATGCCCATGTAGCCGGTGATCCCGGAGAAGACGGCGCCGACGAGGAAGAAGATGCTTCGACCGATCTTCTCGCTCGTGGTGTCAGCCGGGAGAAGGAAGAGGACGAAGAAGACGATCACGGCGAAGATCGCCAGCGTCTTGAACTGCCGGTTGAGGTAGGCCGAGGCCCCCTCCTGGACGGCGGCGGCGATCTCCTTCATGCGCGGCGTTCCCTCGCTCGCGGCCAGCACCTGGCGCACGAGAAGGGCCGCCACGACCAGAGCTGCCAGCGCGATGACGGCAACGATGACGACCAGCGTCATGTTGCCACCGCTCAACTCGATCATGGGACTCCTTGGTCACAGGCCCGGGCAGTGGGCCCTGCAGTCGAAAAGGCACACACCGGGGCAGCCGGCGCGCGATTCGGCGAAGTCTACTGATCTGGGAGCCCGACCATGAGGCACCCCACAGCAGTGAGGCGCACGTCATAGTTCCGGGGGACTCAGGAGGCGAGGGCCTCGTCGAGGGTCGAGTGGAGCGGGATGACGACGTCCAGGCCGGTGAGGGCCAGCACCTTCAGCACCCGGGGGGTAGCCACGACGACGTCCAGCGTGCCCCCCGCCTCCCGCGCGTGCTTCAGCGCGCCCACAAGGACACCAAGCCCCGTCGAGTCGATGAAGTCCACGCCCGTGAGGTCGACGATGAGGCGACCGCCCGGCTGGCGGGACGCCGGCCCGGTCTCGGCCTCGAGCACCGGTGCAGCGTGGGCGTCGAGCTCCCCCGCGGCCGTCACAATGGTGCGTCCGTCGTCCTCCGACACGCTCACGGTGAAGTCCACGGCCCCACTCTGGCACAGCGCGTCACACCGGCAGCGCACAATGGCGCGATGCATGACGACGTGAGGGACGACGACGGGCGGGGCGCCGATGCCCTGCTGCAGCGACTCGCACACGGGCGTGCCGACCGGCTCATCCACGTACACACCCGTCCCGAGCGGCAGGCCAAAATCGGGCAGTGGCCGTCGTGGCTGCCCGAGGAGGTCCGCGCAGCCTTCCCCGGGATCGCCGATCCGTGGCGGCACCAGGTCCAGGCGGCTGACATCGCGTGGTCCGGGCAGAACGTGGCCCTCGCCACCGGAACGGCGTCCGGCAAGAGCCTCGCGTTCGGCATGCCGGCCCTCGCCCACGTGCTCGACGGCACACGCGCCCCGAACGGTCGTGGGGCGACGGTCCTCTACCTCTCCCCCACCAAGGCCCTCGCGCAGGACCAGCTGCGCGCCCTGGACGACCTCGCCCTGCCGTGGCTGCGCGCCGCGGTCTACGACGGCGACACCGCCTCCGACCAGCGGCCGTGGATCCGACAGCACGCCAACTACGTGCTGAGCAATCCCGACCTGCTGCACCACTCCCTCCTGCCGGGGCATGAGGCGTGGGCGAGCTTCCTGCGACGCCTCCGCATGGTCGTCATCGACGAGGCCCATGCCTACCGCGGGGTCACGGGCGCGCACGTGGCCGCCGTGATCCGGCGACTTCGTCGGGTCTGCGCGCACTACGGCACCGACCCGGTGGTGTTTCTCGCCTCCGCGACCATGGCCGATCCCGACGTCTCGGGGTCCCGACTCATCGGGGCTCCCGTCGTCGCGGTCACCGAGGATGCGTCCCCGCGCACCGGCATGACGATCGGGTTCTGGGAGCCTCCGGAGCTCGAGGCCGCGCCGGACGCTCCCTCGCCCGGGCGTCGCAGTGCCCTCGCCGAGACCGCCGACCTCGTCGCCGACTGCGTCGTGGAGGGACGGCAGACGCTCGCGTTCGTGCGCTCGCGCCGCGGTGCAGAGGCCACGTCGGTGATGGCACGTGAACGGCTCGCGGACGTCGATCCGGAGCTCGTCGAGGGCGTGGCCGCGTACCGCGGCGGCTACCTGCCCGAGGAGCGTCGGGAACTGGAGTCACGGCTGCGCGACGGGCGGATCCGAGCCCTCGCCACCACCAATGCCCTCGAGATGGGCATCGATGTCAGCGGGCTCGACGTCGTCCTCGTCGCCGGATGGCCGGGCACGCGCGCGAGCCTGTGGCAGCAGATGGGCCGTGCTGGTCGCCGCGGCACCCCCGCGGTCGGCATCTTCATCGCACGCGACGACCCGCTCGACGCCTATCTCGTGCACCACCCCGAGGTGGTGCTGACCCGACCCGTCGAGGGCAACTCCTTCGACCCGTCGAACACGTACGTCCTGGCCCCACACCTGTGCGCGGCTGCCGCGGAGCGCCCGCTCACCGAGGCGGACCTCGACTGGTTCGGCCCCACCGCGCGTCAGGTGGTCGACGGACTGACCGCCGCCGGCTGGCTGCGGGAGCGCGCTCGCGGCTGGTTCTGGACGCGCCCGGAGCGGGCGAGTGACCTCACGGACCTGCGCGGCACCGGCGGCGTCGGTGTCCGTGTCGTCGAGAGTGGCACCGGGCGCCTGCTGGGGACGGTCGACCGTTCGTCGGCCCCCTCGATGGTCCACACCGGTGCCGTCTACGTGCATCAGGGAATCACGCATGTGGTCGAGTCCCTCGATCTGGACGACTCCGTGGCCGTCGTCGTCGAGGAGCCCGTCGACTACACGACCCTCGCCCGTTCCGTGAGCGACATCCGCATCGTCGAGACCCTCGAGTCCAGTGCCGACGGCGTGCTGCACCGCGGCATGGTCGACGTCAGCTCGCAGGTCGTGTCCTTCCAGCGACGCCGCCCCAACGGCCAGAGCCTCGGCGAGGAGCTGCTCGACCTGCCGGTGCAGGAACTGCGGACGCAAGCGGTGTGGTGGACGCTGACCGAGGCGGAGGTGGTCGAGGCCGGCGTACCCGCGCCCGATATCCCCGGCGCGGCGCACGCTGCCGAGCACGCGTCGATCGGCATTCTTCCGCTCTTCGCCACCTGCGACCGCTGGGATCTCGGCGGCGTCTCCACCGCCCACCATCCCGACACCGGCCAGCCCACCGTGTTCGTCTACGACGGGTATCCCGGGGGCGCCGGGTTCGCCGAGCGGGGCTTCCACGCCGCGCGGCCCTGGCTGTCGGCGACGCGCGAGGCGATCGCCTCCTGCGAGTGCCCGTCAGGCTGCCCCTCATGCGTGCAATCGCCCAAGTGCGGCAACGGGAACAATCCGCTCGACAAGAATCTGGCGGTGCGCCTGCTCGATCTGGTGCTTGATCAGCCGGGGCTGCCGTAGTCCACGTACCCTGCTCGAGCATCGGCCTCGATCTCGACCGTCCCGCCGAGCGCATCGATCACACGCTGGGCGACGACCGGCATCGACGTCGCCACCCGCACCACCACATCACCGTCGTCGACCATGCAGTCGGACAGGCTCATGCCGTTGCGATCCGCGACTTCCCGCGCGGATGTGCACGAGCCGCTGCGCGCACCGGCCACCGCCGCGAGGTCGGCCACCGAGGCGGCGCTGGCCCGAGCGATGCCGACGCTGCCGACGAGCGCGACGACCAGGGCGACACCGACGAGGAGCACGATGAGCGCCAGACTCCACACCGCCGCCGCACCGCGGTCGTCCGTCACCACGACCATTCCCGCGGCAACGTCACCGACTGCTCAAGCGGGACCCTCAGTCCGTCGAGGAACGGCAGCGGCGTGACAGCGCTGTGCGTCACGTGCACCGTCACCCAGTCCCCCTGAGCATCCACGGAGACGCGCTGCCCATCGGGGACGCGGGCCCCGCGGAGAGCGTCGTCGATCCCGACTCCGCGGCCCACGTCCCGAGCGACCTGTCGTGCGGTGTCGGCCATGCTCAGGGATGTCCCCATCAGCGACAGACCCCAGATCAGGGCCGCGGCCACGGCCATCAGGAGCGGGATCGCGATGGCGGTCTCGGCGATGACCATCCCATCGTCCGGCGAGACACCGGCTGCCGTCCCGTCATCCCGCTGGCGGAGGTGACGCCACCCCCGCCAGCGGGACAGCGTCCGGTCGGCGACCATCAGCCGCCCAGCATCGTCTGGAACGCACCGCTCAGCAGGGTCCAGATGAGGTTGCGCACCTCGTCGCTGGTGAGCAGCTTGATGAGCACACCGCCGAGACCGGCGGCCGCCACGGTGCCCACGGCGTACTCCGCCGTCGACAGTCCGTCGTCCTTCGCCATGCTCGTCGTCATGCGTGCCACGAACTTCTTCATGTGAACTCTCCCCACAGGTCTCCGCTCTCACGGATGTGCCGACCATCGGCACCACCGGACACCCGGCAGCGCCACGTTCGTCGCGCGGCGACTCCTGCGACAGGGGGCGATGACGAGCTGGGGAAGGGTGACCACCGTGCGCTGGGCCTGTGGACAGTCACAGGACACCGAGCAGCCCGGATGCCAGCGACGCCACGACCGGCACGACGCCGATGAGCAGGAAGGCCGGCAGGAAGCAGGCGGCCAGCGGCGCGACAGCGCGCACCCCTGCGGCTCGCGCCGCCACCTCGACCTGGCGACGGCGCTCACGCCGGAGATCGTCGGCCGCGCGCGCCAGGATTCCGGAGGCCGGCGCCCCGGACCGATGGGCGCGTCGCAGCGCGTCGACGATCACCCGATGGGCCTCGGGCGGATCGACGACATCCCAGGCCTGAACCGGATCGGCACCGAGATCGATGGCCCCGACGACGGGCCTGAGGTAGGAGTCCGTCGGCTCGCCCACGGCCTCGGCGGCCACCGCGAGGGCATCGCGCGCGGTCGCACCCGAGGAGAGGGTGGCGGCGAGCAGGTCGGCGAGCAGGGCGGACTGACGCGTGAGCCGTTCGCGCTGCTGGCGCACTGCCCGCGGTTCGAGGCGGCCGACCAGTCGAGGGATCGCCCCCAGCGCAGCCACGCCCGCCGCGATGCCCACCGGACCGCCGACGAGCATGATCAGGGCAACCGCCGCCGTGGCGGCCGCCACCCAGCGCATCACCGTTCCGTCGCGCGACTGCGGCGTCGAGGCGTTCGGGCCGCCGCCGACGCGACGAAGACGGTCGTCAGGGCGGTCCGGCAACCACCACCACAGACAGGCCCCGGCGAGCAGTGCGGCGAGGGCGGTCACAGCCGCCGCTCCACTCCACCCGCGATGCGACCAGTCCACCACATGCCGACGAGCGTGAGGGTCACACCCACGGCGAGGCACAGGCGGCCGGGCACCGTACCGAGCAACCAGTCCAGGGGGTGGGCGCCGAGCATCAGCCCCAGGCCGAGGCCGACGACGGGCAGGCTCGAGAGCAGCCGCGCGGTCGAGCGCGGCCCGGCGAGCTGCGCCTCCATCTCAACGCGAACGTCCTCGGCGGCACGAGCGGAAGCGGCCACGTGCTCGATGGCCTCGACGAGTCCGGCGCCTCGCGACCCGACACGCCAGCAGGCCGCGACCTGAACCAGGACCGGGGCCGCATGGGCATCGGCATCCAGTCCCTCGGCGATCCCAGCACCCCAGCGCGCCGCGGCGGCGGCCTGCGGCCAGACACTCGGGTCGCCCTGCGCGCGCAGCAGGGCGTCGGCGGGCGCTGCACCTGCCTCCAGTTCGGCCGCCAGGGCGCCGATCGCCTGCAGCACCCGCGCGCGCTGCTGGGTCCGGCGTCGCCGCGAGCCGGGGCCGATACCGCGCTGCTGCCACCATCGCGAGGCCATGCCTCGCACGCGAGTCCAGCTCGCTGGCTCCGGCTCGGCTGCCGTGAGACGCCTGAGCCGGCGTTCCCCCACCGGAGCGACCATGACCGCGACCGCGAGGGCCGCGAGCACGGCGGCGACCAGACTCATGACGCATCGACCCGGGCGCGCAGCCGCTCCATCGCCGGCCCGCGTGTCAGCGCGTCACCTCGCCGCAGCAGCGCGGGCTGCGTGCGCACGACTCCGTCATCCCCCGCAGCAAGCAGGTGCACGCCCGAGATCACCCGAGTGCCCGCGACTCGCCCGAGGTGGATGACGGCATCGACCCCTGCGCCGAGCAGGGCGTGGAGGGCCGCACGGTCCAGGCCCGCCATGAGTCCGAGGGCCTCGAGTCGCGCCGGCACGTCCTCCGCGGAGTTGGCGTGCACCGTGCCGGCGCCGCCCTCGTGCCCGGTGTTCATCGCGGCGAGAAGGTCCACGACCTCCGCTCCCCGCACCTCGCCGACGACGAGGCGATCCGGCCGCATGCGAAGGGCCTGTCGCACGAGGTCGCGACTGGACACGGCGCCCGATCCTTCGACGTTGGCCAGCCGGGCCTGCAACCGCACGACGTGCGGGTGCGACGGCGCCAGTTCTGTCGAATCCTCGACGATGACGATCCGCTCATCGTGCGGGACCGTGCTCAGGAGGGCGCTCAACAGCGTCGTCTTGCCCGACCCTGTGCCGCCGGAGACGAGGATCGCCAGTCGCCGGCGGACCATGGCGCGGAGGAGCTCCGCCGTGGCGTGATCCATCGATCCGTGCAGCACCATCGCCTCGAGGGTGAACGCCTGCCGCGACGGCACGCGTAGGGAGATGACGGTGGAGTCGACGGCGACAGGGGCGAGCACCGCGTGGAATCGCACACCGCCGGGCAGTTGGGCGTCGACGTGCGGGGCCGCATCGTCGAGGCGCCGTCCCGCCGTTGCCGCGAGGCGCTGCGCCAGGCGCCGCACGTCGGCCTCGCTGCCGAGCCGCACATCCGTGCGCTGCAGTCCGTGACCCCGGTCGACCCACACCGAGTCGGGGGCGTTGACCAGAACGTCCGTCGTCGTCGGGTCGATGACCAGCGGGTCGAGCGGGCCGAGGCCGATGAGCTCCTGGCGCAGCATCCGCACCAGGTCGAGCACCGCGTCGTCGCCGAGGACGAGGCCCTCATCGCGAAGGGCCGCAGCGACGCGACCCGGAGTGGCGTCGCCGCCGGAGGACAGCAATCGCGCGCGGACCCGGTCGACGAGGACCGGGGTCATCGCACGCGCCTGTGCGTGTCGCCGAGCTGTGGGACGATCCGCCGCACTGCCCGCGCGTAGCTGCCGTGCAGTGCGGGACCCTCCCCGGACTCGCAGCGCCGCGCGAGGGCGGGCACGTGCGGGAGGTCGCCCAGGGTCGGCAGCTCGACGCTCTCGACGACGGACTCAGGGCTCACACCTCCGGGATGGCGGCGGGTGACCAGAGCGAGCGAAGCGCAGCGATCACCGAGCACCTCGTTGAGTCCGGCCGCCGCGGAGACACCCCTGACCGTGGCCGAGGTGACGAGGACCGTGCGGTGCGATCGCGCCAGAGCGAGTTCGGTCGCCGGGTCGAGCCAGCGGGCGACATCGAGGACGACGAGGTCGAAGCCTCGCTCACCCGCGTCGATCACCGAGGCGAGCGGCTCGATGTCGACGCGACCGGAACCCGCCCGACCCCAGGAGAGCAGGGACACTCCGACCCACTCGGGCAGCGCCTGCCGCAGCGAAACCGGACTGAGCCGACCCCGGGTCGCCGCCAGCTCCTCCCATCGAGTGGCGGGAGAGCCCTCCCTCCCGACGAGCACATCCAGCCCACCGGCCGAGGGGTCGAGGTCCACCAGCAGCACGCGGCACTCCTCTGCCGCGATCCCCGCAAGGGTCGCGGCGAACGTCGAGGCACCCGCACCGCCGCCCGTGGACATCACGGCGACCACGAGGCCGTTGCTCGGCGGGCCCTCCCCGCTGTCGGCCAGCCGATCGATGACCCAGCGCTCGGCCTCAGGAAGGGAGGCGACGTACTCGGCCCCGAGGGTCACGGCGCGCTGCCAGTCGGCCTCCACCAGCTGCCGGCCGACCAGCACCACGTCACGTCGTCGTTCCGGTCGCATCCCCGCGACGCGTGCCGCGAGATCCACGCCGACGAGGACGAGTGGGGCGAGCGACCAGCGGCTTCGCGCGGCCTCCGCATCCGTCGCCACGTGCACCTCCACCGCGTTGGCGGCGGCGAGCCGCACCAGCTCGTCGATCAGGTCCGGGTCCTCACTGACCACCAGTGGCCTGTCCATGGTGTCCCTCGCTTCCGTCGTGGTGGGGTGCCCACGGTGCGTGGTCGGGGGGTGCTGTGCGGAACGGATGTTCATCCTGTGGATATCCGTCGGTGGATCGAAGCCTGTGGACAAGCGGGTACCGTCGGGCCATGGCGTCGTACGACAGCAGCGCGACCTCCTCCGCAGGGCGGCAGGCGGCATTCTTCGACCTGGACAAGACGATCCTCGCGAAGTCCAGCTCGTTCATGTTCGCGCGGCCGTTCTACAAGGAGGGGCTGATCGGCCGCAGTGATGTCATCCGCAGCGCGTACGCGCAGTTCGTCTACCTCGCTTCAGGCGCGGACCACGACCAGATGGAGACGATGCGCGAGTACATGTCGAAGCTCGTCACCGGCTGGAGCGTCGACAAGGTGCAGGGCATCGTCGGCGAGACGCTGGACGAGATCGTCGACCCGATGGTCTACCAGGAGGCCGTCGACCTGATCAACGAGCACAAGGATGCCGGCCGTGACGTGATCATCATCTCGTCTTCCGGCACCGACATCGTCGAGCCGATCGGTGCGCGGCTGGGGGTCGACCTCGCCATCGGCACTCAGGTCGCGATCGAGGAGGGCGCCTACACCGGCGAGATCCTGTTCTACGCCTACGGCGAGGGCAAGGCCGAGGCGATGCGATCGCTGGCCCAGGAGCGGGGGTACGACCTCGCCGAGTGCTACGCGTACAGCGACTCGCAGACGGACCTGCCGATGCTCGAGGTGGTCGGCCATCCGGTGGCGGTGAACCCGGACTCTGAACTGCGCAAGGTGGCCGTCGAACGCGAGTGGCCGATCGTCGACTTCGCCAAGCCGGTAGCGATGCGCGAGCAGGCGCAGCGCCGGTCGGCGGTGGCGGCCGGGGCGGGCGTGGCGATCGGGGCGGTCGCGCTGGGGCTGACCTGGTACGCCCGCCGCCGCAGCTCCCGCTACTGATCCCTCGAGTCCTGCACAAAGCGACACATCAGCCGGCTCTTGGTGTCGCTTTCTGCAGGTCTCGGAGCATCAGCCCTCGCAGGCGGTCAGCCAGCGCCGGCGTTCGCAGGTCCGCCTTCCCCCAGCGGATGAATCCGTAGCCCTCGGCACGGATCTCATCCTCGCGCCGCTTCTCCGCGTACACGGCGTCGGCGTCGGCGTACTTCAGGCGACCATCCGCCTCGCCAACCAGCCGCACCGCCTCCCACAGGAAGTCGACCCGGCCGAGGAACCGACCGTCACGCCCCTGGATGGAGACCTGGCAGATCGGTAGCGGCAGACGGTGCTCCACGAAGTAGGCGTAGGACTCCGACTCCAAAGGTGATTCCCGGATTCCACTGATCAGGCTGAACGCTCGGTGCGCCCTCCGAATACCCCGCACGCCCACCAGGAGCTCCACCCGCCGCGCAAGTGCCGGGGACGTGACAGCACCGTCTGCGAGAGCCGCATCGCCGACACACAGCGCATCGGCCAACGAGCCCGTCCTCGCCAGGTCGACCCATGTCCGCTCCGGATTGGTCACAGGCATCCCAGGCCCGACCAGATCGGCTTCAGTGACGGCGGCGCTCCGAAAGCGAATCCCCGAGCGCCGCCCCGTCCACCTGCCCGGCGCCACGATAAGCGTGACCTCCGATGGCGTGCTCGATGCCAGCGGATAGCCCAGGCAGATCGCTGCACTCTCGAACCCAATGACCGCCCCAGCGTTTCGGCCGGCCGCAGCCCTCGCCCGTGCGACGTGATCCAGCCGCTCGCGTTGAAAGCGGTTCACCCCCGTGGACAGAGCATCGCCTCGGCGGTATCGATCCCGCCCGACTCGGGTGAACACGCCGACTCTCACCCGATAGCGCACCTGCCGAGCGGTCAGACCCCGGGCCGCCGCATCGGCCAGCGAGAACACCGGGGGAAGGGCGGGGTCGTCATCCAGTGAGCGCGGCATGCCTCAGGAGCGTGCGCCGATTTCCCGCGGGCAGCAAATGAGTGTCCACAAGTCACCGAGACCTGCTGAAAGTGACACCACAGGGGCCGGGAAGTGTCGCATTCTGCAGGTCTTGGCGCAATTACGGAACGGCGCGGGCGCCGGCGGCCACCGCGGAGGCGTGCCACACGCACCACTCCGCCACGCCCTCGCGCGATCCCGCCGCGTACCCCCGCAGCGCCTTGACGTAGGACGAGCGCCCGAGTTCGAGCATCCCGTTCTCCGGGATCGAGAACAATGACGGATCCACGCCACGCTCGGCCAGCACGAGGCGCGTGACCGCACGGGACAGCAGGCCCGACCCCCACGCGAACGGGCGCAGCACCGCGATCTCGGCGTGCGCGATCGCCGCGACCACCAGCGCCGGTGCAGCGGTCGGCGTGGTGAGAATCTGCGCCAGGAGGGCCAGTCGCTCGGCCGCGGCCCCCGCGGGCGGCGGAGCACCCAGGTTCAGTGGGTCGTCCACCACGTCGCCGGACCGAGGGCGGCCGAGCTCGTCATCGTCCACGAAGTCCGTCGCCGTGATCGAGTGCAGGTGGGCCAGCGCCTGGAGGGGCGCCGTGCCGAACACGTCCACCTGCGTGGGCACGGCGGCGGTCAGGCGCAGCGCCGCATCCAGCACGCGGCCCATCGGGGAGTCGTCGACGTCCACGACATCGGCTCCGTCGATCGCAGCCGAGTCGCGCGCACCTCGCTGCCGGGAGGCCGACGCCACCTCGGCGGCCTCGGCTCGCACGTCGCGCCGCCACAGCAGACGGTCGACCTCCTCGCGGGCTGCCGCGGCCGAATCCGCCACGGACGCGATCGTGGCGAGGACCGCGAGCGGATCAGCCGGAGTCGTCAACACGCCCCCATCCAACCAAGGCCTTTGGTTCACTAGGCAACGTGACCGATCAGAACACCCCGGCCCTGTCCAACCTGTCCTACGAGGAGCGGGTCTTCCCGCCCAGCCCGGAATTCGCGAAGCAGGCGAACGCCCAGCCGGAGATGTACGGCGAGGCGAACGCCGACCGGCTCGGTTTCTGGGCCGAGCAGGCCCGGCACCTGACGTGGGCTCAGGACTGGGACGAGATCCTCGACTGGTCCGACGCCCCGTTCGCCAAGTGGTTCATCGGCGGCCGACTGAACGTCGCCTACAACTGCGTCGACCGCCATGTCGAGGATGGCTTCGGTGATCAGGTCGCCATCCGCTTCGAGGGTGAGCCGGGTGACCGTCGTGACCTCACCTACGCCGAACTGCAGGACGAGGTCAGCAGAGCTGCCAACGCCCTGACCGAACTCGGCCTGGCGGCCGGGGACCGCGTCGCCATCTACATGCCGATGATTCCGGAGGCGATCGTCGCGATGCTCGCGTGCGCGCGGATCGGTGCCCCGCACTCGGTCGTGTTCGCCGGGTTCTCCGCAGAGGCCCTGCGCAGCCGCATCGACGACGCGGAGGCGAAGCTCGTCATCACCGCCGACGGCCAGAACCGCCGCGGCTCGGCGATGGCGCTCAAGCCCGCGGTCGACGAGGCCGTCGCGGAATGCCCGACGGTGGAGAACGTCCTCGTCGTCAAGCGCACCGGCACCGACGTCGAGTGGACCGACAAGGACGTGTGGTGGCACGACATCGTCGACCGCCAGCCGACGTCCCACACCCCCGAGGCATTCGACAGCGAGCATCCGCTGTTCATCCTCTACACGTCCGGCACGACAGGTAAGCCCAAGGGAATTCTGCACACCTCCGGTGGCTACCTGACCCAGGCGGCATTCACACATCGCAACGTCTTCGACCTCAAGCCTGACTCCGACGTGTACTGGTGCACGGCCGATATCGGCTGGGTCACCGGCCACAGCTACATCGTGTACGGGCCGCTGGCCAACCGCGTGACGCAGGTCGTCTACGAGGGCACGCCCGACACCCCCGGCAAGGACCGCTGGTGGGACATCGTCGAGCGGCACGGCGTCACGATCCTCTACACCGCACCCACCGCGATCCGCACGTTCATGAAGTGGGGCGACGACCTGCCTCAGGGCAAGGACCTGTCCAGCCTGCGGCTGCTCGGATCGGTCGGCGAGCCCATCAACCCCGAGGCCTGGATGTGGTACCGCGACGTCATCGGCGGTGGCAACTGCCCGATCGTCGACACGTGGTGGCAGACCGAGACCGGCGCGATGATGATCTCCCCGCTGCCGGGCGTCACGCCCTGCAAGCCGGGCTCCGCCATGGGTCCGCTGCCGGGCATCGGTGCGGCCATCGTCGATGACAACGGCACGCCGGTCGGCCATGGCTCCGGCGGCTACCTCGTGCTCACCGAGCCGTGGCCGTCGATGCTTCGCGGCATCTGGGGAGATCCCCAGCGGTACATCGACACGTACTGGTCACGCTGGCCGCAGTACTACTTCGCCGGTGACGGTGCGAAATGGGACGAGGACGGAGCAATCTGGCTGCTCGGACGCGTCGACGACGTCATGAACATCTCGGGTCACCGCATCTCGACCACCGAGGTGGAGTCCGCGCTGGTGTCGCATCCCAAGGTGGCCGAGGCTGCCGTGGTCGGTGCCGCGGACGAGACGACCGGCCAGGGCATCGTCGCATTCGTCATCATGCGCGGCGGCGTGCCCGCCGAGGAGGCTGAGGGTGACGCGATCGTCGCCCAACTGCGCAACCATGTGGCGCACGAGATCGGTCCCATCGCCAAGCCCCGGCAGATCATGGTCGTTCCGGAGCTCCCGAAGACCCGATCGGGAAAGATCATGCGCCGCCTGCTGCGCGACGTGGCCGAGAACCGGTCTCTCGGAGACGCCACGACGCTGGCCGATCCGGCCGTCATGAACCTCATCGCAGAGGGACTCAAGTCCGGCGGTAGTGAGGACTGACTCGGCGGAGCGGTGTGGGGGCGCAAGCCCGGTTAGGGTTGTTGCGTGAGCAGCGCTAACGAGTTTCTGGGTCGTCCCTCGTTCGGGCAGGCTCGCTGGCTGCGTGAGCAGCTGCGCGATGAGACCTTCGGCGGCATCCTGCTGCTCATCGCGGCGGCCATAGCGCTGGTCTGGGCCAACTCCCCCTGGGGGGACTCCTACACCGCCCTCGTCGAGTACGTCATCGGCATTCCGGCCCTGCACCTGGAACTGCCGCTCGGGGTCTGGGCGGCGGACGGCCTGCTGGCGGTCTTCTTCTTCGTCGTCGGACTCGAGCTCAAGCACGAGCTCGTCCTGGGCTCCCTGTCCAAGGTGCGCGAGGCAGTGGTGCCCGCCGCAGCCGCGATCGGCGGAATGCTGATCCCTGCCGCGATCTTCCTCATCGTCAACACGACGATGCCCGAGGGCTCCACCGACGGCTGGGGCATCCCGATGGCGACGGACATCGCCTTCGCCCTCGCCGTCCTCGCGGTCGTCGGCCGGCGACTTCCCGTCGCGCTTCGGGCATTCCTGCTGACCCTGGCCGTGGTCGACGACCTGGGCGCCATTGCCGTCATCGCGATCTTCTACTCCGACAAGTTCGTCCTCGGCTGGTTCCTCGCCGCGATCGCGACGTTCGTGGTCTACGCACTCCTCATGCGGTGGCGCGTCACCAGCCCCTTCATCTATGTCCCCCTGGTGCTGCTCGGCTGGTACTTCACCCACGAGAGCGGTATCCACGCGACCATCGCCGGCGTCGTCTTCGGCTTCCTGACGCGTGTGCGCCCCGATCCGGGTGAGAGCACAGCGCCCGCTGATCGCCTGACACACCTGATCCACCCGATCAGCGCCGGCATCTGCGTGCCGATCTTCGCCTTCTTCGCAGCGGGCGTCGACTTGCGCTCGTTCGGTTTCGTCGATGCCATCACCAGCCCGGTGGCCATCGGAGTCCTCCTCGGCCTCGTGCTCGGCAAGCCGATCGGCGTGTTCCTTGGGGCCTGGCTCACAGCGAGGTTCACCCGCGCGTCGCTCAGTCCGGACATCAGCTGGCGAGACGTCACCACGGTCGGCGTGCTGGCCGGCGTCGGATTCACTGTCGCCCTCCTCATCACCGAACTCGCCTACAAGGGCGACATGGCACTCCTCGACTCCGCCAAGGTCGCCGTCCTCACCGCCTCGGTGCTCGCAGCCGTGTTCGCCACCATCTTCATCCGAGCGCGCAACAGGCACTACGCGGCTGTGAGCGCCAAGGAGGAGGCCGACGAAGACGGTGACGGAATCCCGGACGTGTACCAGGAGCCGCAACCCCGATAGCCTGATGCGGGTCGCGCATCTCGCGATCAGCGTCGAAACGGAGGAACGATGCCGCCGCAAGCACAGCCCAGCATCAAGGACCTGGTCAGCAAGACCGTTGCCGACGCCCAGCGTCTGGCCAAGGCCCAGGCCGCACTCCTGCAGGCCGAGATGGCCGAGACCGGCGGCAAGATCGGGATCGGCAGCGCGATGGGGATCGCGGCCCTCGGGCTCATCACGTTCGCGAGCCTGTTCCTGCTGCTCACCCTCGCTTTCGTCATCGTCGCGTTGGGCCTGCCGATCTGGGCGGGCATGCTGATCGTCGCCGCACTGCTCCTCATCTGCGCAGCTGTCACGGGGCTCATCGCACGAAAGAACTTCAGCGAGATCAAGGTTCCCGAGATCTCCAAGTCCGAGTTCGAGAAGACGAAGGCGGCCCTGTCCGGGAGCCCCACCGGGCACCCCGCGGCAGAGGAGTTCGTCGCGATCGAGGTCGACATCGAGGTCTCGAACGATCGCGCCGCCGGTTCCTGAGTGACACTCCCCCCTCCTGACACCGTCATCCGGGCCGCGGGCCCGTGGACGCACCGGGACATCTCCGCAAACGGCTCACGCTTCCATGTCGTTGACATCGGCACCGGACCTGCTGTCGTGCTGCTGCACGGCTTCCCGATGTTCTGGTGGACATGGCGACGACAGCTGACGGCCCTGGCCGATGCGGGTTTCCGCGCGATCGCGATGGACCTGCGGGGCTATGGCGGCAGCGACCACCCGCCCGAGGGCTACGACCCCCGCACGCTCTCGGCCGATGTCGCGGGAGTGATCCGGAGCCTGGGCATCACCGAGGCGGTGATCGTCGGGCACGGCTGGGGCGGCCTCGTTGCGTGGTCGACCGCGGTACTGGAGCCCGAGGTGGTGCGCGGGATCGTTCCTGTTTCCATGCCGCATCCGCGACGGCTGCGGCACGCGCTCCTGAACGACAGACGCCAACGCGCAGCGATGCGCTACGCCGTCGGCTTTCAGTGGCCGTTCGTGCCCGAGCGCTCCCTGACCGCGCAGGACGGCGCCCGGGTGGAGCGCCTCATCCGGGACTGGTCCGCGGATGACGCCTGGCTGGACAACGACGATGCGATGTCCTATCGCGCCGCGTTCCTGCGCTGGCCCACCGCACACACCGCAGTGGAGTACCACCGCTGGGCCGTCCGTAGTGTCGCGCGACCTGACGGGCTGGCCTACATGTCGTTGATGGAGGCACCGGTGCAGTGCCCGGTGCTGCAGGTGCACGGCGGGCAGGACCCCATGGTGCTGCCGACCAGCGTGGACGGCAGCGACGAGTACGTGCGGGCGTCGTACACCCGATACGACCTCACGAGTGGTCACTTCCCGCACGAGGAGAGTGACGCGGAGTTCACCCGCGTGCTCATCGAGTGGCTGCAGGGACCTGGCCTCGCATGACGGGAGACCGGCCTCGCGACCGACTGGGCAGGCCACTGCCCCGCGGCAGCGCGCCGGACCCGTCCGTTCCCCCGGTGCCCGACACGGCGGGACTCACCGATGAGGGCGTGCTCGCCCTCGCGCTGACATTGGTCGACGGCGGTCTTCCCTTCCACGCCCACGAGGTGTGCGAGGAGCGGTGGCGCACGTGCTCCTCGACCAACCGCGATCTGTGGCGAGCGCTTGCCCAATGGGGGGCAGCGGAAACTCACCAGGCACGTGGCAACCCTGAGGGCGCTCGTCGCCTGGCAGAGCGCGCTCTCATCGGCATTGAGTCCTGTCGCGCGTCCCGCGTGGCCATCTCCGGAATCGGCCTGGTCGTCGATCGCTGCCGCTCACTAACCTGACATCGCACCCACGACGAGAGGACCGACGATGGACCTGCACCAACCTGTGATCGTCGTCGGGGCCGGGCTGTCCGGCCTCGCCACGGCGCTGGGTGTGGCGGTGCGCGGCGGTCGGGCGATCGTCGTGGAGTCCAGCGACCTCGTCGGCGGGGCAGCGGCCTACTCCGGAGGCCAGGTCTGGGTCGGAGCCAACCATGTGGAGGAGCGCGACGGCATCGAGGACTCCCTCGAGCTGACCGAGGCCTACGTGCGTGACCTCACCGCCGACCACCCGCATCTGCTGGACGAGGTCGCGATGCACCGCTGGATCCGCACCGCACCGGAGGCCATGAAGTACTGGGAGAACATCGACGCCATCCGCTGGGAGATCATCCCCGAGCTCGCTGACTACCACTCCGAGGCCGCGGGGGCGCTTGGCGTCGGTCGGTATCTGACGAACGCCGTGATCGACGGCAGCGCACTCGGCGAGTGGCGCGACCTGCTGCGGGTCAGCCCGAACTTCCCGGTCGGCATGACCTACGCCGAGATGCATATCAAGGGCCGTCGTTCCTCCCTCGCCCAGCACGACGAGGACGACGAGATCGCCCAGCACGCAGGAGTGCCGGCCTTCGGAAAGACCGACGTCGGTGCGCACAGCGTCGCCGGGGCCGACCCGCTCACCTTCGGCACGGGCGTGGTCGCGAGCTTCCTGGCCCGCCTGCTGCGCGAGCCCGGGGTCGAGATCCGGCTGTCGACGCGCGTCACCGAACTGCTGATCGACGACGACGGTGCCGTGATCGGCGTGCACGCAGAGGGCCCCGACGGAGACGTCGACCTGCACGGTCCTGTCGTCCTCGCGACCAGCACCTACGACTGGAACCCGACTCTCGTCGAGGAGTTCCTCGGCCTGGGTCCGGAGGACTTCAGCAGCCTCGCGCCGACCAGTCTGCAGGGTGACGGAATCACGATGGCGCGCAAGATCGGCGCCGACATCGCCCGCGTGCCTGCGACGCGCGTGCCGATCGTCCCCGGTTGGAACTCCCGATCGGAGACGGGTGTCTCCAACGGCCCGGAGTACGCGCTGCCGCACTGCCTGATGGTGGACCGCTCGGGGCGACGGTTCTGCGATGACTCCTACTGGGTGACGATCGTGCGCGGAGCGCTGAACCCCGAGGACCGTCACCTGCCGTTCTTCCTCATCTGGGACGAGCAGCACCATCGCAAGTACGGGCTCGGGCTGACACCCCCCGGGGGTGAGTACCCCGAGGAGTTCGTCAAGAAGTCCCATGACCTCGTCTCCCTGGGCACCCAGTTGGGAGTCGACGGGGAAGAACTGGCCCGCACGGTCGCTGAGTTCAACATTCACGCGGCGAGGGGTGAGGACCCCGCCTTCGGGCGGGGCAGCGTGCCGTTCGTCCTCCGCTTCGCCGGCGACCCGTCGCACGAGCCGAGCCCGGTGCTCGGCCCACTGACGGAGGCGCCGTTCTACGGGACGCGACTGAAGTTCGTCGGCACGGGCATCGGGTCAAGCGGCTTGCGGGCCGACGGCGACGGCCACGTGCTCGGCGAGCACGGCGAGATCATTCCGGGACTCTTCGCGGTGGGCTCGGTCGCGGCACTGACGACGACGGGCAGTGGCTACAACAGCGGCTTTGCCCTGAGCCGTGGCCTGACCGTGGCCTACCTCGTGGCGCAGGAACTCACGCCCCCGCGCTGACGTCAGCCGACGGTGAGGCGTCCCTTCCCCGCGTTGAACCGTGAGCGCACCAGCGCGAGGTCGGCCATCGCCGGTCCTCCCGTCACCTCGCCGTCCTCCGCGAACTGCGAGCCGTGCGCCGGGCAGGTCCAGCCGTCCGCGGACTCCCTCACCGTGACCCCCATATGGGTGCAGGAGAGATCCAGGGCCGTGTAGGACGACGTCCCGGTCCGCACGACCGCGACCGGCGCGCCCTTCACAGTGCCGAGGAGAACCCGGCCACCGACCTTCGACAGGGCCGGAACCTTGCCCACCGTGACGACGACCTGCCCGTTCTTCTTGCGCTTGATTCCCGTCGCCGCGACGGCATCCCCGGCGAGGAGGGCCGGCCCCACACCGACCGCCACGGCCGCGGCACCGCACATGCCGATGAGGAATGTCCGTCGGGAGGGGCTGTCGCATGCATCAGTGACTTCGTCCATCACCCCAGTGTGACGCGTCAAGTGACGGGCGCAACCCCGAAACGTCAATCGCGAATACGGCAGGATCCGGTGTCCACGGTGCGGGACCGCGGGGCGTCCACGACCTTCTGCAGCTCATTCACGGTCAGTGCGTACCCCGTCGATTCCACCTCCTCGTCCGCTCCGAACACCATCCCGAGCACCCGGCCGTTCGGCGCCAGCAGCGGACCGCCGGAGTTCCCGGGCATCACGGGCCCGCGGAACACGTACACCTCGCGCTCCACGCCCGCCTGGCCGTAGATGTCGTCGCCCACCGCCCGCACCGTCGTCCGGATGCGCACGGGCTCCGTCCGGTAGGGGCCGGACTGCGGGAAGCCGGCTACGACGGCCGGATCTCCCGACTGCGCCATCTCATCGGCGAGTCGCAGGGGGGCCGCGGCCAGACCGGGAACTCCCAGCAGGGCGATGTCGGTCGAAGGGTCGAAGTACAGGACCGTCGCCCGCTCCGGTCGATCACCTTGGCGCACACGCACCTCCGGGGTGTCGACGCCGGCCACCACATGTGCGTTCGTCATGACCAGTCCGTCGTCGATGACGAAGCCCGAACCCGTGACGCCGGACGCGCACTCCGGGGTCTCACCGCTGACCTGCACGATCGACTCACGATCGTCATCCACCTTCCGCGTGATGGCGGCAGGGTCCGGCGCGGCGACATCTGGACCGGTGATCTGGGCCAGTCCGGAGAACACCCGGGGAACGGACGTCTGCCCGACGATCGAGCGCAGGCTGGAGAACGCATTGCGCGCCTGCACCGGGACCACGGAGTCCAGTGCGATGAGGACACGCGACTGGGTCACCTGCTCCGACACCGGGCCGATCGGCAGGTAGGCCAGTGCGCTGGCGATGATCCATACAACAGCGGCGAACGCGAAGACGTTCAGCGCGGCGCCGGCGATGTTGTCGACGAGCCGCACGGGATGCCAGGTGATGCCATCGCGCAGGCGACGCCCCAGGATCGACGCGGCGAACTGACCGATGAGTGCCGTGATGAGCACCCCGAAGGCGACGGCCGCGATGAGGAGCCAGTCCGTGTCGATGAACGTGTCAAGGATGGTCGGCAGGATGAAGGCGGCCGCCAGGCCGCCGCCGAGGAAGCCGACGAACGAGAGCAAGCCCGCGACGAAGCCACGGAACCATCCGGCCAGCGCGAACACCACCAAGGCGCCGATGAGGACCCAGTCGACGATGCTCACGGTGTCTCCGCGCTCACTCGACGGCCCCCGGGTCGATGATCGCCTCGCCGTCGAACGTCACCATCCGGGTCTGGTCCCATGGCAGGGTCCAGCCGACCTCGTCGAACAGCCGAGACAGCAGGCCGGCCGTGAACCCCCACACGAGCAGCCCCTGCACGTCGAAGGCCGGTCCGACGAAGCCCGAGGGCGTGACCACCTGCAGGCGGTTGGCCGGGTCGAGGAACTCGTCGATGCCGACCAGGTGGACGCTGGCCACCTCCGCGGGGTCGCGGGCCTCGATCGGGGACGGATGCTCCCACCAGCCCAGGATCGGCGTGACGACGAAGTCGGACACCGGCACCCACAGGTCGGGCAGTTCAGCGAAGACGCGCACTCCGGCCGGGTCCAGACCAGTCTCCTCCAGCGCCTCGCGCAGGGCTGCGTGCGCGGCGGACTCGTCAGCCTCATCCAGTGCCCCGCCGGGGAGGGCGGGCTGGCCCGCATGCGACCGCATGGTGCTCGCCCTCCGGATGAGCAGGATGTCGCGGTCCGGGCCGAAGAGCACGAGCACGGCGGAGTGCCGGCCCTCACCGTGAGGTGGGGCGAACCGGGTGAGCGCGTCGACGGTCGCCGTCGCTGCGACATCGGCCACGGGGCGCAGCCAGACCGGAAGGTGCTGCACGGCCAACGGGTGCACCCGGCCCGTGCGCGACCACTGCTGCGTCACGCGCGCCCCGCATCGCGGACCAGTCGCTCGGCCTCGTCCGGGTCGGTCGGACCCTCGCCGAACGCCGGGCACCAGCGTGCCACCGGGCACGCCCCGCATGCCGGGCGCGTCGCATGGCAGCGGCGTCGTCCGTGCCAGATGACACGGTGCGACATCAGCGTCCAGTCCTTGCGCGGGAACAGCTCCATGAGGTCTCGCTCGACCTTGTCCGGGTCCTTCTCCTGCGTCCAGCCGAGCCGTCGCGCGAGCCTCCCCAGATGGGTGTCGACGGTGATGCCCGGGACGCCGAAGGCGTCTCCCAGCACGACGTTAGCCGTCTTCCGACCAACCCCTGGCAATGTCACGAGGTCCTCCAGGCGTCCTGGGACCTCTCCCCCGAAGCGGTCGCAGATGCCCTGGCCGAGGGCCTGCAGGGTCTTCGCCTTCTGGCGGTAGAAACCGGTCGGCGCAATGAGGGCCTCGAGTTCCTCGCGGTCCGCACCGGCGTAGTCGGCCGCGTCGCGGTAGCGCCTGAACAGCGCGGGAGTGACCTTGTTGACGCGCTGGTCGGTGCACTGGGCGCTCAGCACGGTCGCGACGAGGAGTTCCAGCGGGGTGGTGAAGTCCAGTTCGCAGTGGGCGTCCGGGTAGGTCTCACCGAGCTTCTTGACGATGCGTCGGGCCCGGCGTTTCGTGGCAGTCGCATCCTCCGTGATGCCCCTATCGCCCGCCGATGCCATGCCGATAGCGTATGTCGGGCAGGAACGCCCGCCGCAGAGCGCCGCGGTCCGGCGCGAGGGCTCACCGCGACGGTGACCGGAATGTGGAGCTGATGACCATGGACGACGCCTTCCTCCAGTCACCCCTGTTCGCCGCCCTCGACCCTGAGGGCGCCGCTGCCCTGCGGGCCTCCCTCGTTCCCCGCGATGTCACCAAGGGAGAGGTCATCTTCGCCGAGGGCCAGCCCGGCGACCACATGTATGTCATCGTCGACGGCAAGGTGAAGCTGGGACAGACGTCCGTCGACGGCCGTGAGTCCCTGCTGGGTGTCCTCGGCCCCGGTGAGATGTTCGGTGAGCTGAGCCTGTTCGATCCAGGCCTGCGCACCTCGACGGCCACCGCGCTCACCGAGTCCGTGGTGCTCGCCCTCGGCCATGACCAGCTCAAGCCGTGGCTCAGCGGCCGCCCTGAGGTTGCCGCCGCGCTGCTGCAGGCCCTCGCCCGCCGCATCCGTCGCACCAATGATGCGATGGCCGATCTCGTGTTCTCCGATGTGCCCGGACGCGTGGCCAAGGCCCTGATGGACCTCGGTGAGAAGTTCGGCGAGGTGACGCCGGAGGGCCTGATGGTCACGCACGACATGACCCAAGAGGAGATCGCGCAGCTCGTCGGCGCCTCCCGCGAGACCGTCAACAAGGCGCTCGCCGACTTTGCCCAGCGCGGCTGGATCCGACTGGAGTCCCGTCAGGTGCTCATCATCGACGTGGAACGCCTGGGCCGCCGCGCCCGCTGATCTCACCGCCCTGCAGGTACGCGAGCTGGGCCCGCACCGTCAGCTCCGCCGCGGGCCACACCTCCCGGGGCACGTCTGCATAGACGATCGCGACGATCTCCGACGCGTCCGAGACCCCGCTGGCGACGACGTCCTCCACCTCGGCCAACCGCGCCCGTCGATGGTCGAGGTAGGCGTCGAGCACCGCCGCCGGATTGCTAAGCACCGGCCCGTGGCCCGGCAGGATCCGCGACAGCCCGGCCGCGTCCACCAGTGCGCGGAGCCGCTGCAGGCTGTCCAGGTAGTCCCCAAGAGTGCCATCGGGCCACGCGACGAGTGACGTCCCGCGCCCGAGCACGGTGTCGCCGGTGAGCAGTGAGCCGTCGTGCGGCAGCACGAGGCTGACACTGTCCCGTGAGTGGCCGGGGGTCGCAATCACCCGAACGTCGTGCTCCCCCACGGTCAGCAGGTCGCCGTCGACGAGGCCCTCGTCGCCGAGCCGATGCCCCGGGTCGAACGCCCGCACGCCGACGCGGGCGGACTCGGCGAACTCCCGTGCACCTTCGGAGTGGTCAAGGTGTCCGTGCGTCAGCACGACGCCACACACCCGCAGGTCGCGGGACTCGAGGTGGTCCCGGATCGCCTGCAGGTGCACGGGATCCCCCGGTCCCGGGTCTACGACGACGACGTCCCGGTCGCCAAGGATCCAGGTGTTGGTGCCGTCCAGGGTCCAGGGCGACGGATTCGGTGCGAGCAGGCACGTGGCCACGGAGGTGACCGCCCCGCCGGCCCACGCGTCGCCGGACCCGGCCAGCGGCAGCACGTGACCGCTCATGGTGCGCCCATCGGCCGTCCATCGCTCTCGCGCGTGTGGGGGGCGTCGACGGGCATGAGCAGCACCTCGCCGGTTCGGTCGTCCACGAAAGCCCACGTCTCCCGCCCGTCGTCGCCGGTGAGCCGCCGCGGAAGGAGCGGCCGCACCTCCCTCTCGGCCCCGGCAAGGATCGCCTGCGAGGCGCCGGTGAAGCCGGACAGCCACCGCAGGACGCTCTCAGTGGGCGCCAGCATCGGCATGTCACCCGCGGCCAGCGCGGCCAGGGCGTCGGGCGGTCGGACCCACAGGGCTTCGCCGGCCTCCGTCGTGGTCAGCCGCGCATCGTCGCCGGTGATCATCGCGGCGAAGAACCGCACGTCGTAGCGACGCGGCTCGAATTCCGGCGTGACCCAATGGTCGACGATCGGGAACTCATCGACGTCGACCTGCAGGGTTCCGTCGCAGGCGATCGTGCCGAGTTCGATACCCGCCTCCTCACGCGTCTCGCGCACCGCGCAGGCGTAGAGGGCACGGAGTTCATCGACATCCGCGCTCGCCCGCGCAGCCAAGAGCTCCTGATCCGCGCCTGTGACCGTGATCGGGGTCGCGAAGTCGATGTCGTCGAGGCGCCCGCCCGGGAACACGTGCATGTTCGGCGCGAACGCCATCGAGGACACCCGGCGCAGCAGGAAGGTCTCGAGCCCGTCGATGCCGTCGCGCAGCAGCACAACGGTCGCAGCGGAGCGGACGGTCGGACTCACCTAGTCGGCGAGCTCGACGATCATCTCGACCTCGACCGGGGCGTCGAGCGGCAGCACCGCGACGCCCACGGCGGACCGAGCGTGGGCCCCGGCGTCACCAAACGCCTCGAGCAGCAGGTTGCTCGCCCCGTTGATCACTGCCGGCTGACCGGTGAAGTCGGGCGCACTGGCGACGAAGCCGGTCACCTTGACGACCCGGACCACGGACTCCAGCAGGGCGACGGACTTCACCGCCGCGATCGCGTTGAGCGCGCAGACCGCAGCGAGTTCCGCGGCCCGCTCCGGGGTGACCTCGGCACCGACCTTGCCGGTCTCGAGCAGTGTGCCCCCGACCATGGGGAGCTGGCCAGACGTGTAGACGTAGCGCCCGCTGACGACCGCCGGCACATACGCGGCGACGGGCGGGACGACCTCGTGGACGGTGAGCCCGAGGGCCTCGAGTCGTTCCTCGACGGTGGCCATCACGCCTCCCCTGTGGGTCGCTTCAGGTACGCGACCATGTTCTCCGGGTTGGGTCCCGGCACGACCTGGACGAGTTCCCACCCGTCCTGGCCCCACGTATCGAGTATCTGCTTGGTTGCGTGCACGAGCAGCGGCACGGTGGCGTATTCCCAGGTGGTCATGCACCGACAGTAGTCCCACCGACATCACACCTTCACGGCGAATAGGCTGACGAAGTGACCGACCGACGCTGGCCCGACGTGGCCCTGCACGTCGTCTCGGGCAAGGGAGGCACGGGCAAGACCACGGTCGCAGCGGCACTCGCCCTCGCGTTGGCACGGGACGGTCGTCGGACCCTGCTCATCGAGGTGGAGGGCCGGCAGGGCATCGCACAGCTCTTCGACACGGCACCGCTGCCGTACGAGGAGCGCAAGGTCGCCGTCGCTCCCGGGGGCGGTGAGGTCTGGGCCCTGGCCGTCGACCCCCAGGAGGCGCTCCTCGACTACCTGGAGACCTTCTACAACCTCAAGCGCGCCGGATCGGCGCTGCGCAAGATGGGCGCCGTCGACTTCGCGACGACGATCGCGCCGGGCCTGCGCGACGTCCTCCTGACGGGTAAGGCCGTCGAGGTCGTGCGCCGGAAGCTGAAGGACGAGCCGGGGGCGTACGACGCCGTCGTGATGGACGCGCCGCCCACGGGCCGCATCGCCCGCTTCCTGAACGTGAACTCCGAGGTCTCCGGCCTGGCGAGGGTGGGTCCCGTGCGCAACCACGCCGACCTCGTGATGGGGGTGCTCGCCTCACCTGCGACGGCCGTGCACCTGGTGACTCTGCTGGAGGAGATGCCGGTCCAGGAGACGATCGACGGCATCGCCGAGCTGCAGGCCGACAACCTGCCCGTCGGCGGCATCATCGTGAACATGACGCGTCCGCCCGTGCTCGACGGCGATCAGTTGGCGGCGGCCGTGGCGGGCACACTTCCGGTGCAGGAGATCGCCGATGCCCTCGCTGCCTGTGGCCTTGGCGCTCACGGCGGCGAGATCGTCCCGGCCCTGCTGCGCGAGGCCGTCGATCATGCCCATCGCGTCGCCCTGGAGGAGAGGGAGATGGCGCGCATCACCGACCTCGGGCTGCCCACCATGGTCCTCCCGCTGATCTCGGGAGGCATCGACCTCGGCAGCCTGTACGAACTCGCGGAGATCCTCGCCGATCAGGGCGTCGGACCGGAGCGTGCATCATGAACGGCCACGCCTTCGCCCGGGCACCGCGGCTGAACATCGATCGCATCCTCACCGATCCCAGGGTCCGCATCATCGTGTGCACGGGAGCGGGCGGTGTCGGGAAGACCACGACCGCTGCGGCACTGGGACTGCGCGGAGCGGAATCGGGTCGCAACGTCTGCGTGCTGACGATCGACCCTGCCAAGCGACTCGCGCAGGCGATGGGGCTGTCCTCGCTGGACAACACCCCGCGGCAGGTGCCGGGGGTCTGTGCACCCGACGGGTCGGGCTCCCTCTTCGCGATGATGCTGGACATGAAGCGCACGTTCGACGAGGTCGTCGAGGCCCATGCCGATCCGGAGCGTGCCCAGCAGATCCTCGGCAACCCGTTCTACCAGGCTCTGTCGTCCTCCTTCGCCGGCACTCAGGAGTACATGGCGATGGAGAAGCTCGGGCAGTTGCACGTCCGCGCCGAGGAGGAGGGAACGTGGGACCTCATCATCGTCGACACCCCGCCCTCACGAAGCGCTCTGGACTTCCTCGACGCGCCGGCGCGACTGGGGTCCTTCCTGGACGGCCGGTTCATCCGCATCCTGACAGCGCCTGCCCGCGGTGCGGGGCGCGGCATCGGCCGTTTGGCCGCCATGGGGTTCGGGATCTTCACGGGCGTGCTCAGCAAGATCCTGGGCGCCCAGGTGCTCAGTGACCTCGGGGCCTTCGTCGCGGCGATCGACACGACGTTCGGCGGCTTCCGCGAGCGGGCCGATGCAACGTACGAGCTGCTGAAGGATGCCGGGACGTCCTTCGTGGTCGTGGCGGCGCCGGAGCGTGACGCGCTGCGAGAGGCGGCCTACTTCGTCGAGCGGCTGCGCACCGACGACATGCCGTTGGCCGGGCTGGTGCTGAACCGGATGCAGCAGGTCGACGACCCACAGCTCACGGCCGAGCAGGCGGCGTCGGGTGCACAGCTGCTGGCCGAGGCCGCGGACACGTCAGCGGGTGCAGGGCTGACCTCGGCGCTGCTGTCGCTGCATGCCCAGCGGATGCAGTTGGCGGACCGACAGTTGCATCTGGCGGACCGCTTCGCCGCCGCGCATCCGGGCGTACCTGTGGCGACCGTCACCGCCCTGGCGGGCGACGTGCATGACCTCGACGGCCTGCGGGAGATCGGCGAGCTGATCGCCGACAGCGCGAACCCCTAGCTGCGGGGCTCGCGCTGCTCACTCCTCGCTAGCTGGCGCGTTCCGACGTGCCCGTCAGGATCCGCTGACGCTCATACTCATCATGAGCGGTCTGCAGCAGGGCACGCCACGAGGTGACGTTCGGCCGGCGACGCAGCAGAGCACGGCGCTCCCGTTCCGTCATGCCACCCCAGACCCCGAACTCGACGCGATTGTCGAGCGCGTCCGCGAGGCACTCGGTGCGCACCTGGCACCCCACGCAGATGGCCTTCGCGCGATTCTGGGCCGCGCCCTGGACGAACAGTGAATCGGGATCGGTCGTGCGGCACGCTGCCTGCGTGGCCCATTCGACATCGAGCGTCATGCTGGTGATACCCCTCCGTTGATCACGTGCCGCCGGACGTTACGCCTGAGGACGCCCCTCAGAAAGGTTCTTTATAACTAGTTACTTTTAGTCTATTATGGCTATATGTCGTAGGTATGTCGCATGAAGGACATTCCTGCGAGCGTCCCAGGGCGGCAATCGGAACCGGGGCGCTTACCCTGATCGTCTGATGAGCATGCAGCAGCCACCGGGGCATCGACCGGGCCCGTTGGGGATCCTCGCGCGTCTGGCCGGCATCCTCACCCTCGCGGTGGTCGCCGGACTGCTCTTCGCCTTCATGCTGCTGCCGTTCGTCGGCGGGGCCGGAGTGGTGGCCCGGGACGTCGTCAAGGATTTCCAGAGCCTGCCGGACTCCCTCAGCACCCCGCCACTACCCCAACGCACCCTCATCCTCGCCTCCGACGGCTCCGTGCTCGCCACGCTGTACTACCAGAACCGCGTCGAGGTGCCCCTGGAGAGCATCAGTCCGTTCATGCGCCAGGCCACCGTGTCCATCGAGGACGCCCGTTTCCTCAACCACAACGGGGTCGACTTCCGCGGCATCATGAGATCCCTGGCAACGAACGTCGAGCAGGGTCAGATCGAGCAGGGCAGCTCGACCCTGACCATGCAGTACGTCAAGAACGTGCTGGTCAACCAGGCCACCTCGGCCGAGGACCTCGACGCCGCGCGTGGCGACAGCGCTGCACGCAAACTCCGCGAGGTGCGCTTCGCCCTCAGCCTGGAGAAGATCTTCAGCAAGGGCGACATCCTCGAGCGCTACCTGAACATCGCCTACTTCGGTGCCGGCGCCTACGGTGTCGAGGCCGCTGCTCGTCGCTACTTCTCCAAGTCGGCAGCGAACCTCAGCATCGCCGAGGCCGCCACCCTCGCCGGGATAGTCCAGCAGCCGACCGCGTACGACCCCCTGCGCAACCCCGAGTTGAGTACCACCCGCCGCAACGTCGTCCTCAAGCGCATGGCCGACCTCGGCTACATCACCCGCGACCAAGCCGACCGCGCCTCCCTCGTTCCGATGCGGCAGCTGCTCAATCCCACCAAGACGAACAACGGGTGCACCTCGTCGTGGGCTCCGTTCTTCTGCGACTACGTGGTGCAGACGATCCGGCAGGATCCGGCCTTCGGCGCCACCCCCGAGGAGCGCGAAGCCTTCCTGCGCCGCGGTGGCTACACGATCCGCACGACCCTCGACCCGCAGGCCCAGAACGGGGCCTACGCCGCCGTGACGTCGTACATCCCCATCAAGGACAAGAGCCGCAAGGCCGCGGCGATCTCCATGGTCCAGCCGGGCACCGGCCATGTGCTCGCGATGGCCCAGAACCGGGAATGGGGAACCGAGGGTCGCGGCAAGACGACCTACAACTACAACGTCGATCGCGCCATGGGTGGCACCATCGGCATGCAGGCGGGGTCAATCTTCAAGGTGTTCCCGATGGCGGCCGCCCTGGAGATGGGCATCTCCCCCAATGAGTACATCTCCTCCCCGAGTTCGAAGACCTTCACCGAATTCGTGAACTGTGACACCGGCGAGCCGTTCGAACCCGTCACGATCCGCAACAGCACGACGTCCGGCACTCTGGACATGGCCCGTGCCACCGCCTACTCGACGAACACCTACTTCATGACGATCGCGGAGCGCACCGGTATCTGCCGGCCCGCCGAGATCGCCGAGTCGATGGGTGTCTACCTCGGCAACGGCGACCCGCTGCTGCGCGTCCCCACCCTGGCGATCGGCACCATGGAGGTCACTCCGCTGGCCATGGCCAATGCCTACGCGACGTTCGCCGCTCACGGCGTCTACTGCAAGCCCGTCGCCATCCTCGACATCCGCGACCGGGACGGCAACCCCATCCCGGCCCCCGACGGCGACTGTCAGCGGGTGCTCAAGCGCAATGTGGCCGACACCGTGACGCTCATGCTCAACGGCGTGGTCGACGGCGGCATCGGAGGGCGCACCGGCGCCGCGATGGCTCTGGAGAACCGTCAGGTCGCCGGCAAGACGGGCACGACGAACGAGTCCGCCGCGGTCTGGTTCGCCGGCTACACCCCGCAGATCGCGGCGGCTGCCTGGGTCGGCGATCCTCGCGGTGGGTTCGCCTACCCGATGAAGGACGTCACGATCAACGACACCTACTACTCGCAGGTGTACGGCGGCACCCTGCCCGGGCCGATCTGGCGTACCTCGATGGAGGCCGCCCTCGTCGGCACCGAGCCGGGGAGGTTCGACCTCAGGACGATCGACGGAGTGACCCTGACTCCGGAGTTCGTCGAGCCGGAGCCGGTCGACGAGATTCCCACGTTCGACAACACCGACGTCGTGACGGACTCGCCGTTCGAAGATCCGGCTGCCGATCCGGGCGCGTTCGACCCAGCACCTGTGGTTCCCCCGGCAGACGCAGGAGCGGGCGAGGAATTCGGCCCGCAGTAGGCGAGCGGGTCAGTCCATTCCCAGGGCCGACTTCACCATCCCGGCGACGACCCCGCCGTCCGCTCGACCCTTCACCTGCGGTTGCACGATCTTCATCACCTGTCCCATCGCGGCGCCTCCGGACGCCCCGCCCGCGGTCACCTCGGCGACCGCGGCCTCCACGATGGAGCGGACCTCACCGTCGCTCAACGCCTGTGGCAGATACCCTGCGATGACCTGCAGCTCTGCCCGCTCGCGGTCGGCGAGCTCGGGGCGGTCAGCAGCGTCATAGGCCTCTGCCGCCTCGCGGCGTTTCTTCGCCTCCCGGCCGAGCACGGTGATGACATCGTCGTCGGACAGTTCACGAGCCTCCTTGCCGGAGACCTCCTCATTGGTGATCGCGGTGAGGACCATGCGCAGCGTGGCCGACGTGACCTCGTCGCGCGCCTTCATGGCAGTGGTGAGGTCGGACTTGATGGTGTCCTTCAGGGCGCTCATTCCGGCATTCTCGCACCGCTGCCGTGAGCGGATTCGGTCGGACTCGCAGGCTCATGGGACCATGACCGGATGCACCCGCTGACTCGACTGGCCCTGGGCACCGTGGCCGCCGGTGTGGCGACCCTCGCCTACGCGCGCTGGGAGGCGCAGGCCTACACGCTGCGCCGGGCCGAGGTGCCGGTCCTCCCGAGCGGTCAGCCACCGCTGCGGATCCTCCACCTGTCGGACCTCCACCTGGTCCCCGGCCAGACCGGGAAGGTGCGGTGGGTCCAGTCACTCCGGGCACTCCGCCCCGATGCCGTCGTCGTGACGGGCGACTTCCTGTCTCATCGGGATGCGATCCCCCATGTCCTTGACGCCCTAGACCCGCTGTTCGACGTGCCGGGGGCGTTCGTGCTGGGCAGCAACGACTACTACGCACCACGTCCGCTGAACCCCGCGAAGTACCTGCGGGGCCCGTCACAGCTGGAGCCCAAGCGCGCCATGCTGCCGTGGCAGGACCTCGTCGACGGCGTCACGGCGAACGGATGGCTCGATCTGGGCAACGCCCGCGGGACGCTGACCGTCGACGGTCGAACGATCGACATTCGCGGAGTGGACGATCCCCACATCAGCCGGGATCGCTACGAGGACGTCTCCGGGCCCTTCGACGCCGGTGCCGACCTCGCCCTCGGGGTCACGCATGCGCCCTACCTTCGGGTGCTCGACGGCATGGCCGGTGACCGGGCCGACCTCATCCTCGCCGGACACACCCACGGTGGCCAGTTGTGCGTCCCGGGCTTCGGTGCTCTGGTGACGAACTGCGATCTGCCCCGGAGCAAAGCCAAGGGCCTGTCCGAGCACGAGGGCGTGGCGATCCACGTGTCGGCGGGGTTGGGCACCTCGCCCTATGCGCCGGTCCGGATCGCCTGCCGCCCCGAGGCGACCCTGCTGACCCTCACCTCACGGATCTGACTCAGGAAGGGCGTGAGGGCCGACCCACAGGGGTCGACCCTCACGCATTGGTCGGGGTGACAGGATTTGAACCTGCGCCCTCTTCGTCCCGAACGAAGCGCGCTACCAAGCTGCGCCACACCCCGAAACCTCGCGGAGTCTAACCGAGTCACGGATGGTCTCCGACCAGCGGGGGACACCTCCCGGGCCCACCCGACCGAGCGCACTAGCCTTCGCAGCATGACGGTGCCCGATCGACGCCCGGCGCGCACGAAGCTCGGCCCCGTGACCGCCGCATACGTGCAGTCGATGGGCTGGCGATCGGTCAACCTCCACACCCATATCTCGCTGGTCAACCGCTACGTCTACGTCGAGGTCCCGAAAGCCGGCTGCGGCACGATGAAGGCCACCCTCGGCGGCATGGAGGCGGCACGCAACAACCCGGGCATGGCCCGCCGCTTCCAAGACGCCCCGCACGACCGGCTCTCCGCAACCCCGTTCGTCCGCCCCTTCCAACTGCCCGACGACCTGCTGGAGCACGTGCTGACCTCGTCGGACTACCGGCGCTTCACGGTCGTCCGCGAACCCGCCGCACGTTCCCTCTCCGGGTTCCTGGAGAAGGTGGGCCAGGGCCTGAAGCAGAGCGAGCCGATCGTCGAGATCCTGCGAGAGCGCACCGGCGGGGAGATAGCCCCGGCCGATGTCTCGCTGGAGCAGTTCCTCGAGGTGATCGCCGACCTGCCCTCACGCAAGCAGGACCCGCACTGGCGGCGGCAGGCCGACCACATCGGTCTCGGGATCGTCGACTACGACGCCGTCGTCCACCTGGAGGACCTGGATGCCTCGTGGGACCTCATCGGGGAGCTCACCCGCACTCCGGACCTCCGGGGCCAGTACTTCTGCCGGAATTCCACCGGTGCGAGCGCTCGGATAGCGGACTACTACACGCCGGCTCTTCTGGATCTCGTCGGCGAGGTCTACGCACGCGACTACGCCGAGCTCTCCTACGCACGGCCGGCGCTGACGTGAGCCGACCCACTCGTTGGGAGACCGAGACCGAGGCCTCGCACTCGGACTGGTACGTCGAGCACTTCCGCACCGAGCGGGCGAAGGGGACCGACCTGGAGGGCGAGGCGCGGCTCCTGGACGCCATGCTGCCCCGCCACGCGCGGGTGCTCGACGGGGGCTGCGGGCAGGGCCGCACCGGTGGGGCCTTGCACCATCTCGGTCATCTGGTCGTCGGCGTCGACGCCGATCCGGTCCTGATCGAGGCCGCGCGGGTCGACAACCCGGGGCCGGAGTGGATCGTCGCCGACCTTGCCGATCTGGACCTCACCCAGCGCGGCGTCACCGAGCCGTTCGACGCCGCCGTCCTGGCCGGAAACGTGATGTCCTTCGTCGCGCCGGGCACGGAGGCCGACGTCCTGCGAGGGGTGTTCGCGCACCTCACCGGCACCGGATTCCTCGTCACCGGGTTCCACCTGGCGATGTGTGACCTCGGTACGTTCGACGCCGCGGTCGCCGATGCCGGCCTGCGGATCCGCCAGCGATTCGCGACGTGGGACCTCAAGCCCTGGCCGGGCGACCAGGTCGCGCTCGACGACGAGGCGACGGACTTCTGCGTGACCGTCCTGGAGCGCGACTAGCGCGCAGCCACCAGCTCGGCGATCTGCACGGCGTTGAGTGCGGCACCCTTGCGCAGGTTGTCGTTGCTGACGAACAGCACCAGCCCGCGCCTGCCCTCGACCGACTGGTCCTGGCGGATACGGCCGACGAAGGACGGATCGGCGCCTGCTGCCTGCAATGGGGTGGGGACGTCGGAGAGCTCCACCCCAGCAGCATCGGCAAGGATCGCCGTCGCCTGCTCGGGGGTGATGTCCTGCTCGAACTCGGCGTTGATCGACAGGGAGTGGCCGGAGAAGACGGGAACGCGCACGCAGGTGCCCGACACCAGCAGATCCGGAATCTCGAGGATCTTGCGGCTCTCGTTGCGGAGCTTCTGCTCCTCGTCGGTCTCGAAGGAACCGTCGTCGACGATGCTCCCGGCCAGCGCCACGACATTGAAGGCGATCGGTGCGACGTACTTCACCGGTGCGGGGAAATCGACGGCCGTTCCGTCATGGGTCAGCGCGGCGATGTCTTGGGTGACGGCAGCCCGCACCTGGGTGTCGAGTTCCTCGACGCCGGCCAGCCCGGAGCCGGAGACGGCCTGGAAGGTGCTGACGACGAGCCGACGCAATCCCGCCGCGGCATGCAACGGCTTGAGTACCGGCATCGCGGCCATCGTCGTGCAGTTGGGATTGGCGATGATCCCTTTGCGCATCTCGGCGATGGCATGAGGGTTGACCTCGCTGACGATCAGCGGGACATCCGGATCCATGCGCCAGGCCGACGAGTTGTCGATGACGACGGCACCGGCCTCGGCATACCGCGGGGCCTGGGCCTTCGAGGTCGCGCCGCCGGCCGAGAACAGGGCGATGTCGAGATCGGAGACGTCGGCCGTGGCCGCGTCCTCCACCACGATCTCCTCGCCGCGGAACGGCAGCGTGGAGCCCGCGGAGCGAGCGGACGCGAAGAACCGCACGCGTTCCATCGGGAGGTCGCGCTCGTCGAGCAGGCGGCGCATCACGGCACCGACCTGGCCGGTGGCGCCGACGACGCCGATCACGCGGCTCATCGACCGGTCCCGGCGTAGACGACGGCCTCGCCGTCGGCGTCCAGTCCGAAGGCGGTGTGCAGGGCCTGCACGGCCTTCTTCGCGTCGTCGACGCGGGTGACGACGGAGATGCGGATCTCCGACGTCGAGATCATCTCCACGTTAATGCCGGCCTCGGCGAGGGCATCGAAGAACGTTGCGGAGACACCCGGGTGCGACCGCATGCCGGCGCCGACGAGCGACACCTTGGCGACCTGATCGTCGACGAGCAGGTCCTCGTAGCCGATCTGGTCCCGCTTGGCGTCGAGCGCCTGCATGGCCGCCGCAGCGGACCCCTGCGGGCAGGTGAACGTGACGTCCGTGCGACCGGTCGAGGCGAGCGACACGTTCTGCACGATCATGTCGAGGTTGATGTTGGCGTCGGCGAGCGTGCGGAAGATCGAGGCGGCGCGACCCGGCTGGTCCGGCACGGACACGACGGTGATCTTGGCGTCGTTCACGTCCGCGGCGACCCCGGAGATGATCGGCTGTTCCATGGCAGTCCCTTCCGCGATGGCGGCTTGAATGGCTTCGGGAGACAGCACCAGCGTGCCGGTGCGGTCGGAGAAGGATGAGCGGACGTGGATCGGCAGGTCGAAGCGCCGCGCGTACTCGACGCAGCGCAGGTGCAGCACCTTCGCGCCGACGGCGGCGAGTTCCAGCATCTCCTCGTACGTGATCTGCGGGACCTGACGGGCCGCGGGAACGACACGAGGGTCGGCACTGAAGACGCCGTCGACATCGGTGTAGATCTCACACACCTCCGCGTTGAGGGCGGCGGCGAGGGCGACGGCGGTGGTGTCCGACCCACCCCGGCCGAGGGTGGTGATGTCCTTGGTGTCCTGCGCGACACCCTGGAATCCGGCGACGATCGGGATGGCGCCGGAGTCGAGTGCCTCCTGGATGCGGCCCGGCGTGACGTCGATGATGCGGGCGGCGCCGTGAGCGGAGTCGGTGATCAGGCCGGCCTGCGAGCCGGTGTAGGAGCGGGCCTCGGCCCCGAGGTCGTGGATCGCCATCGCGAGCACCGCCATGGAGATGCGCTCACCGGCGGTGAGGAGCATGTCGAGCTCCCGGGCCGGGGGCAGCGGTGAGACCTGCTCGGCGAGATCAAGGAGCTCATCGGTGGTGTCCCCCATCGCGGACACGACGACGACGACCTGATGGCCGGCCTTCTTGGTATCGACGATGCGACGCGCCACGCGCTTGACGCTCTCGGCGTCAGCGACGCTGGAGCCGCCGTACTTCTGAACGATCAGGGACACAAGCCGCAAGTCTATCCGCGCTTCCGAGGGCACTTGACCACGCGTCCGGGTGACTCACACGCGACGGCGGCCCTCGAAGGCTCGCCCGAGCGTGACCTCGTCGGCGTACTCCAGGTCACCGCCGACGGGCAGGCCGCTGGCCAACCGGGAGACGGCGATCTCCAGCGGCGAGATCATCCGGGCCAGATAGGTGGCCGTCGCCTCACCCTCGAGGTTCGGGTCCGTGGCGAGGATGACCTCCGTGACGGCGCCGTCGGCAAGTCGAGCCAGCAGCTCACGGATGCGCAGGTCGTCCGGCCCGATGCCGTCGATCGGCGAGATCGCGCCGCCGAGCACGTGGTACCGACCACGGAACTCGCGGGTCTTCTCGATGGCGAGGACGTCCTTGGGCTCCTCGACCACGCACAGGATGGAGGGGTCTCGACGCTGATCGAGGCAGATCCGGCACTGCTCCTCCTCCGCGACGTTGCCGCAGATCGAGCAGAAGCGCACCTTCTCCTTGACCTCCCGCAGGATCGAGGCGAGCCGGTTCACGTCGGAAGGATCGGCAGCGAGGATGTGGAATGCGATGCGCTGCGCGCTCTTCGGTCCCACTCCCGGGAGCCGGCCGAGTTCGTCGATGAGGTCCTGGACGATTCCCTCATACATGGCTGAACAAACCCCTGTTCATCAGTGCTCGATCTGCCATCAGTGCTCGATCTCCCCGATCTGGGTGGCGCCGAACTCGCGCAGGGCCAGGTCGATCCCGGAGGCGTCGTCCATGTCCGCGTCATCCATGCTCGGGGCGTCGGGCTCCGGTGCGGGCGGTGGAGGGGCGTCGTCGCTCTCTGGGGACGCAGCCGCTTCCGGTGCCGATGCCGGTGCCGGCGCAGAAGCCGTGACGGGGACCGCCTTGTCGGGGGCCAGGATCACGCTGACCTTCACGTCGACGCGCATGACATCGAGGATCGCCTGGCGCAGTCGCTCGTCGTGGCCGCTGGAGACCAGACCCTTCACGGTGCCCGCGTCACCGACGGCCACGGCGAGTTCGCCGTTCGACAACGACACAGGCCGCGAGGAGGAGAAGGACATCCACGCGACCTTGGAGTACGACTTGACGGCCTCGAGGACCGCCGGCCACATCGAGATGAACTCGTCGACGCTCTGGCTGCCGCTCGACGGCGCAGGTTCCGGCGATGCCGCCGGCTCGGGTCGATCGTCCGCGGCGCTGCTCGATGACGCAGAGGAGGGTGCGACGTCGGACAGTTTGGGCGGACGACGACGACCCGGTGCGGCCGCGGCCGCGGAAGTGGAAGTGGACTCTGCCGGCTCGCCCGCCGGAGCTGCAGGTGCCGCCGAGGGTGCGGGAGCGGCATCAGTCGACGGCGCGGCCTTGTCTGGCGGAGCGGCCACCGGGGCTACCGCATGCACAGGAGCCGAGGCGACTCGACGCTCGAGCTGATCAAGACGGGCGCGCATAGCAGCCTCATCGGTGTCGGCTGCGGGCAATAACAGGCGAGCCGCCATGAGCTCGAGGTGGAGTCGCGGTGCCGTGGCGCCCTTGAGATCACTCAGTGCATCCGACGTCACGTCCGCCGCGCGCGTGAGCTCCGCCAGGCCGAACCGCTGGGACTGCTCGATCTCCGACGCGAGCCGATCCTCGGGGGCTTCGATGAGTCCGAGCTCCGCGGCGTTGGGCACCGAGTGCAGGACGATCAGGTCGCGGAAGCGCTCCAGCAGGTCGGTGACGAACCGGCGAGGGTCATGCCCGGCGTCGATGACGCGGTCGATGACGGTGAACATCGAGGCGCCGTCGTGGTCGGCCAAAGCCGTGATGGTGTCGTCGAGCAACGCTGCGTCCGTCATTCCCAACTGCGCGACAGCCTCGGAGTACGTGACCCCCTCCGGGCCCGCTCCCGACATGACCTGCCCGAGGACCGACAGGCTGTCGCGCACACTCCCGGCGCCGGCACGCGCGACGAGCGCGAGGGCCTCCGGCTCGTACGGCATCCCCTCCTTGTCGCAGACACCGGCGAGGTGCTGCTGCAGTCCCTTGTTGGGGACGAGCCGGAAGGTGTAGTTGTGCGTGCGCGAGCGGATCGTCGGCAGCACCTTCTCGACCTCGGTGGTGGCGAAGATGAAGCGCACGTGCTCCGGTGGCTCCTCGACGAGCTTGAGCAGGGCGTTGAATCCCTGCGTCGTGACCATGTGCGCCTCGTCGATGATGTAGACCTTGTAACGCGAGGCAGCAGGCGCGAACATCGCGCGCTCTCGGAGTTCGCGGGTGTCGTCGACGCCACCGTGGCTCGCCGCGTCGAGCTCGATGACGTCGATGGATCCCGGACCGTTCGGGGCGAGGTCGAGGCACGACTGGCACTCCCCGCACGGGTCGGGTGTGGGGCCCTGCTCGCAGTTGAGCGAGCGGGCGAGGATACGGGCGGTCGAGGTCTTACCGCAGCCGCGCGGGCCTGAGAACAGGTAGGCGTGGTGCACGCGGTCGTTGGCCAGGGCGCGACGCAGGGGTCCGGTGACGTGGTCCTGGCCCACGACCTCGTCGAGGGTCGCGGGTCGATACGTGCGATACAGCGCCATGGACACGCTCGCACCCTAACGGGCGTGACCCACACCGGCCGCCGGTCGGCGGGACTCGTGCCGTCACGGAGCATGAAGGGACCCCCCGCACACCCGCCAGAGCACGCTTATCCTTGCTGCCTTCCGGCCCTGGGGAGGTTCACGCGATGACGCCGCACGAGGGGTCGGCCACCACTGTACGCGACGCACGGACACGTGGGGAAAGGCGTGAGCCGCCGCCCTCGCCAGAGGTGGCGCAGGTGCCGGTAGCGACCGGGTCAAGGAGGGTGCTGGCAGCGCTGGGGATCGGCGTGGAGGAGGTACGCCCTTGGCCCTTCCTCGAAGTGCCTGTGGGAGCTACCCTGCGTGCCAGTGCCTGAGCCATCATCGGCCGTCCCGGCCGAAACACGACGCGGGACGCGCATTGCCGTTGCCGCAGGGGTCTCGCTCGCGGTCCTCCTGATCGGCGTCGCAGGCTTCGTCGTCTCATCTCCCTCCATTTCCGTCCCCAGCGACTATCGCGCTTACCTCAACCGGACCGACGAGCCAATCCTCGTCGTGGAGTCAGCTGACCGCGTCCCACCGATGACGCTCACCGTGTCGACCACTGGCGTCTTGGGCACGCTTGCATCTCTGCCCAACGACGAAGCTTCCCTCTTCCTCGTTGCACTGGGTGCCGATGCCACGGATCCGACAGTGCAGATCGAGAGGTCCTTGTCGACCGAGGTCGATGCTTACGGGGCCGTCCTTGCGACGACGACACTCAGCCTGATGCGGTCCGACGGGTATTTCACGGTCCTCAGCCTCGCGTCAAACGGGCAGACTTTCCTCTACGCCCCGCCCCGCAAGGAACTGCCATCCGATCCAGTGCCAGGCGCAAACTGGACCGACACCGGAGAGGTGAACCTGACGACCCCGTTCGTGTACCGGGGGTCGATCGACGCTGCACCGACACAGAGCGGGCGGCGGTGCATCGCTGTCACGACGATCCTCGATCAGCAGGATTCTGCTGGTGGCCCCATGAACGACACCACAGATTCGACGTGGTGCGAGGGCCTGGGCTCGATTCGGGCCACCAGTCGGGCGTCAGGACTTACCTTTGCCCTGGCCGAACCCGGCTCGGTGCGCCTCGGCGAGGTGACACCGCCCTCTGCTGCCTCCCTTCCCGAGGGGACGGTGATCCCCTCATCGTTCTCGAATACCGGCCTATCGCTGGCACCGGTCGTCATCGACGGTCTGGTCGTCTCGACGAACGGGCCGATCGGCGACCTCATTGCCGTCCATCCATCCATCGTTGACGGTGTCCCGACGCAGAGCACGACGTGGATCCAGCACCCCGGAGGCGAAGTAGTCGGCATAGGGGAGGCCGATGGGCGAATGGCGGTGACCACGACTCGTCGAGCACTTATGGGTTTCGACGCCGCAGGTCGGATCCACTGGCTTCAGCGACTGCCGGACGTTTCCGTCGGCCGACCGGCGATTCTCGACGGCATCGTCGCGGTGTCACTCATGGACGGCACCGTGCGCGCCTACGACATCAGATCCGGACATCAGCGATGGACGATTCGGCTCGACGACACTTTCGCGACAGCGCCGATCGTCTCCGGTTCACTCGTCGTCGCGGCTGACACCTCGGGCCGTATAGAGGCCACCCACAGTGATGGCTCGCCAACGTGGACGGCAGAAACCGAAGGTGTCTTCGCACCGATGACTTCGACCGGTGACGGTGGCGTGATCCTTCAGGATGGCACCGGTGCTCTACATCGCTTCGATCGCCGCGGCACGCGCTCCTGGACGGCCAACGTCGACACCTCTGTGACGGACAGTGGGGTTGTCGTCGGCTCAGTGGCGATGCTTCCGACGAAGGACGGTGTCGTGGGATTCCGCCTCTCCGGCGGCGAGGAGGTCTGGCGCATCCGCGACCTAGAGCAACCCCATCTCACGGACGGTGGCCTCGTCGCTGCCGGGCCGACAGTGGGGAGAATCACCGAAGGTGGCACCCTGCATCGGCTCGCGACCCTCACCTCTTCGAGCGAGGCGAACCTGGCGCAGACATGGGTGCACACGATGGGCGCCCACATCCTCGCAATCGACAAGTCGGGCGTGATCACAGTGGTGCAAGGTGAGTAACGCAAGCGGCTTCGCGCGTTCGATGTGGGACTTCGTCGGCGCGATGGTCATGAACGTGCTCGTCACACCGGTGCGCAGCGGCACTCTCGCGCTTCGCACACATCCCGCGTCGATCGTCGGGATCACCTGGGTCGTGACGGCCATCGTCGGGATCCTGATCGTCACCATCATGGCTGCGAACCCGCTACGCGAGATGAGTGACTTCATTGCAGTTGTCGACTCGGCCGGGAACAGCGTCGTTCCAGCCTTTCTCGTCCCCGCAATGCTGTTGCTGCTTGCCCTGTCAAGTGCCCTCGTCCTGGCCGGATCTCAGCGGCTGCGCTTGTCGCTTCGAATCGCCATCCTCGTCGCCGTCACGGCCATCCTCGCGAACCTGATCGCGTCATCGATGACGGTGAACAGCGAGGGGTCGGGTGCGTGGATCCCATGGGTCGCGCTCGCCACCATCGCCGGCTACTCCTTCGCCATCTGGACCCAGCGCACGAATGCGGCAATCGACTTTCTCGTTCTCCTCGTACTGGCGCTCATCGTTGCCGTTTCTGCCTACAGGGGATTCATCGCCGGAACGGAGGTAATAGAGACGCGGTTCGACCTCATCACGACCTCGACTCTGCTCGTGACCCTCACCTCCCTCGCCTTGCCGATCGCCTTCACCTCAGGTCTGAGTGCAACACAGCTCGGAGTGTCCATCGCGACCCAGGCCACCGAATTCGTGAGCCGTCGAGTCTCCGCAAGGGTCGCAAGCCTCATCCTCGTCGTGGCCATCGTGTGGCAGGTGATGGCGATCACCCCCGGACTCATGCAACGCTGGGGCGAGTTGGGCCTTGCTCGCTCACTAGGTGCGGTCATGGGCGCACTGCTCGTGATCGGGCTCGCCGTGCTGTGCTGGCGGTTCGCCCATCGGGCGGGAGGCGTGTCGACAGAACCGGACGCCGCCACCATTGCGGTCGCGGTCGCAGTACCCATCGCGTACACGATCATGGCCCCGGTCCTCATCAGCAATGTGCTCGCCCTGATCGGCGCGACCGTCGCTCTGGGTCGCTCGGCCGAGATGCAGTCCACTGTGGTTGTTCTCGTCGAGGCAACGGGAAGCGATACAGCCATCGTTCTTGCGCGGATGGCCGTGGTGGTCGGTCTCTGCGTGACTGCACTCATCACGCGCCGCCGAGGGCAGGTGCGGTTGACTGCTGTGCTCCTCATCGATGCCCTGATGATCACCCTGATCGTCTTCCTTCGCGGCCCGATGCTCGCCCTCGGCCTGGACTGGTCCGTCGCCGAGCTGGGCAATATCGGATTACTGATCGGTATCGTGACCCTCATGGTCTGGGGGGCCCGGCGAGCACTCAGCCCGCACCGCCTCACCATTCTGTTCACGATCGTCCTGCTCTCCGCCCTGCTACGGCAAGCGGACTACTTCGCGGTGCCCGTCGGCTTTCTCATCGGCGCTTCAGCCATGGCACTCCTCATCGTTGGTCTCGTCTGGGGCTTCCTGACCGACGGAGGCGCGACCCACGAGGACACGGCCCGCTCGCCGCGAGACGGCAAGCTCTTGCTCTTCCTGGGAACCTTTCTCTTCGGGATCGCGATCGTCGCATGGGCGGCCATCGGGAAGCAGGTCTACCTCGCTGCGCAACTGTCCAGCACCACCGCTTTCGCGGTCGCAACCATAGGATCCGCCTACGTGCTCATCACCATTCTCGACGTGGTTCTCCCTGCTCCGAGACGCGACTAGCGCGAGGGCTTCTCGACAGGCTTTGCGCTCACTACTCCGTGCACATGACTGTGAAGCCGTAGTCCCTGCAGTTCCCCCCAGCCGTCGGCGGAGAAGTCGTGGGAGTTGACTCTGGCGCACCCACGTCAGGCGAGCTCTCAGGGACCGAGGTGTCTGTTGCCTCCGGGGCGACCGAGAACGATGCACAGGCGAGCTTCCGCGAGCGCTGACCCAGCACACACAGTGCCGGTTCCCCCCATGTGCTTTCGTAGATCGCCGTGGAGGGTGCGACCTTCCAACTGAAGGCGCCTTTGGAGTCAGCCCGTCGAAAGTCGGAGCTGTACTCCACCATGCGGTTCTGCCCGAAAATGTTGAAGTTGAACCTACGCAACCCCTCACGCGGCCGGAAGCCCGTGATCTTGACTGTGAGAGTTCCCGCTGACGTCAGTTCGCGCGGGCTCACCGATATCGCCATGCCCTTGGACAATCCCGGCTCACTTGGCCGACCCTCGAGGAATTCCACGCACTGGGTACCGGTGAGGAGGGGAACGCACACTTTGGCGGCCGCAGCCTCGGGAGCAATACCAACGCCCGCGAGCAACCCCAGGGACAACACGGCGGTGGCCAGGGTCCTTGATCGCATTCTCACGTCCCTTCTGTGATGGCCGTACAGGAAGCAGACACAGTCAACACCCACCTACTGTGGTCGCGAGTCCAGATTGCCCTCAGATCAACATCGGGCAACAACTGGAGGGCCGTGGTCGAGACCTCCACTTCGTGGACTATGGCCTCACGAACCTCCTTGGGAAGACCTGTCACGACGTCGAAGGTCAGGCTTGACATTGCCTGGAACCGTTCGGGGTCGTCAGGACACAACACGACGCGCACGTCCGGACCAGTGACGCCGGGTGTGCTCCACACCGACATACCGGTGGTGTCGGCAAATGCCTGCTGCAGGATCTGATCGACGACAACGGCGGACTGCATCGCCTCCGCCCCGGCGCGCCCACCTGATGACACAGTCGATGCTCCCCAGATCTGCACCACGAACGCCAGTGCGGCAAGCAGCAGCGCTGTCAAGGATGCAATGAATGTCCCACGGCGAGGCCGTAGGGACAGCACCGTCAAGAGCACCACCGCTGACAGCCCGGCCGCGTATCCAGCCACCATTCCGACAATCAGGGCCACATTCCCGGCATCACATCGAGAGCCGAGGCACTCCCACGACCCGATGGACGCGAAGAACACGAGCGACGGCACCAGGACGGTGTACCCCAGCGCGGCGACCGCACCCACAGCAGTAAGGACTCGTGAGGATTTCGAAGAGGCCATGGCTGTCTCGAACGTCCCCTCTCAGGCAAGCTGAGGAATACGATAAGTCCAAGTCAGCTGTGCGGGAACGAAGTCGACGGACGAACAGACCCGCACGCTGGGACCTGCAGGACAGGACTGCAGTGCAGTCACCGGACTCGTGGCACATGCGACCAAGGAGTTGGTGAACTGGCCTCACCCAGCGGTGCCAGGAACATCCCCTTGCCGGTCGGCTGCTGCGCCTACTGGGATGCCTGGCAAACACGCCTTCGCGGTCCGGGCCAAGCAAAGATGGGATCGGCGAGGGCCGATCCCATCTCACCGCTTGAGGCGGAGCGCGGAGGATAGGGGATTTGAACCCCTGAGGGATTGCTCCCAACACGCTTTCCAAGCGTGCGCCCTAGGCCACTAGGCGAATCCTCCGTGGAGGAGGCTATATGGAGGATGTCGACGCTGCGGCATCCGCCCCATGACGATCACCGGGACAGCCGCCGGCGGGATAGCCATGTCTGCTCATCACGACCCCTTTCGACGTGCTGAGGGTGACGGCCAAGGCACTCCTAGGTTCTTGTAGCCTGTCCCGCGGTGGCGTGTCCGAGCGGCCAAAGGAGCGCGCCTCGAAAGCGCGTGTGGGGGCAACCTCACCGTGGGTTCAAATCCCACCGCCACCGCCATTGTTGAGGGAGTGCTCCATAGGGGTGCTCCCTCAACAATTTCGAAGGTCAGGGGATGTGGGAGGACGAGCCGAAGGCGAGGACGGCTCCCACCGCCACCGCCATCGTTGAAGGGGCATCCCGTAAGGGTGCTCCCTCCGCCGCGTCAAGACGTTCGGCATAATCTTTCTGGCATTGCATCTTCACTCGGAAGGACACGCATGACGACCCTCCAGGGAGCGGACCCGGTCGAGCAGGAGCAGCTGCGCCTGATCACCCGGGTCGCGTGGCTCTACCACATGCGCGGCCTCAAGCAGAGCCAGGTCGCCGACCTGCTCGGCCTGTCGCAGTCACGTGTCTCGCGGCTACTGGAGTCGGCATCGAGGCTCGGAGTCGTGCGGACCACGGTGCGCGCACCAGCCGGGCTGCAGTTGGAGCTCGAGCACGCACTCATCGAGTCCTACGGCATCCGCGACGCCCAGGTGCTCGACGTCCCTGAGGGCGATGACGCGGGACTCATCTCCGATCTCGGCCAATTCCTCGCCGGCTACCTCAACGAGAAGCCACTCTCCGGCGACATCATCGGCTTCACCTCGTGGAGCCGTACTCTGCGCGAGACCGTTCCCGACCTGGAGGCCCCCGCGGACGGGTCGTCGGCGTATGTCGTCCAGATGCTTGGCGACGTCGGACCCCCTGATGCCCAGCACGATGCAGCGGAGGTCACCCGGCAGCTGGCCCGGCTCCTCGGCGCCCAACCGCGCTTCCTGCGCGTGCCCGGCGTTATGAAGTCCGCACAGGCGCGTCGGGCTCTGGTCAGCAACGATCCACATGCCCAGGAGTCCCTCTCCCTCCTCGACAACGTGGACGAGGCCTTGATCGGCATCGGCACCTGTGAAGTCGACCCACCCTTGAGAGCCGGCGACAACTTCTTCACCCTTGAGCAGTTCGCCATGGCAAAGAGGAAGGGTGCCGTCGGACAGGTGAACCTGCGATTCATGGATGCCGACGGGAACGCAGTCTCGACAGATTTGGACGAGCTCGTCATCGGGGTCACGCTCGAGCAGCTGCACAAATGTAGGCGCACCATCGCCGTGGCCGGCGGCCCTGCCAAGCAGGCCGCGATCCGTGGTGCACTCCTAGGTGGGTGGGTGAATACCCTCGTCACCGACACCGCCACGGCTCGGCGCCTCGTGGAGTCTGCCAACGGATAGGACGCATCAGCCCCTCGGTCTTGTGCCACGATCGGGCAATGGCGCCCGTCGTCCTCGGCCCGCGGTATTCCACCGCAGTGGAATACGCCTCGAGGATGCATGCCGACCAGGTGCGCAAGGGCACGTCGATCCCCTACATCTGCCACCCGCTGGCGGTCTCAGTCCTGGTGCTCGAGGCCGGGGGTGACGAGGACGTTGCCATCGCTGCCCTGCTGCACGATGTCGCCGAGGACTGCGGGGGCGAGGTGCGCCTGACCGAGATCGCCGACATGTTCGGCCCGCGGGTCGAGCACATCGTCCGGGCGTGCAGCGACTCCCTCGTCGTCGATCCGTCAGCGAAGGCCCCCTGGCAAGAGCGCAAGGAGCAGCACCTCGCGGAACTCGTCGATGCGGACGACGACGTCATCCTCGTGAGCGCGGCCGACAAGCTCCACAACGCCCGCACACTCAGCACTGACCTTGCTCTGCATGGAGTCTCAGCGATGGATCGCTTCAACGCCCCACCTGACGACATCGCCTGGTACTACGAGTCAATGCTCGAGGTCCTGACCCGGCGCCGCGCTCCGGACGTGCTGCTCAAACCGTTGAGGGTCGCAGTGTCGTCCCTTGTCGAGACCATTCAGGTCACGGCCACCTGAAGCACAGCGTCACTTTGGTGGTCAGAGGGATCCACGCTTGGATAGGGCCATGACCCTGACGCCCGACACCTCGAGCGCCCCTGACGACAGCCGACTGCGTGGCACCATCCGCGACCTCGGCGTCCTCCTCGGTGACGCCCTTGTCCGCCACGAGGGTCCCGACATGCTCGACCTCGTCGAGGAGGTACGACGCCTCGTCCGCGAGGATCAGAACGCCGCCGCCGAGCGCCTCACGTCCGTTGACGTCGCCACGGCGACCCGTCTCGCTCGTGCCTTCTCCGTCTACTTCGACCTCGCGAACGTCGCTGAGCAGGTCGAACGGTCGCGCGACATCGTGCGGGCCCGGCGCGAAAGTGGTGGTCCGCTGCGCCGGGTGGCCGAGGCCGTCTCGTCGTCCGACGTCACGCACGAGGCCGTCGTCGCGCTGTCCTCCGAGCTGTCCGTGCGTCCGGTGTTCACCGCCCACCCGACCGAGGCAGCTCGTCGTTCCGTCCTCACCAAGCTGCGCCGCATGGCCGACGTTCTTCTCGACGAATCCTTGGACGACGACGTCCGGCTGCGTCGTGTTGCCGAGATCGTGGACCTGCTGTGGCAGACGGACGAGATCCGCATCCAGCAGCCGCACGTGATCGACGAGGCGCGCAACGCCCTCTACTACGTCGACGACCTGACCCGTGGTCCCCTGGAGGCTGTTCTCGACGACCTCGCGTCGGCCTTCCGCACCATGGGTGTCGAACTCCCGCCGTCATCACGTCCCGTGACGTTCGGCTCGTGGATCGGGGGCGACCGGGACGGCAACCCGTTCGTCACCCCGGAGACCACCCTCGACGTGCTGCGCTTCCAGCGCGAGCACGGCATCGCCGACCTCCTGCCCGCCCTTTCACACCTGATCGAGGACCTGTCCATCTCCGAACGCATCACGCAGACCAGCGAAGCGCTGCGCGACTCCATCGCGCGGGACCTGGAGGCCCTGCCCGACTTCGACCCGCGCTACCTGCGCATCAATGCCGAGGAACCCGTCCGCCTCAAGCTGACCATCATCCGCAAGCGCCTCGAACTGACGCTCGACCACATGCGGACTTCACGGCGTCACGAGCCGGGCCGAGACTACGAGACCACCGCCGGGTTGCTCGACGACCTCCTGCTCGTGCGCGACGAACTCCTCGATGCGGGCGGAGGGCAGCTCGCCGCCACCGGCATCCTGGACCGGACGATCCGGCTTGTCGCCGCCATCGGCCTCCCCCTGGCCACCCTCGACGTGCGCGAGCACTCGGGCAAGTATCAGCACGCGGTGGGCCAGCTGTTCGACCGTCTCGGTGTGATCGATCGCCCGTGGGTCGACCTCACGCGCGAGGAGAAGAGGACCGCACTCATCACCGAACTGGACTCCAAGCGGCCCCTCGCACCGACTCCACCTCCGCTGGATGACGACGGCCTGCGCACCTGGCGCACCTATGTCGCCGTGCGGCAGGGACTCGACCGCTACGGCCCCCGCGCCATCGACTCCTGCATCGTGTCGATGACGCAGGGCAGCGACGACCTCCTCGCCGCCGTGGTCGTGGCCCGCGAGGCCGGCCTGGTCGACGCGACGGCCGGTACGGCGCGTGTCGGCTTCGTCCCCCTGCTGGAGACCGGTGCGGAGCTCATGGCTGCGGGCACGATCCTCGAGGAGCTGCTCTCGGTTCCGGCCTACCGCTCGATCGTCGCCTCCCGGGGCGATGTCCAGGAGGTCATGCTCGGGTATTCCGACTCCAACAAGGACGCGGGCATCACCACGTCGCAGTGGGAGATCCACCAGGCCCAGCGGCGGCTGCGCGATGTGGCCGCGAAGTACGGCGTGCGGCTGCGCCTGTTCCATGGTCGTGGCGGCACCGTCGGCCGTGGTGGCGGTCCGACCTACGAGGCGATCCTGTCCCAGCCGTGGGGTGTGCTCAGCGGTGAGATCAAGGTGACCGAGCAGGGCGAGGTCATCTCTGACAAGTACCTGCTGCCTACCCTCGCGCGCGACAACCTCGAGCAGATGGTCGCCGCTGTCGTCGACGCATCCCTGCTCCATGCGACCCCCCGCAACAAGCCGGAGCAGCTCGCCACCTGGGACGAGGTCATGTCCATCGCGTCCGGTGCCGGGCAGCAGCGGTACCGGGCGCTCATCGACTCCCCCGGGCTGCCCGAGTACTTCGCCCTATCCACGCCCGTCGAGGAGTTCGGGGCGATGCATCTGGGCTCACGTCCGTCCCGACGCCCCGACACCGCAGCCGGCATCTCCGGGCTGCGGGCGATCCCGTGGGTGTTCGGCTGGACGCAGTCCCGTCAGGTGCTCCCCGGCTGGTTCGGCGTCGGCAGCGGTCTCGCGGCCGCACGCGAGGCCGGTCACACCCCCGCCCTCGCGGACATGTACGGGGACTGGCACTTCTTCAGCAACTTCATCTCGAATGTCGAGATGACCCTCGCCAAGACCGATCTCGATGTCGCGGAGCTGTACGTCCGGACCCTCGTTCCGGAGTCCCTGCACGGATTCCTGGACGAGATCCGCACCGAGTACGAGCTGACGGCGCGCGAGGTGCTCGCCATCACCGGCCAGGACCGACTCCTCGGGGGCAACCCCTCACTGGCCCGGACCCTCGAGGTGCGCGACACCTACCTGCTGCCCCTGCACGTGCTGCAGGTGTCGCTGCTGGAGCGGGTGCGCCGCATCCGGGCCGAGGGCGGCGAGCCCGACGAGGCCCTCGGCCGCGCCCTGTCCGTCACGGTGAACGGCATCGCGACCGGCCTTCGCAATACTGGGTGACCATGACGACGCCGACGCCGAGTGGTTCCGGTGACCCGACGGCACCCGTCGGGCACGTCGGCATCTTCCGGTGGCCCGTCCTCGCTCTGGCCCTGCTCACCCTGACAGCCGGCTACACCGACGGGTACTCGCTCAGCCGCTTCGACGTCTTCATCGCCAACCAGTCCGGCAATATCGTGCGCGCCGGCATGGGTCTGTTCGGGGAGTACGACGCGTGGCCGCTGGCCCTGCTGTCCATGCTCGGCTTCGCGGTCGGCGCGATGCTCGCCTGGCTGCTCGGCATCCCGGCGGCCCGGCTGGGCTGGACTCTGGTGCGGGTGCGGCTCCTGACGGCCTCCGCGATCCTGGGACTCTGGTGGCTCGTCATCCTCGTTGTGAGCAACGACAGTCAGAAGGGCATCGCGTGTGCGCTTCTCGGCGGGACGGCCCTCGGCGTCCTTGCGAGTGTCATGACCAAGATCGCGGACACCCCGATCCAGCCGACGTTCCAGACCGCGACCGTTCTCAACAGCGCGCGCGGACTCATCGAATGGATGGCCGGCCATGGGGCCACAGAGTCCGCGGGTCGTCGCCTGGCGGTTCTCGGCATCATGACGATCCTCTGCTACGCGGCCGGCGGCGCACTCGGTGCCTTCGCGGTCCGCGTGGGGCCCACCGCGGTGTTGATCGGTCTGTTCCTGCCCGCGATCGCCCTGATCCTGGCGCGCCCGGACGCGAACCCTCAGCAGTAGCCGACTACTCCGAGACGGTGTCCTCGATGACGATCTCCTCGACCGCACCGTCCTCGGTCGACGAGCCGTCGAAGCAGCCCGGACCGGACAGCACCGCCTCGCTGGCGTTCAGCGTCGCGTCGATGTCGGGCTGGGGCGGCACGAACGTGAAGGCGTTGCCGAGGGCGAGGTCCACGACTGTGCCGGAGCGCTCTATCTCAACGAGTTCCGCCCCAGGGAGGTAGTACGACAGCAGTTCGGCCCGCTTGGCGGCTTTGGGGCCGTAACGGATGCGGGCGACACCCTCGATCGGCAGACCGGCGGGATCGTTGGCCACATCCTTGATGACGAAGCCGCGCTTCTTGAGGTCGCGCGCCGTCTTGGAGGCCAGACCGGACGTCTCGGTCGCGTTGTAGACGTTGACACGCACCTTCTTCGGCGGTGGGAGCTCGTCCGCGGGGGCCACCATGAGGGTCGAGCAGGAGGGCTCGGGGGCGACGTCCGCGGCCGGCTCCTCGTCCCCCGAGCCACCGAGGAATCGCACGGCCAGGATGACGATGACCACCGCTACGAGCACCCCGCCGACGATGGCGACGGGCAGCAGCCACGTCGGGCGACGCGAGGGCTGACGCCGGATGGGGTTCTCCCGGAACGAGGTCACTCAGGACACCTCCTTCGCGTCACTCCCCCGCTGGACAGCGAGGAACTCCCGCACCATCGCACCACATTCCTCGGCCAGCACGCCGGAGATCACCTCGACCTGATGGTTCAGGCGCCGATCGCGCACCAGATCCCACCGGGAGCCCGCAGCGCCGTACTCGTCGTTCCAGGCCCCGAACACCAGGCGCCCGACCCGGGCCATGGTCGTCGCACCCGCGCACATGGGACACGGCTCAAGGGTGACGACGAGCGTGCAGTCGTCCAGGCGCCACCGGCCCAGCGCAGCTGCGGCCGCGCGCAGGGCCAGCACCTCGGCATGGGCGGTGGGGTCACCGGACTGCTCACGGGTGTTATGCGCTACGGCGATCACCTCACCGGAGGGGTCGACCACCACCGCTCCGATCGGGATCTCGCCGGCGGCACGAGCGGCCTCCGCCTCGGTGATCGCACGCCGCATGGCGGCATCCAGGGATTCGGGCGTCATCGTCCCCGGATGGCGGCGGCCAACTCGTTCGCGAAGCCCAGCCGCTTGGCGATGGCGCGGACCTGCTCGTCGGGATACATCTCCTCGTCCTCGCAGATCATGACGAGCTCGGCACCGTCGAGGCCGAGGCTCTCGCACAGAGCCACATCACCGGCCGCCTCGAACTCCTCGATGTCGTCCTCATCCCACTCCAACTCGATGAGGTCGGCGGCCTCCTCGGCCAGTGACCAGTCGAGGAGCGCAGCGGCGTCGCTGATCATGATGCGGACGTTCTGTCCGAACACATGCAGCAGGAGGAAGAAGTCGTCACTGATCGAGACGATGCCGAAGACCCCTCCCTCCCCGGGGAACTGGCGCAGGCGCGCGACCAGGGTGTCGATGTCGAGGGCCGACTGCGGCGCCAGCGCCGACACGGACCAGCGTCCGTCCTCGCGGTAGGCCGCGACGGCGAAGTCCACATCGTCGACGGCGACGTCCTGAGTGCTCACGCGAGCATCGTCCCACGCGCGATGCCTTCCCGGGACCAAGACGGCTAGGGTCGTCCTCATGCGCACCCTCGTGATCAACCACCCACTCGTGGCCCACAAGCTCACCCGCCTGCGCCGGGAGGACACGTCGTCGACGACCTTCCGGCTCCTGACCGAGGAGCTTGTCACCTTGCTCGCGTACGAGGCGACGGACTCGCTGCGGGTGCAGCCCGTCGACATCACCACCCCGGTGGCCCCGACGACCGGTGTCGAGATGGCCCAGCCGCTGCCGATCGTGGTGCCGATCCTGCGCGCCGGCCTCGGCATGCTGAACGGGATGACCAAGCTGATGCCGACGGCCGAGGTTGGATTCCTCGGCATGGTGCGGGACGAGGCCTCGCTCGTGGCCACGACGTACGCCGATCGCCTGCCTCATGACCTGAAGGACCGCCAGGTGTTCGTGCTCGATCCGATGCTGGCCACGGGAGGCACCCTCGTCGCGGCGATCGACCTGCTGCTCGAGCGGGGGGCCCGTGACGTCACCGCGATCTGCCTGCTGGCCGCTCCCGAGGGCATCGCCCGCCTGGAGGAGGCCTATGCCGGCCGCGACGTCGATGTCACGGTGGTCGTCGCCGCCTTGGACGAGAAGCTCAACGAGAAGGGCTACATCGTGCCCGGACTCGGCGATGCTGGCGACCGCCTCTACGGCAGCGCGGAGTAAGACTCGTCGAGCAGCCGACCGGCCGCCCCTGTTCCTAGAGGGCCTTGAGGATGTCCTCGACCCGCTCCTTGGCGTCTCCGAAGAGCATCGAGGTGTTGTCCTTGAAGAACAGCGGGTTCTGCACGCCGGCGTAGCCGACGGCCATGGACCGCTTGAACACGATGACGTTGCCGGCCTCCCACACGCGGATGACCGGCATCCCGGCGATCGGTGAGGTGGGGTCGTCCTCGGCCGCCGGATTGACGGTGTCGTTGGCGCCGATGACAAGGACGACGTCGGTGTCCGACAGGTCGTCGTTGATCTCGTCCATCTCCAGGACGATGTCGTAGGGCACCTTGGCCTCGGCCAGCAGCACGTTCATGTGACCGGGCAGGCGACCGGCCACCGGATGGATGCCGAATCGGACGTTGACGCCCTTCTCGCGCAGGATCCGGGTGATCTCAGCCACCGGGTACTGGGCCTGGGCGACGGCCATGCCGTAGCCCGGAGTGATGACGACCGATGAGGCGCCCGCGAGCATCTCCGCGACGTCCTCCGCGGAGACCTCGCGGTGCTCGCCCTGATCGGCGTCACCGCCGGAGGACGGGGCCTCCATGCCGAAGCCGCCGGCGATGACCGAGATGAACGAGCGGTTCATCGCCTCGCACATGATGTAGCTGAGGTAGGCGCCGGAGGAGCCGACGAGGGCGCCGGTGATGATCAGCAGGTTGTTGTTGAGCAGGAAGCCCGAGGCCGCGGCCGCCCAGCCGGAGTAGCTGTTGAGCATCGACACGACGACGGGCATGTCGCCGCCACCGATCGAGGCCACGAGGTGCCAGCCCAGCAGAAGCGCGACGATCGTCGCGGCGATGAGGATCCACAGCTCCGGGGTGATGACGAACCAGACCGTCAGGCCGAGCAGCACGACCAGCGCGCCGATGTTCAGGGCGTTCTTGCCCGGCAGCATCATCGGCTTGGAGTTGATCCTCGCCGACAGCTTCAGGTAGGCGACGATCGAGCCGGTGAAGGTCACCGCGCCGATGAACAGCCCGACGATCACCTCGCCGTGGTGGATGCCCAGGAGGTCCGGGGCGATCTCCGTCTGCGCGTCACCGACAGCCTCGACCATCAGGTAGCCGTTCCACGCGACGAGCACCGCGGCCAGGCCGACGAAGCTGTGCAGCAGCGCGATGAGCTCGGGCATTCCGGTCATCTCGACGACCTTGGCGCGCCAGAGGCCGATCGAGGCACCCAGGATGACCGCGACGACCATGAGCGCAATGCCGATGGTGGTCATGCCACCGTGGTCGCCGCCATCGAGGGCGAGGGCGATCGTGGCGATGAGCGCGATCGCCATGCCGACGATGCCGTACCAGATGCCCTGCTTGCCGGTCTCGTGCTTGGAGAGCCCGGCCAGGCTCATGATGAACAGCAGTGCTGCGACCAGGTACGCGCCTGTGGCGAGGGATTCGATGGTCATCGCTGGAACATCTCCAGCATCCGTCGCGTCACCGCGAAGCCTCCGAAGATGTTGATGCTCGCTATCAGGATGGCGATCGCGGCAAGGATGGTGACCAGAGTGTTACCCGTGCCCACCTGCAGCAGTGCACCGACGACGATGATGCCCGAGATGGCGTTGGTGATCGACATCAGCGGCGTGTGCAGCGCGTGGTGCACGTTCCCGATGACGTAGAAGCCGATGACGATCGCCAGGACGAACACCGTGATGTTCGACGTCAACTGCGCCGGCGCGGCCGCGGTGATCAACAGCAGTGCTGCCGCGGCGAAGCCGACGAGCGCGTACCGCCGCCCAGGACCCGGCGGCGGTTTCTCCTCGGCACGAGCCTTGGGCGCCGCGGCCGGGGCGGCCTTCGGAGCCGCCGAGACCTCCACCGGCGGGGGTGGCCAGGTGACGTCGCCATCCCGCGCGACGGTCATCGACCGCTGCACGACGTCGTCCCAGTTCAGGACGAGCTCGCCGTCCTTGCCCGGGGTGAGCAGCTTCATCAGGTTCACGAGGTTCGTGGAGTACAGCTGAGACGCCTGAGCCGGCAGTCGGCCGGCGAGGTCGGTGTAGCCGATGATCGTCACGCCGTTGTCGGTCACAACGACCTCATCGGCGACCGAGCCCTCGACATTGCCGCCGTTCGCCGCGGCGAGGTCGACGATCACCGAACCGGGCTTCATGGTCGCGACCATCTCCGCGGTCAGCAGCCGCGGTGCGGGGCGCCCGGGGATGAGCGCGGTCGTGATGACGATGTCGACGTCTTTCGCCTGCTCGGCGTACAGGGCGGATTCGCGCTCCTTGTAGTCGTCGCCCATCTCCTTGGCGTAGCCGGTCGCGCTGACCTCGGTCTCCGGGGATTCGATGGACAGGTACTCCCCGCCCATCGACTTCACCTGATCGGCGACCTCGGGGCGTGGATCCGTGGCGCGCACGATCGCCCCGAGCGACCCGGCCGTGCCGATCGCCGCAAGGCCGGCCACACCCGCACCGGCGACGAGCACCTTGGCCGGCGGGACCTTGCCCGCGGCCGTGACCTGACCGGTGAAGAACCGGCCGAACACGTTCGCGGCCTCGACGACCGCGCGATAGCCGGCGATGTTCGCCATCGAGCTGAGCACGTCCAGCGACTGGGCGCGGGAGATGCGAGGCACCGCCTCCATCGCGAGCGCAGTCACGCCGCGAGCCGCCAGCGCCGAGAGGAGGTCCGGGTTCTGCGCCGGCGCCATCATCGACACCAGGTAGGCGCCCGACTGCAGCAGAGCAATCTGGGAATCGTCGGGGGCATTCACGTGGAAGACGATCGGGGAACCCCACGCCTGATCCGCCGACCCGACCGTCGCTCCCGCCTCGACGTAGGCGTCATCGGGGAACGAGGAACCCTCGCCCGCGCCGGTCTCGACGAGAACGTCGTAACCGAGTTTCAACAGTTGGACGACCGTGGCAGGAGTCGCAGCGACACGCGTCTCACCGGACTTGGTCTCCCGAGGCACTCCGATCAGCACCGTGGTCTCCACCTCTCGACGTCGTGCAGGAACCGCAAGCCTACGAGAAGCGCCGGCGAGGCAGCACAGTGACACCGCAGAGGTCGGGTTATCGTCGAGGAACCCCCGCACGATCAGGAGACTTCCCCATGTCGCGATCCCAAGCTGTGCTCCGCGTCACCGCAGTGTCCGCCCTCGCCGGCCTCGTCGTCGCCGGGCTGGTCACTCCACCTGCCACTGCGGCCGAGCCCACGGTCGGCTCCTGCTACTCCTACGGCAAGGGCACCCTCGACGACGTCTCGTCGACCGCCGGGCCGGTGGCCTGCACCGCGAAGCACACCGCCGAGACGTACTACGTGCGCACGCTCCCGGACTCCTTCGGCATCCCGGCCAAGGCATCGACCGCCGCGCGCCTGTCCGCTGCCGAGCCCTGCACCACGAAGGCGATGAACGCCTATCTCGGCATCCCCGATCGCAGGCTTCCCAGCCGGTTCCAGACCGCGGTGCTCTTCCCGACCAAGGCGGAATGGGAGGCCGGCGAGCGGTGGATGCGCTGCGACGTGGTGCTGCAGGGGGGCACCGCGCTGGTGAACCTGACCAAGCCGGCTGCGGAGTTCGTCGCCGGTGCCCCGGGTGAGCAGTTCGACTTCTGCACCCCCGGCACCCCGAATGCGAAGAACACGTCGGCCTTCCCGTGCAACAAGCCGAAGGCCAACTGGATCAAGGTGCTCGACCGGGAGCTCGGCAAGGCCGGCTCGACGTTCCCCGGCACGAGGAGCGTGGAGAACCGCACGCGCTCGCTATGCAAGGCGCAGGGCAAGATGTGGAACGGCAAGGAGAAGTTCCCCGGCTGGTGGGCGATCTGGCCGACCAGCAAGGGCTGGCGGGAGGGACGGCGCTCGGCGCAGTGCTTCGTGCCCTATCTGCAGTACCAGGGCGAATTGGCCCAGCGGAGCCCCGCATCGGCGCCTGACCAGACCCCTGCATCGTGACTCAGCCCAGCGGGCTGCGGGGCTGATCCTCGGGATACATCGACTCCATCAACGGCTGTGTCGCATCCAGACGTGCGATCTGCTCCAGCGACAGCATCACCTCGCACACCCGCACGATCGAGTCGATGGTGATCGGCCTCGTCGCACCCGGGATCGGGATCATCACCGGACTCGTCGCCAGCAGCCACGCGAGGACGACCTCCTGCGCACTGGCCCCAATCTCCTCGCCCACCTGCGCGAAATCCCGATACCGGTCGCCGATCTCGTGCGCCTGCGTCGACCCGCCCAGCGGTGACCAGGGAAGGAAGGCGATACCGAGGCGCGTGCACTCCTCGAGCACGTCGGCCTCGCCACGGAACCGGGGCGACCACTCGTTCTGCACCGACACGATGCCACCGTCCGCCGGACCGCCGACCTCCTCGATGGCGACCGCCAGTTCGGGTGCCGTGACGTTCGACAGGCCGACCCGCCGCACGAGTCCGTCGTCCATCAAGGCCCGCAGCGTGCGCATCTGCTCGCGATAGGTGAGGCGCGGATCGTGGCGATGGTGCTGGTGGAGCTCGATGACGTCGACCTCCAGGGCCGCGAGGCTCGCCTCGCATGCCGCCCGCAGGCCACCCGGCGACGAGTCCCGGCCCCAGGTCTCGTCGGGCCCTCGCGTGATGCCGCCCTTGGTGGTCACGACGACGGACGCGACGTCGGCCGGACCGCTGTACGTGCGCAAAGCCTCTGCGACGAGCCGCTCGTTGTGGCCCACAGCGTCCCATGTGGGCGCGTAGATGTCCGACGTGTCGAGGAACGTGATCCCCAGATCCAGTGCCCGGTGGATCGTGGCCAGCGAACGGTCACGGCTGTCGACGGCCTCAGGGAAAGACATGGGCATGCACCCCAGGCCGATCGCCGAGACGGTCAGGTCTCCGACGGCGCGTGTGGGAAGGCTCATGCCGTCATCCTAGGAAGGCGTCGTGTCAGTCAGCGAGCTCCAACCACTCGTCCTCCAGCGCAGCGCGCTGGGTCTCGACCTCGCGGAGTTCGGCGTGCAGTTCTGCGGCCTTCTCGAAATCGGCGGCGTGCGCAGCGAGTTGGTCGTGCAGCGTCGTCTCGCGCTCGCGCAACTTCTCGATCTGCCGCTCGATGCGGGCAAGGGCCTTGCGCTGCTCGCGGTCCTCGGCGGCGCTGCTGCGCGGCTTCTCCGCGACGGCCGCCACGGCCTCCGTCGTCTCGGCGCTGCGCCGCTTGAGGTACTCCTCCACTCCGCGCGGCAGGTCCCGCAGCCGCCCGTCTCCCAGCAGCGCGACGAAGTCGTCACACACCCGCTCGAGGAAGTATCGATCATGGGAGACGGCGAGGAGGGTCCCCGCGAAACCGTCCAGGAGATCCTCCAGGGCGCTGAGGGTCTCGACGTCGAAGTCGTTGGTGGGCTCGTCGAGGACGAGCACGTTGGGCTCGCCCATGAGCAGTCGAGTGAGCTGGAGGCGGCGGCGCTCCCCGCCGGAGAGGTCTCCGACCGGGGTCCACTGGCCGTCGTTCCCGAAGCCCAGGCGCTCGCACAGCTGCGATGCGGTGAGCTCCCGACCCTTGCCGAGGTCGACGCGCTCGGCAACGTGCTGCACCGCTTCGAGCACCCGCCACGACGGGTTGAGCTCCTCGAGATGCTGCGAGAGGTACGCCGGGCGCACGGTGACCCCCGTGACGACGCGGCCCTGGACGGGGGGGATCTCGCTGAGCAGCATGCGGATGAGGGACGTCTTGCCTGCGCCATTCGCACCGAGGATGCCGATGCGCTGCCCGGGTCCGATATTCCAGGTCAACCGGTCGATGAGGGTGCGGTCGCCGATACGGAGCTCGGCGTCATGCACCTCGAAGACGCTCTTGCCCAGTCGGGCATTCGCGAACGAGAGCAGCTCGATGGAGTCTCGAGGCGGTGGTTCGTTGCTGATGAGCTCGTTCGCCGCGTCAATGCGGAACTTCGGCTTGGATGTGCGCGCCGGCGGGCCGCGTCGCAGCCACGCGAGCTCCTTGCGGATGAGGTTGTTGCGCCGCTGTTCCGCGGCCGCGGCCTGACGCATGCGCTCGGCCTTCGCCAGCACGTATGCCGAGTAGCCGCCGTCATACTCCTCGACCTGCCCACCGACGACCTCCCAGGTGCGATCGCTGACCTCGTCGAGGAACCAGCGGTCGTGGGTCACGACGAGAACAGCGAGGGCCGAGCGTGCCTTCAGGTGCGCGGCCAGCCACGCGACGATCTCGACGTCGAGGTGGTTGGTGGGCTCGTCGAGGATGAGCAGGTCGAGGTCCTGGATCAGCAGTGCGGCGAGGTCGACGCGACGGCGCTCGCCACCGGAGAGGGTGCCGATGCGGCGCGCGAGCCGTGCCTCGTCGTACCCCCCCAGCAGGGCGGTGAGGACCTCCCGCGCCCGCGGGTTCGCGGCCCACTCGTGCGTCGCCTGCCCGGGCACGACGGCCTCGGCGACGGTGGTGTCCGGATCGGCGTCCGGGATCTGACGCAGGACCCCGATCGCCACATCGGAGGCGACACTGACACGCCCGGCATCGACCGGTTCGTCCCCCGCCATGACCGCCAGCAGGGTGGACTTGCCCGCCCCGTTGCGGCCCACGACCCCGATGCGCTCCCCGGCGTTGATGCCGGTGGACACCTGGTCGAGAAGGGGACGCTCCCCGAAGGCCTTGCTCACCGACTCGAGGTTGATGAGATTGCGGGTGGGGGGCACCGACGCATTCTCGTATGCCCTGCCGGGGCCGTGGTGACCGGCTATCCTCCTTCACGATCGAGGAAAGCCACGGGGGTCTGACCGAGGGGTCTTCATGCGCCTGACGCGACGCCGTGAGGCCATCAGCGACGCGCAGGTCCCCTCCCCTCCGAGCGTCCCGAGTCTCGGCAACGGCTGGACCGTTCCCCTGACCCCGACGGACTACCCGGCAGTGCTCGAATCACTTCGCGTCGAGGAACTGCCCTCGGCCGACCCCGAGTTCCTCATCGGCTGGGACGGCATCCGCACGCGCGTCGCCATGCTCCCCTTCGCACCCGACGAGCTCGCCGGTTCGGTCAGCACAGACCTGCCCATCCCTGACGATGGATACCGCTCCGAGGCCGAGGAGTATGTCGCCCTCGCGCAGGCGATCAGCACTGCCCGGGATACCTTCCGCATCATCGAGATCGGTGCGGGTTGGGCTCCATGGGCGACGGCGGGCATCGTCATCGCCCGACGGAAGGGTCTGCGCGCCTCGGGCATCGCGGTGGAGTGCGATGAGACACGCAGTGACTGGGCCCTCCAGCATGCTGCCGACAACGACGTGACCGCTGAGCTCATCACGGGAACGACGGACGAGATCGCCGAGCAGCTGGGACGTCCCTGGGGAGACACCGAACTTCGCATCGTGCGCGCTGCCGGCTGGCACGAGCGCACGACGCTGCAGTTCCCCGACCTCGATGAGGGCGACATGGGCGGTGCCGTGTGGACCCTCCCCGGGACGGACGTCGACTATCGCGGGGCGCATCTGAATCACCACGAGGTCCCGACCGCGAGCATCGCGGACCTCGTCACCGGCGACCGACTGGTCGACCTCCTGCACGTCGACGTCCAGGGTGTGGAGAGCGAACTCCTCATCACCGCGGCCGACGCCATCCAATCGCGCACACGACTCATGGCGGTCGGCACGACGGACCGCGGCAACGAGGGGCGGCTGCAGGAGTTCTTCCTCCAGCGGGGCTGGGGAATCATCATCGATGAGCCATGCACCACACACTTCACGATGACGCACCCGACCCTCGCGGGCTTCACCGTGCAGGACGGCCTGCAGTTGTGGGAGAACCCGTTCCTGCGAGCGGACTTCCCCGGATAACCCACGGAAGCCGGGGTGCTAGCACCCCGATTCGGGCACAACGCGCCAAAAATGCTTGCCCTCTCGCTGAGAGATGCTTCTATGGCCGCATGACTATTCGAACCCCCCGCATCCTGGCCCGAGCCACGGGCGTCCTGGCGAGTGTCGCCCTGGTCGCCACTGGCATCACCGCCCTGGCTCCTGCATCGCAGGCCGCCGTGGGCGACATCACCAGCTACAGCACACCGCTGCCGGCTGTCGACGTCACCACCACCGCCAACGGCACGGCGTGGGCATTGAGCTCCAACGCCACCACCACGCGACTCACCCGCATCGCTCCAGACGGCGCGCAGGTCACGCTCGACCTGGACGGCTTCTCGCAGAGCCTCACGGTGGGCCCCGATGGGAACATCTGGGTCGCCGGCCGCGGGGCGAAGGCGATCTACCGCATTGACGGCAATCTGGGCGTCACCACGTTCACCCAGGGGCTGCCGGCCAACGCCGACCCGCTGGACATCACCTCCGGCCCTGACGGAGCCCTGTGGTTCACGATGCTAGCCACGAAGGCAATCGGCCGGATCACCACCGACGGTGCCATCACCTCGTTCGACCTCGGTCAGACGATTCCCCGCGACATCACCGCAGCGCCGGAGGCCGCCAACGCCCTGTACTTCGGCACCAATGGCGACAAGCTGGGCCGCATCACCACGTCCGGGCAGGTCAGCCTGATCAACGCCCAGAACGGCACCGTCTTCACGAACGATCCGGTGGTGGCGGGCAGCAACATTTGGTTCACCGAGAGCCGGCCCTTCCTCGGTATCACCAATGACAATCTCGCGAAGGTCGTGGGCGACAACAGTGTCGCCATCATCACCCGGAATATCTCCGAAATGACGAACACCGGGCCCGGAATCAGTGACACCTTCTGGGTGGCGTCTAACGCTCAGAAGGCCATCTACCAGTTCTCCTCGCAGGGCGCCCAGGTCGCGGAGTTCCCCGTGCCGCAGGGCCCCGGCCGTGTCCACCAGTCCGCCAGCGACGGCAGCGTCTGGATGACGGCGGGCGGCAACCAGGTGCTGAAGATGAACGTGGGAGTCGTTCCGATCACCACGAAGTCGCCGGCCATCACCCCGGCCACGGGCATCGTCGCGGGGATGACCCTGACGACGGACAACGGTGAGTGGAAGTACGCCTCGGGCGCCACCTACACCTACCAGTGGCAGATCTGTGCCAACAGCGATCCGACCTCGTGTGGTCCGACGCCGAACTCGAACGGCCAGACCTTCGTGGTGTCACAGGCGCAGATCGGCCAATACATCCGTTCCTGCGTCACAGCCACGAACGCCAACGGGCCTGCCACCTCGGCGGCATGCTCAGGTCCGCTAGCCCTCGGGTCGGTCACCCCGGAACCTCCGAAGCCTCCGCTCCCCGCCACAGGTCCAACGGCTGCGATCGGCAATGGTGCTTCCATGGTCATTGATGCCCCCACGAAGCAGAAGATCGGGAAGAAGGCCAATTACGTGGTGACTCTGACCGTCACCGACGCGACAGGGACCGTCAGCTACCTCTTCCAGTGGAAGAAGAAGCAGAAGCAGGCCTCGGTTCCCCTGTCAGGCTCCACGGCCTCGTACAGCTTCAAACTTCCGAAGAAGTGGAAGAACGGGAAGATGACGGTCACCGCCACCTTCACTCCGCCAGCTGGCTCCCCCTATCTTGCGGGCCAGGTCAAGGACACCGTCAAGATCAAGAAGTAGCACAACGACATGCGTGTGGGGGGTCAGTTCGCTGACCCCCCACACGCATGTCCAGGCAGCCCCGTGCGCCCGTCGCCAGGGGTGGTAGCACCCCACTTCAGGCCCCTTCCTCGCGACTTCGGTGCGCCGGCCAGCACTCTTCCGTCATCGGGCAACAAGGCCCATAACGGCAGGAGAAGGCAACGAAGAATCGCATCGCAACGCAGGGCGGCCACCGGCTTGCCCGCCGGCCCGCTTCCGGCAGCACCGAGGACATCGTCAACGAGGAAGCGGTCGACGCCGCAGACGAGGCCGTCGAGACCCTTGAGGCCGCGGCCGAGACGGAAGGCGGATCGAACGTCCAGCTGCTCGTGGGCCTGGCCGTGATGATCGCCGCGATGGGATTTCTCGTCTTCTGGTGACGCCGTCACAAGGACAGCCGCATCTGACGTCACGTCACCCTGTTGCACGACCCGGGGGCGGAGGGCCACAGGCCCTTCGCCCCTGAACTTTGTGCGCGCACAACGGCCACCCGGAGGTTCATCGGCTGTAACAAACGAGGTCACTGATACGTGCAACATCTTGAGTGACCAACGGGGCTACATTGACAAAGATTTCTTGTAAAAACCCCTTGTGGCGCCTTGACCTGCAGAGTAGAAATCTCTCAACGCACCGCGAGGTGCGGGTCGGTTCGAAAACCGGCGGCCTACCAGGCCAGACCTGGAGGACCCGAGTGCAAGCG
>JAURME010000078.1 GCA_030830865.1 Candidatus Nanopelagicales bacterium | reverse complement strand
TTGTGCCCCAATGGAGTTGCCCTCATTCACATGCGCACGATACCCGTTAGGTTCGGAGCATGATCGACCCCTCGTTGACCCACGAACTGCTGCAGGAGTGGAAGCAGGATCTCGCCGCCTGGGCCATTCCCGACGAGATCCTCGCCCAGGCCGGGGAGAAGCCATGGATCCACCCGGTGGCCATGTTCACCGTGGACGGCGACATCCCGGATTCGCACTCGCACCGGGTCGCCCGCGAGGCGGTTCCGTCCGCAGGCAGCGTCCTCGATGTCGGCAGCGGTGGCGGTCGAGCCTCGATAGCGCTCGCGCCCCCAGCAGGAACACTCATTGCCGTCGATCACCAGCTGGGCATGCTCGATGCCTTCGCTGACGCGGCAACCCGTCGTGGGGTCCACCACCGTGAGTTCCTCGGTGATTGGCCCAACGTCGCAGACGACGTGCCGGAGGCCGACGTCGTCGTCTGCCACCACGTCGCCTACAACGTCGGTGATATCGGGCCCTTCCTCACCGCTTTGGACGTCCATGCTCGAGTGCGCGTGGTGCTGGAGATTCCCACGCTGCACCCGCTGTCCACCATGAATGCGCTGTGGAAGAGGTTCTGGGACCTCGACCGCCCGACGCGGCCCACGGCCGATCAATTGGGTGAGATCGCTCAAGCAATGGGATTCGACGCCCACGTCGACGTCTGGAACGACGAGACCTGGGGCAAGCGGGTGGAGATGCCTGACGCCGAGCGGGTCCGCTTCGCTCGCATCCGGCTCTGCCTGACTGAGGACCGCGATGCGGAGGTAGCGGCAGCGTTGATCGACGAGACAGACCAGGCGCCCCGCGAGGTCGCCACGGTGTGGTGGGATGTGCAGCGATGACCTACGACGTCGACCGGGTTCGTGCCCGAATCCCCGCACTGGCCGACGGCACGGCCTACTTCGATGGACCGGGCGGCACTCAGATGCCCGATGTCGTCGCTGACGTGATCGCTGAGGCCCTCAAGGCCGGCATCGCGAACCGGGGATCGGTGACCGCCGCAGAGCGCCGGGCGGAGGACATCGTCGTCGCCGCCCGGATGGCAGGGGCCGATCTCGTGGGCGCGGATCCGCAGGGCATCGTCTTCGGGCGGAGCATGACCGAACTGACCTTCGAGATGGCTCGCACGCTCGCGCAGGACTGGGGCCCGGGCGACGAGGTCATCGTCACGCGCCTGGACCACGACGCGAACATCCGGCCGTGGGTCACCTATGCCGAGCGCACCGGGGCCACAGTCCGTTGGGCGGAGTTCGACCCGCGAACCGGCATCCTCACGGTGGACGATGTCCTGCAGCACGTCACTGACAGCACCCGCGTCGTCGCCGTGACGGGGGCGTCGAACCTCCTCGGAACACGTCCGGACGTGGCCGCGATCGGCGCCGCCCTGGCGGACTCGCCCGCCCTGTTCTACGTCGACGGTGTGCACCTCACAGCCCACGCCCCGATCGACATGCGTGCGATCGGGGCCGACTTCTACGCCTGCAGCCCCTACAAGTTCCTCGGCCCGCACCTGGGCATGGTCGCGGCATCGCCTGCGCTGCTGGAATCGATGCACCCGGACAAGTTGCGCCCCAGCACCGAGCAGGTGCCGGAGCGCTTCGAACTCGGCACGCTGCCGTACGAGCTGCTCGCCGGCGTCACCGCGGCGATCGACTTCCTCGCGGATCTCACCCCGGGTGACGAGCTCACGATGACCCGTCGGCAGCGGCTGGTGCGGTCCTTGACCGATCTTGAGGCGTACGAGGACGCTCTGCGCGATCGCCTGCGGTCCGGACTGAAGTCGATCCCGGGCGTGCACCTGCATGGGCATGCTCCTCTGCGCACCCCGACCGAGCTCTTCTCTGTGGACGGGGTGCCCGCGGCGGACGTGTATCGGGCTCTGGCAGAGCGACGCGTGAACGCGCCGGCCGGATCCTTCTACGCCCTGGAGGCCTCCGAGTGGCTCGGGCTCGGAAGTCAGGGCGCCGTACGAGCCGGTCTTGCGCCCTACACGAATGGCGACGATGTCGACCGCCTGGTGGCCGGCGTCGCAGAGGTCAGCGGCTCCTGACCTCGTCGGCCCAGGCACCGTGCTCGCGCTCGGCCCAGTCCTCGGGGACCGAGCCTGTCCGCATGCCCGTGCGTGCGATCGCGTCCCGGTAGGCCATCCAGATGTGTCCCAGGACGATGACGGCCATCGCGAGGGCCGTCCAGTCGTGCACGAACGTGGCGCCCGTGCGTAGGGAGTCCGGGAAGAGACTGGACCAGAACATCACCATTCCGGTTCCGAACATGACGATGAGGGCGCCGAGGGTCCATGCCGCATTGAGCTTCTGGCCGGCGTTGAACTTTCCGACTCGGATGCGTCCGCTGCGACGGTCGCGCGAGCGCAGCCACTCCCAGTCCGACGGTGAGAACCGGTTGAGGCGCCCGGCATCGGAGCGGAAGGCACGTGACCCAAGGGCGAGCAGGAGCGGCACCGGAATGAGCCAGCCGGCGACCTCGTGCGTCGTGGTCACGAGCTGACGGTTCCCGATGAGGGCACCGAGGTCGGGGAAGAAGAGGAAAGCGCCAGTGACGAGCAGGACGCCGACGAGGATGCCGAGGGTGCGGTGCACCCAGCGCTCCGCGCGGGCGAACCGCGGTAGCAGAGCGTCAGACGACTGGCTCATCGGTGCGTCCGTTCGACTGGCCCACCCACGCATCGACGTCGTAGCCGCGGACCTCCCAGTAGCCGGGCTGAACCTCACGGGTCAGTTCGATGCCGTCCATCCACTTGATCGACTTGTAGCCGTACATGGGTGCGGCGATCAGGCGAACCGGTGCTCCATGCTTGACCTCGAGCGGTGCCCCGTACATCGTCGTTGCGACGAGCATGTCGTCACGCATCGCCTGCTCGAGAGTGAGGGACTCGGTGTAGGCGCCGTCGAAGGAGGTCAGTGTCAGCGCTGCGGCATCCTGGTCCACCCCTGCGGCGTCGAGAACATCCCTGAGCAGGACGCCGGACCATGGCACGTCGTCCACGCGCCAGCCGGTCACGCACTGGAAGTCCTTGGTCATCTGGGTCTGCGGAAGGTCGGCGAGATCGGTCAGGGACAACGAGAGCGGACGCTCGACGAGGCCGGAGAGGGAGAGCCGGTAGGCCGCTGGGTCGACCTCCGGATAGCCGCTGGTGACGGTGTAGATCCGAAAGCCCCCGGCTGCGGGAATGACACTGGCCAGACCCGGCGCCGTGGCGGCCACCACGTCACCGACCCCCTGGGAGAGCCAGCGCCCCGTGGCGACACCCACGACGCCGAGTCCGACGACGCCGAGGACCACGCGTCGACCGACCGGCGTTCCGCGGTTCGACGATCGCAACTCGGACTGCTGTGTCATGCCTCCATGGGAACACGGATGGGCCGGATTGGCCAGTCACCGCTCGGTCACGCGATCAGGGGACCGCCGCGGCGTACCACCCCACGTCGCGCGAAGTGTCTCCGCTCCAGCCCTGCGACGTCCAAAGCCCGTACGCTCAGCCTCATGTCCGTGCTCTTCACCGGCCTCACGGTCGTGCTCGCCTGGGTGTTCGCACTGCTCGGATGGAGCGCTGTGGGAGGCGTCCCTGACGACACATTCAGTGACACCGCGATGCGGTGGATGCTGTTCCTGCCCGGCGGCATCATGTTCCTCGTCAGTTTCGTCATGCACACGTTCCTGGCCCGCCGCACGGCCGCTCAGATCGGGTGGCAGACGAACGGGTTCCAGTACGAGATCGGGTTCGTCAGCCTGGGCCTGGGGGTCGCGGGCATCGTGGCGGCGAACATGACGCAGACTGCCTGGTGGCCCATCGCCATCGCCCAGAGCATCTTCCTGGTCCTCGCTGCGGGCTACCACGTCCTGGAGATGCGGCGGTCAAGGAATTTCTCACCGGGTAACACCCTGATTCTGATCTACGATCTCGGCCTTCCGATCTCGTACCTCGCGCTCTGGTTGTCGCTGGGCTGACGCCGACGCCCGCGATTCGGGCGAGCGGATCAGGCCACGGGTCACCTCCCGCGCAGTCGCTCGGTGCGTCGTCGATCCCTCTTCGTGGGTCGTCCCGCGCCGCGCTCTCGGATGATGGGGGCTGGTCGGTCCTCGCGTGCGGGCGGCGGGGGTGAGTGATCGTCGTAGTTCTGCACCGCGATGGGAGCCCCGACGCGCTTGCTGAGCAGCCCGGTCACGACCACGACACGCTCGCCGCCCGGGGTGAGGGCACGCACAGTGTCGCCCACCCGGACCGGATGGGCGGGCTTGACCCGAGCGTCGTTGACCCGCACATGGCCACCCCGGCAGGCGGCGCCGGCCGCCGACCGTGTGGGGTAGAGGCGAACCGCCCAAACCCAGGCATCGATGCGCACGGAAGGAGGATCAGAAGCGGGCGTCATGACATCCACGACACCCGAAGGGTGGCGGGCCTGCCTTGTGCTGCCGGGGTCACGTCGATGCGTTCGACGATCGCGGACTTCATGCTGTCGACGTGACTGATGACGCCGACGCGTCGACCGTCGCTGCTGAGGTGACCGAGCATGACCATGACCTCATCGAGTTGGTCGGCGTCGAGTGACCCGAATCCCTCGTCGATGAACAGCGACCCGATCTCGACGCCGCCCGCGTTCAGGCGCACGGCATCGGACAGGCCGAGCGCAAGGGCGAGCGACACGCAGAAGGTCTCGCCACCGCTCAGGCTGCGGGCAGGGCGCACCTGGTCCGTGAAGCCGTCGAGGACGGAGACCCCGAGACCCTGCAGGCTGCGCCGGTCGCCCTCCCCGGCATCGGCCGGGACGAGTCGGTAACGGCCACCGAGCAGGGACTCCAGACGCCGATTGGCCAGTTCCATGACGTTCTCGAACATGGCACGTAGGACGTAGATGTGTATGCCCATGTCGTTCCCACGGCCGGCCGAGAAGACCTCGGCGAGGGCCAGCAGATCGGCATCGGCGGCGACGCGTTCGGCACGCTCACCTTGAAGTCGAGCGATGGCGTCGACACGACTCCGGTACCGGTCATGCTGCTGACGCGCTGTTGCGGCGTCGTGCGTGGCGTCGGCGCGCACGGCATCGGCGGCCAGCCATGCCTCCTGGGCTGCGGTGACGTCACCGAAGGCCTCGTGCTGGGGCAGGTTGGCCCAGGTGGCATCCGCTGTCACCTGCGCCTCCTCCGCCCGAGCGAGGTCGGCGAGGCGATCGGCCACGGCCGTGAGCAGGTGCGCCAGCGCGCCGGTGGCCTCGCTTCGCGCGGAGACGCTGGGGAAGGAGCCGCGTGCCGCTGCGACGGCCGACTCAGCCGCCCGGATGTCGTCGGTCGCCTTCTCCCATGCCTTGGTGTCGGCCGCCAATCGTGCCCGCAGCTCTGCCAGCTGGGAGGTGATCTGGGTGGCCTCTGGTCGCATCTGGGCCAGGAGTGCGTCGGCCGCCCTCGCCTGCTCGGACCTCTGCGTGGCGGCGACACGCTCCGCATCGAGTTCGGACAGGGCCCCATCCCACGCCGCGCGGGTCATGGGCAGGGCCTGGGTGAGCTCCGCTACGCGAGCCTGCGTCTCCCGCCATGCGGTGTGGGCTGCATCGGCCGCCGTGCGATCGGCCGATGCCTGCGCCGAGAGCCGCTCGACCTCCTCCAGAGGAACTCGCGTCTCACGGTGTTCCGCCGGTGTCGGATGCTCGGTCGCCCCGCACACCGCGCACGGCTCTCCCGACGTGAGGGTGAGGGCGAGATCGGCGGCGATCCCGGCGCGGTAGGTCATGCCGGCCTCGCGTGACATGTGGTCGGACTTCTCCGACGTGCGGAGAGCCGAGGCCGCCTGCTCGGACAGAATGTCGATTGCGGCGATGGCGTCGTCGAGTTCACGGAGCAGTCGGTCGGCCTCGGCGAGCCTCGACTCTCGGCGCAGGAGTTCCTCCACTTCTGAGGGGGATGGTCGTCCGGCAGCGATCGCCTCCTGCTCCCCGATGAGCGTGGGCAGGGCCTCGGCCCTATCGCCCAGCGCCGCGATGCGATCCCGCAGTTCGCCGAGTTCCCTCTCGATGGCAGCGGTCCGGGCAGGCCATGCGAGCACGGCCGCTTCCTGGGTCACGAGTGCGTCGAGACGACCGGCGGCCGTTGCGGCAGCGGACGATCGTGCTTGCCACTGGGCGGGATCGGGGGATGCGTCGAACTCGATGTCGAGGCTTGCAGCGAGTTCCGACGCCTCGGCAAGCGCCTCGCGCGCGTCCGCGGCCTGAACGGCAGCCGACGTGACTCGTTCGGCGGCGAGGTCGCGTGCTGCCGTGGCGTCCGCCTCGACCCTTGCCTCCGTGCGTCGGGCATCGGCAGCACTGGCCACGAGTGCTGCCTGTCGAGCCGCCTCGTCGAGTCGGTCGACCTCGGTCAGGAGAGTCGGCTCGATGGCGGCCAGCGCATCAGTGAGGGGCTCGTCGAGCGAGTCGAGCGCCCACGCCTGCAACCGCTCGCTCGCCTCCTCGTCGAGTTCGATCAGTGCGGCCAGAAGTCGAAGCTCCTCAGCGATCCGGTCGGTCATTCCGTCGCGCAACGCACGTGCACCCTTGGCATCGTCCTTGAGGATCTCGGCGACCTTCTCGACCAGGGCGGTGTCGAAGATCCGCTTGAGGATCTCCTCGCGCTCCCGGGTGTCGGCGTTGAGGAAGGACGCGAACTGCCCCTGAGGGAGCACGATCGTCTGCACGAACTGGTCGCGGGTCAGCCCCACGATCCGGGCCAGTTCGGCGTTCGCCGACGCGATCTGGGTGGCGACCTCCTGCTCGGTTCCATCGGGCAGTCGGCGAAAGACCTTGCACTCGGCCTTGGCTGTCGTCTGGCCGGTGCCGGACTTCTTGGCGCGCAGGTACTCCGGGCTCCGGATCACCCGGAACTCCCCGGCGGAGGTCTCGAAGACCAGATCGATCTCCGTGGGGTCGCTCGGCCCGGCGAAGTGCGACCGCAGTCGGCTGGGATCGGAGTCGTCACCGGCCAATCTGCCGTAGAGCGCGAAACAGAGGGCATCGATGACGGTCGACTTGCCGGCGCCGGTGGCCCCGTTGATCAGGTACAGGCCCGAGGAGCCGAGGGCGTCGAAGTCGATGGCCTGCTCGTCCCGGTAGGGGCCGACGCCGCGGAATGTGAGGGAGTGGATGCGCACGTTCAGTCCTCCACCGCGGCCCGGGCGCGCTCGAGGACGTCGTCGAGGATGCGTTCCATCGACTCACTCATCTCCTCGCCGCGCTCGGCGGCGTAGAACGTCCGCAGGGTCTCGGCTGGGGTCGTGAGCGTGAACGTCGAGGCGTCGGTCTCCAGGGCTGCGCCTGCGGACTCGCCTCGGTCGCGGCCCACCCGGAGCATTCGAGAGAACACGTGGGCGAGCTGGGCGGCGTAGTTGTCCGGAAGCACGGCATCGGTCAGGACGATCTCGACGAAGTCGTCATGGTGGGACGCGTGCTCGTCGGAGAGGACCTCAGTCAGGGTGCCGTGCAGGCGTGCCATCCCAGCCGGCTGCGGCACCGGCACCACCTCGACGGTGCAGGCGCCGCTGGCGTTGAGATCCACGATGGTGACCGACTTCTCGTGGGCGGTCTCGGACACCGAGTAGCGGAGGAGTGAACCGGAGTAGCGGATCATGGGATCGGCCTCCTGCACCGTTCGCGGACCATGCAGGTGACCGAGGGCCACGTAGTGGGCTCCGCGGTAGACCGCGGACGGGACGTACGGCACGCCGCCCACGCTGAGGTCGCGCTCGCTGTCGGACTGCTCGTCGGCCAGGGCCTCGTCGGACTCGTCTCCGCGCACGACGAACGCGTGGGAGACCACGACCGCGCGCGTTGCCGGATCTCGATCCGCGAGATCGGCGCGCACGCGCTGCATGGCCTCGCCGATCACCGCCTCGTGGGTGCGGTCCAGCAGGTCGCCGCCTTCCGGTGCGAGGGCACGGCGAGCCCCGTCCGGATCGAGGTAGGGGAGCGGGTAGAAGACGACCGGCCCGTGCTCGTCCTCGAGCTCGACGGCGGTGCCCACCTGCCCGTACTCGCCGACGACTGTCACGGCAGCGTCCAGCAGGTTCGTGTAGGCGGCGAGTCGAGCCCCCTCATCATGATTGCCGGCGGTGCAGATGATCGGTATGCCGGCGTCGTGGATGCGGGTCAGGGCGCGGTTCAGGCGCCGGACGTCGTCGACGCTGGGGAAGGCGCGGTCGAACACGTCACCGGCGATGACGAAGGCGTCGACCTCTCGCTCGATCGCGAGATCGATGACCGCATCGAGGGCGACCTGCTGGGCCTCGGCGAGGTCATGGCCGTGCAGGCCCTTGCCCAGATGCCAGTCGGAGGTGTGGAGGAACCGCACGCGGTCATCATGGCCCACGGGTGGGACCTCCGCGGATGGAGCGGGTGACCGGGGCCGTCGTTCGCCTGACGGCGAACTCCTCCCGATCCCGGGCGTTTCTCCCCATCGCATGCGTCAGGCCCCCCGGAACCCCGGGAGGCCTGACGCACGCGAGCGGGTGACCGGGATCGAACCGGCATGGCCAGCTTGGAAGGCTGGGGCTCTGCCATTGAGCTACACCCGCGTGGTGCATGCTCAGGGTAGCCGACGCGGGGGTCGGGGTAGGTTCCCCCTGTGTCCCGCCCCTCGACCCGGCCCCTGCCGGGCCCCGACGAGCCGCTGCGCGTCGCGTGGCTCGTCTACCGCGGGAACCCCCACTGCGGCGGCCAGGGCGTCTACACCCGGTACGTCGCACGGGAGGTCGCGGCGCTGGGCCATCACCTCGAGGTCCTCTCCGGACAGCCCTGGCCCCAGCTCGACGATCCGGCGCAGTTGGTGGAGGTGCCCGGGCTCGACCTCTACCGCCAGCCGGACCCCTTCCGGGTGCCTCACATCCGGGAGTTCCGCGATTCCGTCGACGTCCGCGAGTTCGCCCTCATGTGCACAGCCGGCTTTCCCGAGCCCTGGGCCTTCAGTGAGCGGGCGCACCGGCTGCTCAGGCAGCGTCGGGATGACTTCGACATCGTGCACGACAACCAGTCGCTGGGCACCGGCGTACTGAAGATGATGCGCGACGGATGGCCGGTCACGGCCACGATCCACCACCCCATCACGGTCGACCGCGATCTCGATCTGGCCCACGCCGAGGGGGTCCGGCGCAGGGTGTCGCTCCGGCGCTGGTACGGCTTCCTGCGCATGCAGATGCGCGTAGCGCCGAGGATTCCGCGGGTGGTCACCGTCTCGTCCTCGTCCCGACGCGACATCGCCGCCCAGATGGGAGTGCCGACCGAGCACATGACGGTCGTGCCAATCGGAGTCGATGAGAACCTCTTCCGCCCCCGCCCGGAGATCGCCCGTGTGCCCGGGCGGCTCATGACGACGGCCAGTGCCGACGTACCGCTGAAGGGGCTCACCATCCTGCTCGATGCCCTCGCCAAGGTGCGGGTCGAGCGGCCCGATGCTCACCTCGTCGTCATCGGTCGGCTCAAGGAGGGCAGTGCGGTGCCCGCGCTCATCGACTCCCTCGGCCTGGACGGTGCGGTCGCGTTCGTCTCGGGGGTGACGGACGAGCGCATCGTCGAGCTCTACGCCGAGGCGCAGGTGTCCGTGGTCCCGTCGCTCTACGAGGGGTTCTCCCTTCCGGCCGCCGAGGCGATGGCGTGCGGCGTGCCCGTCGTGGCCACGACCGGGGGAGCCCTCCCGGAAGTGGTCGGTCCCGACGGTGAGTCCGCCCGCACAGTCGACCCCGGGGACCCGTCGCAGCTCGCAGCGATGATCCTCGAGGTGCTGGACGACGAATCACAGCGCCGGCGTCTCTCCGAGAGTGGGCGTGCCCGCGTGCTGGAGCGCTTCACCTGGCGGTCACACGCCGAAGGCCTCGTCGAGGTGTGGCGGGCAGAGCTCGCCGAGCAGCAGGCGCGTCGTGCTCACCGTTGACCTCGACCTGTTCGGCGTCGACGCGGACAACCGCCTGCTCGACATGGGATGTGGGGGAGGCCGGCACGCCTTCGCCGGGCTGCGTCGCGGGGCAAGGGTCGTGGCATTCGATGCGGACCGGTCCGAGCTCGACGGTGTGCAGGAGATGGCTGGGGCGATGGCCGCGGAGGGGCAGGTCCCCGCGGGTGGCGAGCTCACGTGTGTCCACGGGGACGCCCTGGACCTGCCCTTCGAGGATGGCGCATTCGACCGCATCATCGCCGCCGAGGTCCTCGAGCACATCCCCGACGACGTCGCCGCCATCCGCGAGCTCGCGCGGGTGCTCGCGCCGGGCGGGCGCATTGCCGTGACCGTGCCGTCATCGTTTCCCGAGCGCGTCAACTGGTGGTTGGACCCGGACTACCACAACACCCCGGGCGGACATGTCCGTATTTACGCCAAGTCCGAACTGTCCGGGCGCCTGCGCGGGGCCGGCCTGCAGGTACGGGGCTCGCGCCGGGTGCACGCGCTGCACTCGCCCTACTGGTGGATTCGCTGTGCCGGCGGAGTCAACAATGACGACCGGCTCATCGCCCGTCGCTATCACGAGCTTCTCGTCAAGCAGATCATGGAGGACCCGCCCCTGCTGAGGCGCCTTGATGACGCTGTTAATCCCTGGCTCGGCAAGAGCCTCGTGCTGTACGCGGAGAAGCCGTGATCACCGCGACGGTCGCCCGTGTCGACATCGCCTCGACGGTGGCGGGCATCGCCGCGGTCCAGGGGGCTGACGGGCGGATCCCGTGGGTGCGCGACGGCAAGGTCGACCCGTGGAACCTGGTCGAGGCCGCCATGGCACTCGATGCGGGCGGTCGCCACAAGGACGCGCGTCGTGCCCTCATGTGGCTGTGCGACCGTCAACTGCCGCACGGCGGCTGGCACCAGTACTACGAGGGCGACGGTGTGCTCGACGCCACGCTCGACACGAATGTGTCGGCGTACATCGCCGTCGGCGTGTGGCATCACTACTGCGTGACGAACGATGAGCCATTCCTCGCGCGCATGTGGCCGGTCGTCTCGGCCGCGATCGACCACGTGGTGGACCAGCAGTACGCCTGGGGCGGGATCGCCTGGCGTGCGGATGATCCTGACGACGGTGCGCTGCTCACCGGTTCGTCGAGTGTCCACATGAGCCTGCGCAGCGCGATAGCGATCGCCGACCACCTGGGGATTCCCCGCCCGGAGTGGGACGTCGCGCTCGTGCTCCTGGCCGACGCCATTACGCACCGAGAGCGTCAGTTCCTCGACAAGTCCCGGTGGGCCATGGACTGGTACTACCCGGTCCTGAGCGGGGTGCTCGTCGGTGACGCTGCCCGTGACCGCATCGACACCCGCTGGGACGAGTTCGTCGTCGAGGGACTCGGCGTGCGCTGTGTGTCGGATCGCCCGTGGGTCACGGCCGCGGAGACCTGTGAGCTCGTCCTCGCCTTGGACGCGATCGGAGACCGCGATCGCGCGACGACCTTGTTCGACTGGGTGCAGTTCCTGCGGCACGAGGACGGCACCTACTGGTGCGGCATGAACTTCGAGGGCGAGCGGTTCGACGAGCCGGGGGAGCACTTCACCGCGGACCAGCCGACGTGGAACTCGGCCGCCGTCGTCCTTGCCGCGCATGCGCTGGCGGGCACGGGCCCGACCTCGCAGCTGTTCCGCCGTGAGGGTGCGGCCGTCAGTTCGCGGTGACGTTCGCCCGGACGATGCGGTCCGGTTCGGCGAACTGCACGCCCTTGTCCTTGGCCATCTGTGATGCAGCCAGCTTCGCCTCGGCCAGCGTGACGGGTCGGGCGAAGTCCACGCGATACATCCTCAGGCCGAGGTTCGGGCCCAGCGTCATCCCGGAACCGAGGCTCCCGGTGACGTAGCTAGAGCCGCGCACCGTGCCGTCGACGGTGGGGGACACGCCTTTGGCGTAGCGGACGATCAGCGAGTTGACGCGCTCTCCTGTGGTCACGGTGCTGGCGCCCGGGTCGGTGGACAGTCGGACGACGGCGCTCCTGCGCAAGGTCGCGGTGTCACCCTTCTCCACCACCGTCCGGATCTCGCCGGTCACTCCCTGCGATTGGAGGAAGACGACGACGTTCTTCGCTCGGGTCCGGGCGACCTTCTCGGATTCGGCCGTGCCGCGCTTGTCGCTGAACACGAGGACGGTGCCTGTGACCTCACCAGCGCCGACCTTCGTGGCCATGCGGATGAGCTTCTTCTTCGTCGAGGCCGTCAGAACTGCCGAGTTGGCTGGGAATCCGACCAGGTCTCCGGCGCTGGACGCGCCGGCTGGTGATCCAGGGGTTGTTCCCGGGCTGGCCCCGGGGTTCGGTGGGCTGACAGGTGTCGCGCCGGTCTGGGCCAGCACGTGGAATCCGACCCACCATGAGGCGCGGCCGACCGCCGGAGCGAGCTGGGCGTGGATCACGTAGACACCCGGGGGCACGCTGGGCACCGTGACCTCGACGTGGGCGTCGCTGATCACCCGGAAGTCGGCCGAGATGTCGTTGAATGACACGGCACGGGTGGTGGCCAGGCCCCAGCCGGCGAGCGCGATGACCGAGCCGGGGGTACCGGACGCCTGCGGCGTGATGGCCTTGATTTCGTTCAGGCTTCCACCGCCTCCGGCGTCGGCCGCGCTGCTGGACGACGAGGAGGACGAGCCGCCTCCACCCCCGCCGCCTCCACCGCCACCGGACGAGACCGGGACGGTGTAGGTGAAACTCGAAGCGAGCGTGTCAGTTCCCGCTGTCGCGGTCACAGCGATGCTGACCGTTCCTTCGGCATGCGCCGGTGTTGTGACGGTGATACTCGTAGCCGAGTTCGCTGTGATCGTTGCCGCCGTTCCTCCGAACTCAACAGTCGTTGCACCGTCGAGATTCACGCCGGTGAGTATCAAGGACGTTCCGCCGGATGTTGTCCCGCTGGTGACGCTGGCCGTCATCACGGTAGGCGCCCCTGGGACCCGAAGGAGGCCTGCGCCGCACAGCGAACTCGAGCAGGGATAGGCGTCTCCTGAGCCCGTGAATGGCTTTGCATCCGTCTGCAGTCGGGTGAGGACCTGGGCGGGCGTGAGGCTTGGATCTCCGGCCAGCAGGAGTGCGGCGGCTCCGGAGACGTGTGGCGCGGCCATGGAAGTTCCGCTGTAGCTGTCGTAGACGGGGCTGCCTTCGACCGTGGTGCCGGAGTTGAAGGTGGACCAGATACCGCTGCCGGGAGCGGTCATCTCGACCGTGGAACCGAAGTTGGAGTAGCTGGCAAGCGTTCCTGTCGAAGTGCTTGCGGCGACGGTGATGACCCCGGCGCAGTTGGCTGGGGTGTAGTTGCTCGCATCAGCGCTGCTGTTGCCAGCGGAGACTACGACGACGACGCCGTTGTTCACGGCGTTGGTGATGGCCGACTGGAGAGATGCGGGGCAGGAGCCGGAGCCACCGAGAGACATGTTGATGACGTCGGCAGGGTTGCCGTTGCGGGGAACAGATCCCACCGTCTCGCCCGCAGCCCAGTTCACTGCAGCCGTGATGTCGGAGTGCGAGCCTCCATCCACCCCGAGGACCCGGATCGGCAGGATCTGGGCTTGAGGCGCGACGCCGATGACACCTGCGGCGTTGTTACCGATGCCTGCGATCGTTCCTGCGACGTGCGTACCGTGCCAGCTTGAGTCGCTCGGCCCGTCGCAGCTTGCCGAGGTTGTCCAGTCGCCAGGATCCAAGGCGATGCTGTCCCAGCCGGCAGGTCCATACGTGGCCGGATCGACGTAGTCGCCATCGGCGTTCGTCGCGCTCGGCCGGCAGCTGGACGTCAGATCACTGCTCACGAAGTCATAGCCGGTGACGTAGTTCGAATCCAGATCCGGATGGGACGTGTACCCGGTGTCGAGGACCGCGACGACGGCGCCATTTCCCTGGGTGGAGGCGGTGGAGGTCCAGACGGCGTTCATCGCAGATTGCGATGAGGCGATACCTATTCCGTAGGAGCCATACAGTCCCCACAGGCTGCCGCTCGTCCAGTACGGATCGTCGGGAGGATCATCGGGAAAGGCCGTCCTGTACATACGGCCGTCCCGCTCGACGGACGCCACGCGGGGATCCGACTCGAGGTCGTTGATGATCAGCGCAGCGTCCGCATCGCTGACGCCGTCGTCGAGGTCGATGACGGCGCTGCCGGTGCCGAGGTCCTGGGTGTCTTCGACAGCGACGCCGCCGACGGGCAGGTCAGACGACACGGACTCCACCTGCGCCTCGGTGTCGATGTCGCTCTTCAGGGTGACGATCAGGCGATCCACCTTGCCGGGCGACGCCTTGGGCTTCATCGTCGCCTCGTCGACGATGTCGTTGCCGGTATCGACGAGGCCAAGCGTCGTCGCCAGATTGGGCTCGGATGGCTCACCGATCTGGTTGTCCGCTGCGGCGAGGACCGTGATGGCGTACTCGGTGTCCGGATCGAGTGCCTCGATGAGCGCTGTGGTCTCGGTCGCGGGGACGATCAGCTCGTGGTCACCGGGAGTCGCTCGGACGATGACCGCGGTCACGCCTTCCGGGGCAACGCCGTCACCCGGCCACTCCCAGGCCACCTGGATGCTGTCGGTGGTGGCGGTGCTGGAGGTGATCGATGGTGGTGCCGGGACCGCCACGGCCTCGGTCGTTCTCGGCGCGGGCTCGGGCGACGACGTGGCCGTCGGCGCGGGCGCGGGGGATGGCTCCGCCAAGGCCGGCCCCGGGAGCGCGGCCGTCAGGGCGGCAGCCAGTGCAAGGCTCGCCCAGCGGACCCGTCTCGTCACGTCCTGCCCCTCGTCAAAGTGCTTGCACCCTCATGGACGACTCAGAAGGCGTGTCGGTTCACTTTCCGCCGCGTGAGCGTCCGTCGAGAGTACGTCGTGATGGTGGCGCTGGCTCGTTGTGGGAGCTGAGTGGGGAGGTAGCCCCCCACCTAGGGGCAGGTCAGCACGCGGAGTGACCCGTGGGTGGACCGTGGCTGGAACCCGTCAGCGACCGCTCTCCGCCACACATCGAACGGTGCCTGGCCCCCTTGGGCCGGATCCTCGAAGACGTCGTGGATGGCCAGCAGGCCGCCCGATGCGACGTGACCGGCCCACGCGTCGTAATCCGCCATGGCGACGTCGAGGGCGTGGCCCCCGTCGATGAACACCAGGCCGAGGCCGTCACGGATGAGCGGGGCGATGGTGGGGGAGTCGCCGATGATGGGGACGACGACGTCCTCGAGGCCGGCCTCCTCCAGGGTGCGGCGCAGGAAGGGCAGCGTGTCCATGCGCCCCGTGCGGGGGTCGACCACGTCAGGGTCGTGGTGCTCCCAGCCGGGCTGGGTCTCCTCCGAGCCCCGGTGGTGGTCGATGGTGAGCAGGACCGTCCCGTGCTCGCGGGCAGCAGCTCCGAGGTGGATGGCGGAGAGCCCGCAGTAGCTGCCCACCTCCAGCAGCGGGCCGTGCGGGGCTCCGCGGAGGCCTGCCTCGTGCAGCGCCGCTGCCTCGTCCTCGGGGAGGAAGCCCTTGGTGCGGGCGGCTATGGCACGGAGTTCGTCGTCGATCATCGGCGAGATCTCCGGAGCGACTGCGCATCCTCGTACATGGCGATGAAGTCGCTGACGGGTACCGCGGCGATGGCCTCCCCGATCAGGTCGAGGGGGAGGTCGTCAATCGAGCGGAACCGAACGCACGACTTCCCGATGTCCATGCGCAGGCCCTTCTCCGCATAGGCCTCCTCGAACCATGACCGCAGGCTCTCGCTGCCGTAGATCCCGGAGAGGTAGACGGCCATGTGGTGCTTCTGCGAGGCCAGGGCTGCGTACATGAGTGGCTGGCCGTTGTTGGTGTCGGGAAAGGTGCGCAGCGGCACCTCGTAGGCGATCATTCCCCAGTTCATCGACTCTCGAAAGCCACGCGGGAGATTGCGGCGAAGGACGGTGCGAACCCTCGCCAGGGCCCGTCGGCGTTCGTCCGGGAGCGAGTCCAGGTACTCCCGCGGGGTCAGGGCGCCATTGTGCATAGAGTCACCGTAAGCGGTGAGGCCCCGACTACAGGTGTCGCAGGAACCATGCCTTGGCGACGGCGGCTGCCTGCTGCAGGGTCCCGGCCTCCTCGAAGAGGTGACCGGCACCGTTGACGACCTCGAGCAGGCTGACGCCACCCAGCCGCTTCTGGGCCTGCTGGTTCAGATCGAGGACCGTGTGGTCGTTGCCGCCGACGATGAGCAGGGTCGGCGCCAGGACCCGAGGCAGCCACCGCGCCGCGAGGTCGGGCCGTCCACCACGGGAGACGACCGCCCCCACGGCCTGTGGCCGCTGTGCCGCCGCCACGAGGGCGGCCGCGGCACCGGACGAGGATCCGAAGTAGCCGACGGGCAGCCCGCATGCCTCCGGACGGGCCTGGAGCCATTCCGTGGCATGCAGCAGTCTCGCGGTCGCGTCCTCCACTCCGAGGCTGTTGCCCGGGGTCGCCGCCTCGTCCTGTGTCATGAGGTCGAACAGCAGCGTCCCGAATCCGGCCGACTGCAGCACCTTGGCGACCATCTGATTGCGCGGACTGTGCCGGTCGCTGCCGGTTCCGTGCGCGAACACGATGACGCCGCGGGCGCCTGGTGGAACCGTCAGGTGCGCCCCCAGTGGCTGGGTGCCGAAGGGGATCTCCACGTCGGCGTCGATGTCCGGACGCACCTCGTGGCGGCGCGGGTCCCCGCGGGGGCGCCGGCGCAGGATGGCGAGCACCTCCTCGTCGGACACCTGGTCGAACGAGGCGTAGTGCTGGCCCACGGCGTAGAAGGGGGAGGGGATCTGAAGGCAGAGGACGTCGTCGGCCATGCCCTCAAGTCGGTCCACGGCGTCCTGTGAGCCGATGGGCACAGCAAGGGTGATGTGGGCGGCGCCGAGGCAACGGGCCACCCGGATGGCCGCCGCTGCTGTCGAGCCCGTGGCGAGGCCGTCGTCGACGATGATGACGTTCCGGCCGGTGAGCCCGAGCCGGCGGGAGCCGCCCCGGTAGGCCGCGACACGTCGCTGGACCTCGGCACTCTCCCGGGCGGCCACGAGATCGACCTCATCCGGGGTCAGATGCAGGCTTCGGCGGACGCCCTGATCCATGACGACGATCCCGTCCTCGCCCACGGCCCCCATCGCGAACTCCGGGTTCCCGGGCACGCCCAACTTGCGGACCACGAGCACGTCGAGTTCGGCGTCCAACGCCTCGGCGACGGGCAGGGCCACCGGCAGGCCTCCGCGGGGCAA
>JAURME010000077.1 GCA_030830865.1 Candidatus Nanopelagicales bacterium | reverse complement strand
GCCCCACGATCACGGACGACCCGTCGCAATCGTTGCGGACACCATCAAGGGCAAGGGCGTCTCATTCATGGAGAACCTCGCCGCCTGGCACCACAAAGTTCCCTCTGCCGAGCAGGTCGAACTGGCCCGCGCTGAACTGACGGGAGTGCAGGCATGAGTGCAGCCACCGAGAACGCGATGCACGACTGTCGCAAGGCCTTCGCGGAGACCCTCATCCAGCTCGCCCGTGCCGATGAGCGAGTCGTCGCCGTCTGCAACGACTCCGTCGGGTCCAGCAACCTCGGTGGGTTCCGTGAGGAGTTCCCGGAGCGCCTCATCAACGTCGGCATCGCCGAGCAGAACATGGTGGGTGTCGCCGCCGGCCTCGCCAACGCCGGCTACCTGCCGTTCGTCTCGGCGGCGTCCCCGTTCCTCACCGGTCGGGCGACCGAGCAGATCAAGGCCGACATCGTCTACAGCGGCGCCAACGTCAAGCTCTGCGGCCAGAGCCCGGGCGTCTCGTACGGCGAGCTGGGCCCGACGCACCACTCGATTGAGGACATCGCGTGGATGCGGGCACTCGACGACCTCCCGATTGTCGTGCCGGCTGACCCCGAGCAGACGCGCGAGGCCATCCGGTGGGCGGCCGAGGTCGAGGGTCCGGTGTTCCTGCGCATCGGCCGACACAAGGTGCCGTCCGTCTCCGAGGGCCACGTTCCTGCCTTCCGCCCGGGACGGTCCGAGCAGCTCACCGACGGCGACGACGTCACTCTCGTGGCCAACGGCACCATGGTCACGGTCGCGCTGGCCGCCGCCGACGAGCTCGCAGCCTCCGGCATCCGAGCCCGGGTGCTCAACATGGCGACCGTCCACCCCCTCGACCGGGAGTCACTCCTGCGCAGCGCGCGCGAGACGAGAGGCATCGTCACGGTGGAGGAGTCCGTCCCCCGAGGTGGCCTCGGCGGTGCGGTCGCGGAGTTCCTTGCCGAGAGCGAACCCACCCGGATGCGGCTCATGGGCACCCACGAGTTCGCCGTGACCGGGGCGGTCGAGTACCTGTTCGACCGCTTCTCGCTCACCCCCGCCGGCGTGGCCGACGCGGCACGGGACCTGCTGGGCAGCTGAGATGCCAGTGTGATGACTGACTCCGCCATCCTCGCGATCGATCAGGGCACCGGATCGACGAAGGTGCTGCTGGTCGATGAGCAGGGTCGCGCCCGCGCTCAGGGGTCAGCGCCCCTCGCCCAGCAGACACCTCAGCCGGGCTGGGTCGAGCATCGTCCGGATGACGTCCTCAGCAGTGTCCGCACGGCGGTAGCGGACGCCTTCGCCCAGGCGCAGGGAGTGACGGTCGCCGCCGTCGGCATCAGCAACCAGCGCGAGTCCATGCTGCTGTGGGATCGCTCGACGGGCGAGGCCGTGTCGCCGCTGCTGAGCTGGCAGGACCGCCGCACGGCAGGCTTGTGCGCGCAGCTGGTCGAGGCGGGGCATGGTGCCCGCGTGCGGGCGCTCAGCGGCCTGCCGCTGGACCCCATGTTCTCAGCCGTCAAGGCTGCCTGGCTGCTCGACACGTACGACCCTGATCGCTCCCGCACTGACCGACTCTGTCTGGGGACGGTCGACTCCTGGTTGGCCTGGCACCTCACCGGCGAGCACGTCATCGAGGCGGGCAACGCCTCGCGCACCTCGCTCGTCGACCTCGCCACCGGCGCGTGGAGTCCGGAGCTCCTTGAGGTCTTCGGCATCCCGGCCGCAGTGCTTCCCCGCATCGTCGACTCGGTCGGGACGGTCGGGACGATCCGCGGCTGGGACGGTCTCGACGGCACCCTCCTCAGCGGGATCCTCGGCGACTCGCATGCCGCCCTGTTCGCCCACGCCGGCTGGCGGCCCGGCGTGGCGAAGGCGACCTATGGCACGGGCAGTTCGGTCATGGCGCTGGGCAGCCCCGGATCACCGGACTCCGAGTCCATGTGCCGCACAATCGCCTGGCGCCTGCCGGGAGGTGATCCGGCCCTCGCCTGGGAGGCCAACATCCTCTCGGCCGGCTCGACCCTCACCTGGCTCGCCGGTGTCCTCGGCACCACCGTCGGCGCGCTCGCCGACGCCGCTTCCGATGACAGCGGAGGGGTCATGCTCGTGCCGGCGTTCAACGGACTCGGCGCTCCTTGGTGGGACGCGAGCGCGACCGCCGTGATGACCGGACTGTCGCTGAGCTCGGGGATGCCCCAGATCGCCCGGGCGGCGCTCGACTCGGTGGTCCTCCAAGTGACGGACGTGCTGGACGCGCTCGCGTCGGTCGGGTCGGCACCCGACGTGCTGCTCGCGGACGGGGGGATGACCTCCAACCAGGACCTCATGACCCGTCAGGCCGCCCTCGCCGGGATCCCGGTTCAGGTGTCGCGGACGGCAGAACTGTCGGCGCTGGGTGCTGCCCACGCTGCGGGCCTGGGGTCCGGGCTGTGGGCCACGACCGACCTCGAGGCGCTGCCGAGGGAGTACGACGCGGTCCCCGTGCCGCAAGATCGGGACTCGGCGACCACCCTGACGCAAGACTGGCACCGGGCGGTCGCCCGTGCACGCTTCAACCCCACGACCTGAGACCCCCGATCCATCCCACGAGAGGACGCATCCCCATGGCACCACTGGAGTTCGGCACCGGCATCTGGGCCTTCGGCCAGTTCGTCGATCGCTACGCCGGTGACGGCTACGGGCCGCCCCGCGACTCGCGCGACATGATCGAGGCAGCAGGACGCGTCCCCGGACTGTCGTGTCTCGACATCAACGTCCCGTTCGCCACGGAAGGCGCCACCGCGGCAGAGATCAAGCAGCTGCTCGATGACAACGGCCTCACCTGCCGAGCCACCACGCCGCACATCTACATGCGTGAGTACGCCAAGGGAGCTTTCACCAATCCGTCCGAGGAGCTTCGTCGCCGCACCCAGGATCGTGTCGAGGAGGCCGTCGAGACGGCGCGGGTCCTCGGCGCCGGGTACGTGAAGTTCTGGCCCGGTCAGGACGGCTACGACTATCCGGGCCAGGTCGACTACCTGCAGATCTGGGATCGCACGGTCGACGGCATGCGGGAGATCTGCCAGCGTCACCCCGATGTGCAGTTCGCCATCGAGTACAAGCCCAAGGAGCCGCGCATCCGCATGACGCTTGCCAACGCTCCCAAGACGTTGCTCGCGATCGAGGAGACCGGCGTCGACAACCTCGGCATCGTGATGGACTTCGGTCATTCCCTGATGGCGGGGGAGTCGCCCACCGAGTCGCTGCGGATGATCCATCGTCGAGGCAAGCTCACCTCGGCCGAGCTCAACGACAACTGGCGTGACTGGGATGACGACCTTCCGGTCGCCTCGGTGCACCTGTTCGAGACGATGGAGTACATCCTCGCCCTGCGTGACATCGGGTGGAGCGATCCGGTCCTGCTCGACCAGTTCCCGTTCCGTGAGGATCCGGTGGCAGCGGTCGCTCGCAGCATCGAGACGATCCGCATGCTGGACGATGCCTGTGCGCGCGTGGACCGTGCGCAGTACGCCGCAGCCCAGGATGCCCAGGACGCCCTGGCGGTCCAGGCCATCTACTGGAACGCACTGCTCGGGACGGAGCGCTTCACGGTCGGCCGCTGACGGACCTCAGGGGGAGGCCGGTCGTGTCCTAACCTTGAGGGCATGGCCCAGTCCCACCCGCCGGCACCGCGGCGCATCACCATCCTGGGCAGCACCGGGTCCATTGGCACCCAGGGGCTTGATGTCGCGGCCCGGCACCCCGAGATGTTCGACATCGTCGGCCTCACCGCTGGTGGCTCGAACATCGGACTGCTGGCGAAGCAGGTCCGTGATTTCCGCGTCAAGGTCGTGGGACTTCCGGACGAGCGAGCGGCGCACGACCTACGGCAGGCTCTGGGCGCTCTGGAGCCCGCGGGTGGTGGTTCCATCGACGTCGAGATCGTGTGCGGTCCGGATGCCAATGAGCAGGTCGCCCGCCGCGACTGCCATACGGTCCTCAACGGGCTCGCCGGTGCGGCCGGGCTGAAGCCGACGCTCGCGGCGCTGGAGGCCGGGCACATCCTCGCCCTGGCGAACAAGGAGTCGCTGATCATCGGTGGCCCCTTGGTCAAGGCGATCGCACGACCGGGCCAGATCGTCCCCGTCGACTCCGAGCATTCGGCCCTCGCCCAGTCCCTCCTCTCCGGGGCACCGACCGAGGTGCGTCGACTCATCCTCACGGCCAGTGGTGGCCCTTTCCGGGGGCGTACCGCCGCCGAGCTCGAAGACGTCACGGTCGAGCAGGCGCTCGCCCATCCGACCTGGTCGATGGGGCCGCTGGTCACCATCAACTCCTCGACCCTGGTGAACAAGGGACTGGAGGTCATCGAGGCCCACCTGCTCTTCGACATCCCGTTCGACCGCATCGACGTCGTCGTGCACCCCCAGTCGATCGTGCATTCGATGGTCGAGTTCGTCGACGGGTCGACGATCTGTCAGGCGAGTCCGCCAGACATGCGCATCCCCATCGCGTGGGGCATGGCTTTCCCGACCCGCGTTCCCGATGCGGCGCCCGCCTGCGACTGGACCTCGGCGACCAACTGGGAGTTCCTTCCTCTGGACGAGGAGGCCTTCCCGGCAGTGCGCATCGCCCGCACGGCGGGATCCGCAGGTGGCACCGCTCCCGCGGTCTTCAACGGAGCAGACGAGGCCTGTGTGGAGGCGTTCCTCGAGGGTCGGCTGAGCTACCCCGGCATCGTGTCGACGATCGCGCGCGTGGTCGACGAGCACCTCGACGGGGGCACCGACGAGTCCGGGTCTGCCTGGGTGGGGGGGAACCGAACCACCCTCGACGACGTCCTCTCTGCAGATGCCTGGGCACGCCGGCGGGCCCAGCAGATCATCCAGGGAGGGTGACGATGCTCGAGCTGATCGGCATCCTGCTGTTCGCCTCCCTCATCGGGCTGTCCATCGCCCTGCATGAGATGGGCCACCTGCTGCCGGCCAAGCGTTTCGGCGTCAAGGTCACCGAGTACATGATCGGCTTCGGGCCCACACTGTGGTCGCGCGTGCGCGGTGAGACCCGCTACGGGTTCAAGGCCATCCCCGTCGGCGGCTATGTGCGGATGATCGGGATGCTCCCGCCGGCTTCCGACGGAACCCACCGGTCGATGTCCACCGGGCGCTTCGCCGCCATGGTGGCCGACGCCCGCCGAGCCTCTGCCGAGGAGGTCGGGCCGGGCGACGAGGACCGCACCTTCTACCGGTTGCCGGTGCGCCAGCGCATCGTCATCATGCTCGGCGGCCCTGTCATGAACCTGCTGTTCGCCTTCGTCCTCTTCGGCGTGCTGCTTCTGGGCATCGGCCTGCCGGCCCCCTCGCTGCAGGTCGCCTCGGTGGGGGCGTGCCTGCCGACAGCAGAGCAGCCCTCCGGTCAGCCGCTTCCCTCCGGCCAGTGCCCGACCGGCAGCTCACCATCCCCGGCTGCCCTGGCTGGATTCGAGCCGGGGGACACGATCCTGGCGATCGACGGCGTCCCCGTGGAGTCCTGGACAGCAGCAACCGAGTGGATCCGTGCGCACCCGGGAGTCACTGCGGTTGCCACCGTCGACCGCGCCGGGCAGCCGATCGACCTCACGGTCCAGATCGGGGAGGCGACTCGCCCGGTCTACGACGAGTACGGGCAGGAGACCGGTGAGGTCCTGACCGCGGGCTACGTGGGACTCGCCCCGTCGTCGGAGTGGGTCCGCGAATCCTGGACCGCGGTCCCGGGCTACATGTGGGACATCACCACCCGGTCGGTGCAGGCCCTGATCTCCCTGCCCGTGCGACTGTACGAACTGGTCACCGAGACTCTGCTCGGCGGTCAGGAGCGATCCCTGGACAGTCCGGTCAGCGTGGTGGGCGTGAGTCGCATCGGCGGGGATGTCGTGGCGATGGACCAGCCGCTGCGCGCAAAGGCCGCGACCTTCATCGGGCTACTGGCGTCGTTGAACCTATTCCTGTTCCTGTTCAACCTCTTGCCGATCCTCCCGCTGGACGGTGGCCATGTCGTGGGCGCGGCGTACGAGGCCCTCCGCCGCTGGTTGGCCCGTATCACCGGTCGCCCCGATCCCGGCCCGGTCGACGTCGCTCGCCTCCTGCCGGTGGCCTATGTGGTGGCCGGCCTCCTCGTGGCGATGGGCGTCGTCGTCATCTGGGCAGACCTGGTCAAGCCGATCTCACTCGGCTGAGTCGGTCACGACGAGCCGCCTGGGCTCGGCCAGTCGGTCACCGCGCGGGTGCCGCTGCCCTCGGGAGGGCATAATGCCGGTGTGTCGGTGAGTCTTGGAATGCCCTCTGCCCCTGCCCCGGTCGTCGCGCCTCGGCGGAAGTCCCGACCACTCGTCCTCCAGCACCCGACTCATCCGGTGACGGTGGGCGGAGACGCTCCCATCAGCGTGCAGTCGATGTGCACCACGCTCACATCGGACGTCAACGCGACCCTTCAGCAGATCGCCGAGCTCACCGCCTCCGGTTGCCAGGTCGTGCGCGTGGCGGTACCCAGTCAGGACGACGCGGACGCGCTCCCGCAGATCGCGAAGAAGAGCGGCATCCCGGTCATCGCCGACATCCACTTCCAGCCCAAGTACGTCTTCGCGGCCATCGAGGCCGGCTGCGCCGGGGTCCGCGTGAACCCCGGCAACATCAAGCAGTTCGACGACAAGGTCGGGGACATCGCCAAGGCCGCGAAGGACCATGGCACCCCGATCCGCATCGGCGTCAACGCCGGCTCGCTCGACAAGCGTCTGCTCGAGAAGTACGGGAAGGCCACGCCGGAGGCCCTCGTGGAGTCCGCGCTCTGGGAGGCCTCCCTGTTCGAGGAGCATGACTTCCGCGACATCAAGATCTCCGTCAAGCACCACGACCCGGTCGTGATGATGCAGGCCTACATGCAACTCGCCGAACAGTGCGACTACCCGCTGCACCTCGGTGTCACGGAGGCTGGGCCGGCCTTCCAGGGCACCGTGAAGTCGGCCGTCGCGTTCGGCGGCCTGCTGAGTCGCGGCATCGGCGACACGATCCGGGTCTCCCTCTCGGCGCCGCCGGTCGAGGAGGTCAAGGTCGGCATCGCGATCCTGGAGTCCCTCAACCTCCGCCAGCGAGGGCTGGAGATCGTCTCGTGCCCGTCCTGCGGTCGTGCTCAGGTCGACGTCTACACACTCGCCGAGCAGGTCACGGCGGGACTCGAGGGCCTCGAGGTGCCGCTTCGGGTGGCCGTCATGGGCTGCGTCGTGAACGGCCCCGGGGAGGCGCGGGAGGCTGACCTTGGCGTCGCCTCCGGCAATGGCAAGGGTCAGATCTTCGTCAAGGGTGAGGTGATCAAGACCGTGCCGGAGTCCCAGATCGTCGAGACCCTCATCGAGGAGGCGATGCTCCTCGCCGAGCAGATGTCCGGTGAGGCCGGTGCCCCCGTGGTGACGGTCGACTGACGAGGCACCACGCCGTGACCCTGTCCGCGAGCGTCGGAGTCGTCCGGCCGGTCCTTTCCTCGGACCTGCCCGCCGTGGAGCGCATCCTGGCGCAGGACCCCGTGGCCCACTGCTTTCTGGCCGCCCGTGTGCGGCAGGGGGGTCTGGACCCGTGGCGGCTGGGCGGCGAGATGCTCGGATTCTTCGACGATGACGGTCTTCACTCTGCCGTCTACCACGGCGCGAACCTGGTCCCGGTGGGCACCGACGCCCGGGCCCGCGGGGCGTTCGCCGACCGGCTGCGCACGTTCGGTCGGCGATGCTCGTCGATCGTCGGGCCGGCGGAGGAGGTGCTGGACCTCTGGCGACAGCTGGAACCGTCCTGGGGCCCGGCGCGTGAGGTTCGTGCCTGTCAGCCGCTGCTCGCGATGTCCGAGGACCCCGTGATAGCTGACGACCCGGCCGTCCGACTCGCCACACAGGCCGACCTCGACGTGCTCGTGCCCGCATGCGTGGCGATGTTCACCGCTGAGGTCGGCGTCTCACCGGTGGCCCGGGGGATGGGTCCCGCCTATCGGGCCCGGATCGCCGAGATCGTGGCCGCCGGCCGCTCCTTCGTGCGTATCGAGGACGACGTGGTCGTCTTCAAGGCG
>JAURME010000076.1 GCA_030830865.1 Candidatus Nanopelagicales bacterium | reverse complement strand
GTCGACGAGCCCCTGCTCGAGGTCTCCACCGACAAGGTCGACACCGAGATTCCCTCCCCCGCCGCCGGCGTGCTCCTCGCCATCACCGTCGCCGAGGACGAGACCGTCGAGGTCGGCGCCGTGCTGGGCATGATCGGTGCGGCTGGCGCAGCAGCGGCTCCGGCTGCACCCGCTCCCCCGGCTTCAGCACCCGCTGCTCCGGCACCTGCCGCACCTGCTGCCGCGACGCCTGCCCCCGCGACGCCGGCGCCCGCGGCGCCTGCCCCCGCCGCGCCGGCCGACAACGCCGATGCCTACGTCACACCGTTGGTGCGCCGACTCGCCGCCCAGCATGGCGTCGACCTGACCTCCGTGAAGGGCACCGGCGTCGGCGGTCGCATCCGCAAGTCCGACGTCCTCGATGCCGCCCTGAACGCCAAGGCTGCCGCAGCTCCGGCAGCGACCGCGATCTCGGCCTCGGCTGCACCCGCGGCCGCGTCGGCCCCGGCCGCCTCGTCTCCCGCGCCTGCAGCAGCCTCTCCGCTTCGGGGACGCACGGAGAAGATGAGCCGCCTGCGCAAGGTGATCGCCGAGCGCATGGTCGAGTCCCTTCAGGTGAGCGCCCAGTTGACGACCGTCGTCGAAGTCGACGTCACGCGGATCGCGCAGCTGCGCTCCCGCGTCAAGGCCGAGTTCGCCGCACGCGAGGGCGTCGGCCTGTCCTTCCTGCCGTTCTTCTGCAAGGCGGCCGTCGAAGCCCTCAAGCAGTTCCCGCAGGTCAACGCCACGATCAACATGGACGAGGGCACGGTCACGTACCACGAGGCCGAGCACCTCGGCATCGCCGTCGACAGTGAGCGCGGGCTACTCGTGCCCGTCGTGCGCGACGCAGGCGACCTGAACATCGCCGGACTCGCCCGCCGCATCGCCGATCTGGCCGAGCGCACCCGCACCAACAAGCTCTCCCCCGACGAGCTGAGCGGTGGCACCTTCACGGTCACCAACACCGGCAGTCGCGGGGCCCTGTTCGACACCCCGATCATCAACCAGCCCCAGGTTGCCATCCTCGGCACCGGCGCCGTCGTCAAGCGACCGGTGGTCATCACCGACTCCGGTCAGGACGTGATCGCGATCCGCTCGATGGTCTACCTGGCCCTCACGTACGACCACCGCCTCGTCGACGGCGCCGACGCAGCCCGCTTCCTCGGGGCCATCAAGGAGCGACTGGAGTCCGCGGCCTTCGAGGCCGAGCTCGGTCTCTGACCGCTCCGCGGGTGACCCATCGGCGCGGGGATGCCGTGGGTCTCGCGATGCGACATGCTTGAGCCATGCGCATAGCCGTCACCGGAGCCTCCGGCCTCATCGGGTCCGCCCTCGTCCCACACCTGCGCGCCGGGGGTCACGACGTCATCCGTCTGGTGCGCCGGCCGTCGGCCGCACCGGACGAGGTCACCTGGGACCCCACGGCGGGGACCGTGGATCTCGACGGTCTCGAAGGCACCGACGCGGTCGTCCACCTCGCGGGGGCAGGAGTCGGAGATCACCGGTGGACCGATGCCTACAAGCGCGAGATCCTCGACAGCCGCGTGAACGGGACCCACACCATCGTCAAGGCGATCACGTCCCTGGAGTTCGCCCCACGCGTGCTGGTCTCTGCCTCGGCGATCGGCTGGTACGGCGACACCGGGGATCGCATCGTGGACGAGACGGCTCCTGCCGGCACCGGATTCCTCGCGGACGTCGTCCGCGCCTGGGAGGCGGCAGCGGACCCGGCCCGCACGGCTGGCATCCGCGTCGTCCACCCGCGAACCGGTCTGGTGGTGGCCGGCGACGGCGGTGCGTGGGCCCGCATGTTCCCGCTCTTCCGCCTCGGCCTGGGCGGCAAGCTCGGCGATGGCCGCCAGTACTGGTCGTGGATCGCCCTGCGCGACGAGATCCGGGCTCTGGAATACCTGTTGGACCGCGACGACCTGTCCGGCCCCGTGAACCTGACCGGCCCGACACCCGTGACGAACGCCGAGGTCACCGAGGTCATGGGTCGCGTGATGCACCGCCCGACGATCCTCCCTGCGCCAGCCTTCGCCCTGAAGGCGGTCCTCGGAGAGTTCTCCACCGAGGTGCTCGGCAGCGCTCGCGTCGTGCCGGGTGTGCTCGCCGAGTCAGGCTTCGACTTCCAGGACCCGACCATCGAGTCCGCGATCCGCAGCGCCCTGGGTCAGGCTGCATGACGCAGCATCACGATGTCGTCATCGTCGGTGCGGGCCTCGCTGGCCTGGCTGCTGCCCGTGAGTTGTCGATCCACGGGGTTGATGTGGCGGTGCTCGAGAGAGGCGACACCGTAGGCGGCCGGGTCCGCACCGATCGCATCGACGGACTGCAGCTCGACCACGGGTTCCAGCTCTACAACCCCGCCTACCCGGAGGCCGCTCGGGTCCTGGACCATGACGCATTGCAGCTTCGAGCCTTCACTCCCGGCGTGGTCGCCCTCACCGACCATGGACCCACCCGCCTGGGTGACCCCCGCCGCCGACCCCGCTGGGCCGTCGACGCCCTGTCCGGCCGCACGGGAGGCCTGGCCGGAAAGCTGCGATTCGCCGCCTACGCATGGCAGACGTCCCGCGCACCTCGGTCCGATCGTGAGGACCGTCCCGACATGACGGCCGAGGTCGCCCTCCTCTCCGCCGGCGTGGACCGAACCCTGCTGGAGTCCGTCCTTCGCCCCTTCCTCTCCGGGGTCTTCTTGGAGGACCAGCTCGCGACGTCGCGCCGCTTCCTCGACCTTGTGCTCACCAGTTTCGTCAAGGGCACTCCCGTGGTTCCAGCAGCCGGCATGCAGGCGATACCCGAGCAGCTGAGCGACTCACTGCCCGACGGAACTGTCCGCACCGGGATGCCCGTCCGATCAGTGGCGCCCGGCCGGGTCATCACCGACAGCGGCGAGTTCACCGCTGGGGCCGTGATCGTCGCGACGGACCCGCGGACGGCCAGCAGCCTGCTGCCCGGACTGCCCCTGCCTGAGGGACGCGACGTGACGACCTTCTACTACCTGGCGGATGGAGATCCTGCACTGCTCACAGAGGGGGATCCTGTCCTCCTCGTGGATGGTCGACGCTCGCGCGGTCCCGTGGTCAACACCGTGGTCCTCACGCATGCCGCCCCCACGTACGCGTCGAATGGACGCACACTCGTCTCGGCATCCGTCCTGGGTCTGAGGGACTCGGCTGAGGAGGAACTCGCCGTTCGAAACCATCTCGCCCAGCTGTACGGCGCGGGAACCCGCGGCTGGGATCTGGTCGGCATCTACCCGATCCCCTATGCGCTGCCGGCCATGTCGGTGCCGCTCGACATCCGTCAGCCGGTCGACCTCGGGGAGGGCATCTTCGTGGCTGGGGATCACCGCGACACCGCCTCGATCCAGGGCGCGATGGTGAGCGGGCGCCGGGCAGCCGATGCAGTGCTCGCAGAACTCGGTCTGGACGTCATGGTGTGAACATTATGCATATCTATACCGATAGCGTATTTACATGCAGTATGTGCTCTAGGATGTCCGGGTGACGATGTCCGCTGCCACCACTCTCGTGGTCGAACGACTCGGGTTCGGCGCCCACGCGCTGGACTACGAGCGTGGCTGGGACCTTCAGCGCGAGCGCCACGCCGAGGTGGTCACCGGCACCTCTCCCGACACGGTCTTTCTCCTCGAGCATCGCCCGGTCTACACGGCCGGCAGGCGCACCGAGCCATTCGAGCGTCCCACGGACGGCACTCCCGTCATCGATGTCGACCGCGGCGGCAAGATCACCTGGCACGGACCCGGGCAGTTGGTCGGTTACCCCATCCTCCGCCTGCCGGACCGCATGGCGGTGGTCGACCATGTGCGCCGCATCGAGGCCATGCTCATCGACGTGTGCGCGGACCTGGGTGTGACCACGATCCGGGTCAAGGGGCGCAGCGGCGTGTGGATCGCGGCAGATGACCGCGGCCCGGAGCGCAAGGTGGCCGCCATCGGGATCCGGGTCACTGAGGGTGTGACGATGCACGGCTTCGCCCTCAACTGCGACAACGACCTCGCCTGGTTCGATCGCATCGTCCCCTGCGGGATCACCGATGCCTCGGTCACCACACTGTCCCGCGAACTCGACCGGGACGTCACGGTGCAGGACGTCCTCCCGGTCGTGGAGGCCCACCTCGGAAGGATGACCCCGTGGCAGACCCCGTGATCTCGACCGACTCGTCCGGCCGGAGGATGCTGCGCATCGAGACCCGGAACGCAGAGGTACCCATCGAGCGCAAGCCCGAGTGGATCCGCACGCGAATGAAGACCGGCCCGGAGTACACGCAGATCCAGTCCCTGGTGAAGTCCGAGGGACTTCACACCGTCTGCCAGGAGGCCGGCTGCCCCAACATCTACGAGTGCTGGGAGGACCGCGAGGCCACCTTCCTCATCGGTGGCGAGCAGTGCACGCGGCGCTGTGACTTCTGCCAAATCGACACCGGAAAGCCCGCACCACTCGATACCGATGAGCCGCGCCGAGTGGCGGAGT
>JAURME010000075.1 GCA_030830865.1 Candidatus Nanopelagicales bacterium | reverse complement strand
GGTCATCGAGCACGGAGTCATCCCGGCCAGCCGGGGGGGCAAGGCCAAGACGTTGGCGCAGACCGTCGCCATCGCGATGTATCTCGTCGACGTGCGCTGGGAATGGTGGCCCACCGCCAGTGCGATCGTGATGGGCGTGGCAGTCGTCCTCACGCTGCTGACCGGCATCGACTACGTGGTGCGGGCCGTCCGACTCCGCCGAGACGCGAGAGTGGTGACATGACGCCCCCTGAGGTGGTCGAGGCGCTGCGACGTCGGGGGTGGACGGTGGCTACGGGGGAGTCGCTGACCGCCGGTCGGGTCGCGGCCACGCTGGCGGATGTCCCGGGATGCTCAGACGTCCTGCGCGGGGGCATCGTGGCGTATCAGCCGGACATCAAGGTGGGCCTGCTCGGCGTGCCCGCCGACGTAGCGTCCCAGGGCGTCGTGACGGCGGCTGTCGCTGAGGCGATGGCCCGTGGTGCGCAGGTCGCCCTTCGGGCAGATGTCGGGATCGCGACGACCGGGGTCGCCGGGCCCGATGCGCACGCCGGAGAACCGGTCGGCTCGGTGTGGATCGCCGTGGCGACACCATTCGGCACCGCCAGTCGGCACCTGTCGCTCAGTGGAGACCGAGAGGCGATCCGGAGCGCGACGGTGCAGGCCTGTTGGAGCCTGCTCGGGAGCCTCCTGCACGAGCACTAGTCGTGCATCGCGGTCAGTCGGACGTCCCCTCGGCGAGGTGCTTCAGGCGCACGAGGGTCACGAGGATCGCCTTCTGGTTGTTGTCGTAGGCCTTGATCAGGTGCAGAGCTGGCGGGAGCAGTGCGGTTGATCCGTCGAAGGTCTCCGTCACCTCGGTGGTCGAATCGTCCAGTGCCCGGAACTCGTAGCGCCACCGGTGTCGCCCCAGATGCCGCCACGCGATGACGGTGGGCTCGTCGAACTCCTCGACGGTGTTGGTGATGCGGTACGGGAAGCCGATCCGCATGTCCATGCCGAAGGTCGCACCGGGGCTCAACCGGTCCGGACCGGACAGGTGCCCCCGCACCGTGCCGGAGCCGTCGAACTCCGTGTGCCGACGGGGGTCGGCCACCAGGTCGAACAGGTCCTGTGCCGGGGCATGGATGATGATCCGGCCGGCTCGTCGGTAGGGATGGCCGGTGTCGACCACGTCGGCGCGGATGCTCATGGGTCCACGGTAGGCGGGAGATGGGCGTGCGGCATGTCAACCCGGGGCCGGAATACCATCGGGTCTCGGAGCGTTGTCAGCAGTGAATCGGCGTGGACGACCGCGCCGGGGTACCCTACGTTCACGGGTTTGAGGCGCGAGTCACGCGGAAGGAGGCGCTCATGATCGTCCTGCGACAGGTCATCGGTGACGAGTTGCGCCGCCGCCGACAGGATCAGGGCCGCACCCTTCGCGATGTCTCCGGTGCTGCCGCGGTCTCCCTCGGCTATCTGTCCGAGGTCGAGCGCGGCCAGAAGGAGGCCTCCAGCGAACTGCTGGCCGCCATCTGCGACGCCCTCGAGGTGTCCTTGGCGGACGTGCTCGCCTCCGTCAGCACGCAGGTCGCTGAGGCGGAGTCCGCCAGCCCTGTGCGGCCCCTCGTGCTCGCTCCCGCCTGATCTGCACTGTCGCTCGCAGGACGATAGCCCTCGTCACGTCTGGCACGTCGGGCACCAGTACGTCCAACGACCACGGCCGGGCGGCCCCGCCTCCCTCGCCCGCACAGGAGTCCCGCATCGATGGCACGGACGTCGACGACGGCCGTGGACGAAGTGCGGGCGGCGCTCGTCACCCGTGGTCGCCTGCGATGGGCGCGGAGCATTCCTCGTGATGAGCGTGCGAGCCGTGTCCACGATGGCCGCAGGATCGGCGACCGCCGACACAGGCGTGAACGGGTCCACCCCGTGCAGGAAGAGGGCCTCGCACGCGTAGATGTTCCCGAGACCGGCGAGGTTGCGCTGGTCGCGCAGGGCCTCGACGATCGGCACGTCCGGATCCGCGAGGATCCGCCTCAGGGCCTCGTCCGCGTCCCAGTCCCGGCCCAGCACGTCCGGCCCGAGGTGGGACAGGCGGTCGGCCACGTCACCGGACGGCCACAGGTCGAGTTCCCCGAGGCGGTAGCCGACGGCCACGCGGTCGTCGGTTCGCAGGATCGCCCGGACCGTGTGCATCGGTCCGCCCTGCCAACGATCGCCGGGGCGGTAGAGGTGCCAGGTTCCCTCCATGCGGAAGTGACTGTGCAGGGTCCGGCCCTCGGAGAGGCCCATCAGCAGGTGCTTGCCGCGACTCGTGACGTCGAGGACCTGCTGTCCGGAGAGATCCACGGTCGCGAGGGACGGCACCCTCAGGTCCGATTCCGTCAGGACTCGTCCGGCGAGCGCCTCGCGCAGTCGCTGGGCCGCGAGCCAGACGGTGTCTCCCTCGGGCATCGCTACGGACCCGTGACGGGCGAACGCCACCCGCGGGGCGTGGGCAGGAACCCGGCCGCCCGGAATCGGTCGCCCCACGTCTGGTCAATCGGCTCGCCATCGATGCGCGTGACGATGAAGCGCGCGAGGCCGTAGCGGGGTGCTGTGGTCGCCAGGCCCGCCAGTGCCGAGGCCAGGACGCTGTCGTCGTCGGACCACGACAGCAGGGTTCGTCCGCCCTTCTCACAGAACAGGATCAGGACGCCGTCTACCGACACGGTGAGAGCACCTGCCTTCCGCCCCGGACGCTGCCCCAGGCCGTCCTTCGGATGGGCGGGCCATCCCAGCGTCGCGCCGTACGGCTGGGCCGGATCCGTCGCCGCGAGGACGACCACCCTTGCCGAACGATCCGTGCGGGTGGCGCGCAGTCGATCGATCGCGGTGGTCGAGCCGAACTGGGCGGCACCAAGGCCGTCGACCGCGTAGACGCGCTGGCATCGTCCGGCGTCCTCGAAGGCCTGGAACACCCGGTACATGCGGGCGAATCCGCCCTCGATCCGCTCACTCGACACCGCCCCGCGCGTCACGATCCCGTACCGCTCCAGCAGCACCTCGGCCCGAACAGTGCTGGCGGTCGTCAGATCGATGCTGTCGCGCAACGGCGCCAGCAGCGACCAGCGCCCGGCCCCGGCTGCGGGTCCCGTCCGGGTCGGCAGTGCGCGCCGACGGCTCCGGGCTCCGCCTCGTCGACCGGATGACGCCGAGCCCGTCGTCCCGGCCAGGCGCGCACGCAGGGCCACCCAGCTGTCGTTGGTCACCAGTCCGGCCCAGACCGCCTCCCACAGGGCGTCGACGAGGGCAGCGTCGTCGGGCAGCGGACTGTGGGAAGCAGCGACCGTGCACCTGTCGGCGAGATCGCGGAAGAACTGTGCGCCACCCTCCTGCAGTGCTGCCACAACCAGGGCCGCTCCCTCGGAGAGCTCGTCGCCGGCGGCCGGGAGCAGCGCAGCAGCGCGGTCCGCGGGGGCCATGGCCACAACGCCGTCACCGCCGGGCAGGGGGGACACGCCCCACCACACGACCTCCCCGGAGGCCAACAGGGTGTCCAACTCGGTGTCCTGGACACCGTCGACCCGCGACGGCAGCACCGAGGTGGTCCAGGTGGATGCCGGCAGCGCGGCTCCAGCGAGCTGGTCGACGACCTCGAAGCAGGCGTCCGGGCCGCGGAGGGCTGCCCGCTCGCCGACCGGCGTGATGTGCTGCCAGGTGCTGAGGAAGTCTGCGTACTGCTCGGGGGGCACGGGCTCAACCTCGTGCCGAAGGCGGGCGATCGAGCGTCGCCGGATGCGTCGCAGCACCTGCGGATCGCAGAACTCGCGATGGGTCGGTGAACCACCGGCCTCGACCGGGCGGAACTCCCCGCGCGCTAGCCGGCCGGAGGTGACGAGTGCGGAGAGTCCGGACTCCGCGACGGCCCGGGGGAGGCCGAGTGCCGCTGCGAGCTCATCCGCGGTGAACGGTCCGTGCGTCCGCGCATAGCGCGCGAGCAGGAAGCCCAGCGGGTCGGCGCCCGCATCCAGATGCGCGTCGGGGATGCCGGGCGGCATCGCGACCCCCAGGGCATCGCGGAGTCGACCGGCATCTTCGATGGCGGCTGTCGCGTCGGCGCCGGCGATCCGCACCGCGACAGCACGCCGGTCGGCGATGAGGGCCAGCAGCCACTCTGGGTCGATGCCGTGGGCCTCGGCCTGCTCGGCCGTCAGCGGACCGAGGATGCGCAGGAGGTCGGCGGCGTCCTCTGCGTCGCGCGCATGGCGAGACGGGCTCAGGTGCTGAAGCTCGGCCTCGACCTCTCCGATGGCCTCGGCGTCGAGCAGGTCGCGCAGCTCGGACGTGCCGAGGAGCTCGGCCAGCAGGACGGGATCGAGGGTCAGGGCCTGGGCCCGGCGCTCGGCCAGCGGTGCGTCGCCCTCGTAGAGGAATGAGGCGACGTAGCCCAGGAGCAGGGACTGAGCGAAGGGACTCGGTCGCTCGGTCATGACCTCGTGCACCTGCACTCGCCCGGCCTGGATATCGCCGAGCAGGGCGGTCAGGGCGGGAACGTCGTACACGTCCTGCAGGCACTCCCGGACCGTCTCGAGGATGATCGGGAAGTCGGCGTGCTGGGCGGCGACCTCCAGCAGGTGCGCCGACCGCTGACGCTGCTGCCACAGCGGTGCACGACGGTCCGGGCGGCGTTTGGGCAACAACAGTGCACGGGCTGCGCATTCGCGGAATCGGGAGGCGAACAGCGCCGCACCGCCGAGCTCGCGGGTGACGCCAGGCTCGACCTCCTCCGGGTCGATGGCGATGAGGTCGGTGACCCGGCGGGCGGCGTCCTCGTCGTCGGTGTCGGGAAGTCGCAGCACGATGCCGTCGTCGGCGTGCATCACCTGCGCATCGAGTCCGGTCTCTGCTCGTAGCCGCGCGCCGAGCAGCAGCGCCCACGGAGCATGCACCTGAGCGCCGAACGGGGAGTGCACGACGATCCGCCAGTCACCGAGCTCGTCGCGGAAGCGCTCCACGACGATGTCGGTGTCACTGGGCAGGCGGCCGGTGGCGTCCCGCTGGTCGGCGAGGTAGGCCAGTAGGTTGGCGCGCGCCCGCTCGTCGAGGCCGGCGGGCGCGAGCACCGCTTCGGGGTCGGTGCTGCCCCCTACGGCGCGGATGAACTCGCCCACCGCGCGTCCGAGGGCGGCCGGGCGACCGAGCGCATCGCCGTGCCAGAACGGCAGTCGACCGGGTTCGCCGGGGGCGGGGGAGACGAGGACGCGGTCGTGGGTGATCTCCTCGATCCGCCACGATGATGCGCCAAGGGCGATGACGTCGCCGACGCGGGACTCGTAGACCATCTCCTCGTCCAGCTCGCCGACACGACGGCCCCCGCGGCCGTCGTCGGTCCCGATGAGGAACACGGCGAACAGTCCGCGGTCGGGAATCGTGCCGCCGCTGGTGACCGCGAGTCGTTGGGCGCCCGGTCGTGCGCTGAGCCGATCGGTCTCGCGATCCCAGACCAGTCGAGGCCGCAACTCTGCGAACTCATCGGAGGGATAGCGTCCGGACAGCATGTCGAGCACTGAGGCGAACACGCTCTCGGGAAGCTCGGTGAAGGGCGCGGAGCGTCGCACCGCCGCCAGCAGGTCCGAGACGGTCCAGTCGTCCATGGCCAGCGCCGCGACGATCTGCTGGGCGAGCACGTCTAGCGGGTGCCGCGGAGTGTGGATCTCCTCGATGGCACCGGCCTGCATGCGCGAGGACACCACGGCAGCGGTCAGCAGATCGCCCCGGTACTTCGGCAGGATCACACCGCGGCTCACGGCGCCGACCTGGTGACCGGCGCGGCCGACGCGCTGGAGTCCACTGGCGACACTGGGCGGGGTCTCGATCTGGACGACGAGGTCGATGGCGCCCATGTCGATGCCGAGTTCAAGGCTGCTGGTCGCCACCACGGCGGGGAGGCGCCCGGCCTTGAGGTCCTCCTCTATGACGGCTCGCTGCTCGCGGCTGACCGACCCGTGGTGGGCTCTGGCGATGACGAGGTCGTCGTCTTCCGCCCGTTCCCGGGCGATCTCGTTGATCCGCGACGTCACCCGTTCGGCGAGGCGACGGCTGTTGACGAAGACGAGGGTCGAGCGCTGCTGCTCGATGAGATCGACGAGTTCCTCATCCAGATGCGGCCAGATGGAGGTGCGTCCGACTGATCCTGCTGCACTTCCGCGCACCTCGGTCTCTGCTCCGAGATCGGCCATGTTCTCGACGGGAACGCGCACCTGGAGGTCCCATGCCTTGGTCGACGGGGGAGCCACGATGGTGGCGGGTGTCGTCGGCCGCAGCCAGGAGGCGACGGTCTCGATCGGCCTGACCGTGGCGGACAGTCCGATGCGCTGCGCAGGCTGATCGAGCAGCTGGTCCAGACGTTCGAGTGACAGGGCGAGGTGAGCGCCACGCTTGGTGCCCGCCACGGCGTGGACCTCGTCGATGATCACCGTCTCGACTCCGCGGAGGGTCTCCCGGGCGCGCGAGGTGAGAAGCAGGAACAGCGACTCCGGTGTCGTGATGAGGATGTCCGGCGGGCGTCTGGCCATGCGGGCGCGTTCGGAAGCCGGGGTGTCGCCCGTCCGCATCCCCATGGTGATGTCGGGCAGCGAAGCCCCACGTCGAGCGGCCTCGTGCCGGATGCCCGTGAGCGGGCTGCGCAGGTTGCGCTCGACGTCGACCGCGAGGGCCTTGAGGGGGGAGATGTACAGCACCCGACATCGCCGAAGCGGATCCTCAGGGGGCGGCTCGCTTGCCACACGGTCGATGGCGTGAAGGAAGGCGGCGAGGGTCTTGCCGCTGCCCGTCGGTGCGACGACGAGGGTGTCGTCCCCCCGTGCGATGGACTCCCACGCCCCCTCCTGGGCCGGCGTCGGGGCCGGAAAGGCGGTGGTGAACCAGTCGCGAGCGAGGGCGCCGAGGACGAGGGTCACCGCATGATTGTCGTCCATGGGGCAGACTGCCGCCGTGCGACTGACAGACTTCTGGGAGCGGATGGAGACCGTGCTCGGCTCCGAGTACGCCCACTCCTGGGCGCAGGACATCGTCCTGCCGCCGCTTGGTCGCACCGTCGAGCAGGCGATCGCCGCGGGCGTCGACACCAAGGAGATCTGGCGTGCGGTCTGCGCCACCACCGACGTACCGGGGACGCTCACATGAGGCGGCGATCGTCGGCCTCCTCGACCCCGGGGGCCGCAGACCTGCAGTACGTCACGGTGGTGACGTACGGACGCACCGGGAGCACCGCGCTGCAGGCAGCGCTCAACGCCCTGCCCGCCGTGCTCGTCCGCGGTGAGAACTACGGGGCCCTGCGAGGACTGCACGACTACGTCCAGGCCGTTGCCGAGACCGCAGATCGTCACAGCGCCGGGCGGACCAGCCACCCATGGTTCGGCTCCGCCCGACTGGATCCCTCCGCCGTGCTGGACGGACTGCGCGAACACGTCCTGTCGACCGTGCTGCGCCCGTCGCGGGACACGCGGTGGGTGGGCTTCAAGGAGGTCCGCTACGAGCCGGGACACTTCCCGACGTACGACGAGCTGCTGGAGTACCTGCTCTTCCTGGACAAG
>JAURME010000074.1 GCA_030830865.1 Candidatus Nanopelagicales bacterium | reverse complement strand
GCGATCGTCTTCGTGATCATCGGCATGCCGTACTGGCTGCCGCTGGCTCTGTGGACGGGCATCGTGGCCCAGTTCGTCCCGACGATCGGCACCTACATCGCCATCGTGCTGCCGGTCATCGTCGGCCTCTTGAGCGGCAGTCCCTGGATCGGCGTCGCGGCCCTCATCTGGGCGGTGCTCTACCAGCAGGTGGAGAACCTGACCATTGAGCCGAAGATCAGCGCCAAGGCGGTCGACGTCAACCCGGCCGTCGCCTTCGGCTCGGTCCTGCTGGGTGCCGCGCTCTTCGGTGTCGCGGGCGCCTTCCTCGCGGTGCCGGTGGCGGCCATGCTGCTCGCACTGCTGGAGACCTACGGCAAGCGGTACGAGCTGCTGCCCCAGATGCAGGAGCAGATGGCCCATGAGTCGACGCACCGTCGCTCCTGGAAGCTTCACCGCATGGAGAAGGTCTCCGAGGTCGACGCGGACGCAGAACAAATGGACTGAGTCACACGGTCGGGCCCCCGGCCACGTACAGGACCTGACCGGACACGAACGAGGCACCTTCTGACACCAGGAAGGACGCGACGTTGGCGATGTCCTCCGGCACTCCTACTCGGCGCACAGGGGTCTCCTTGGCCACGGCTTCGCAGAAGTCGGTGAAGTCCATGCCCATGCGCTCCGCCGTGGCGCGCGTCATGTCGGTGGCGATGAATCCGGGCGCGATGGCGTTGGCGGTGACACCGAACGGGCCCAGTTCGATCGCCAAGGTCTTCGTGAAGCCCTGAAGCCCGGCTTTCACCGCGGAGTAGTTGGCCTGTCCTCGATTGCCGAGAGCGCTGATGCTGGACAAATTCACCACTCGGCCCCACTTCGCCTCGACCATGTGTGACTGGACCGAGCGGGTCATCAGGAACGCCCCGCGCAGGTGCACGTTGATGACGGAGTCCCAGTCGTCCAACGTCATCTTGAACAGCAGGTTGTCCCGCAGGATCCCGGCGTTGTTCACCAGAACGGTGGGCGAGCCGAGTTCCACCGCGGTCTGGGTGACGGCGTCGGCCACCTGCTGCTCATCGGTGACGTCAGCTGCCACGGCGATGGCCCGTCCGCCCGAGCCGGTGATCGCAGCCGCGGTCTCCCGCGCTCCTGCCCCGTCGAGATCGACGAGTGCCACAGCCATCCCATCCCCGCTGAGTCGCTGGGCTATGGCCGCGCCGATGCCCCGCCCGGCACCGGTGACGATGGCTGTGCGGTTCATGCTGTCTCCCCACTGTTGCGCTGTACTCGGCGCAGGACGCGGTCGATTCCCATCAGGACGTAGCCGAGGATCACCGCGATGAATGCGATGACGACGATGAAGGTGATGACCGACGCCCATCCGTTCGTCGACACGTCGAGGAAGGGATAGGGGTAGGCGCCGACGAGCTGCCCCCGGATCAGGGCGTAGACGGCCCAGCCGATCGGCAGGATCAGGCCTGCGTAGATGGTGCTCTGCCGGATCAGGCCACGAGGACCGGCCACCAGCCACACGAGCGGCACGAGGATCGGGTTGGCCACGTGGATGACGAAGTTGCTGACCAGGTCCCAGCCCTCCTTGCCGCCGGTCGCCAGCAGGGCGTTGTAGACGACGCCGGTGATGATGATCATCAACAGCGAGTCCAGCCGGATCGTCCGCCAGAGGGCACCGACCCGGTCGGTGCGCAGGAACAGCTGCGGCCGGAAGAACAGCAGGGCCATGACCACGAGCACGACGATGTTGCTCAGGATCGTGAAGTAGGTCGTCCAGTCGAAGAACCGCTCCAGTGGCGTGTCGACGCCCGCGGCGGTGTTTCCGAGGATGGTCGGCTTCGCTGTGTCCAGGGAGTCGACGTAGTAGCCGGTGATGTTCAGGGTGAACGACATCGCCACGCCGAACAGCGCAAGGAGGGCGTTCAGGCCGAAGAGCAGCCGTGCGTAGGACGGTGGCGTGGGGTAGTCGTTGACTGCGACGGTCATGCTGACGCACGCTACGCGAGCCGGGCCCGGTCTGCGGCCCATTTAGGTGCCCAGTCCATACGGTGGCGTCATTCCCGACCCCCGGTGTGACGCCGAGCTATGGACTGCTCAGGGGTCGCGGCGCTGCAGAACGGCCTCGAGGTCGGCGATCGCCTGCTGCTGCTGGGCGCTGAGCTTCTTGAGTGCGGCGAGCTGAGCCTCAACCGTCGCCGTCTCCGCTGGGACCGCGCCCTGCGTGCCGGCACCCGCGTCGTCATCATCGTTCGCACCCTTGCGACTGGGCGAGAGGAAGTAGTTCGCGAGGTAGCCGGTGAGAGTGCCGAAGATGCCGACACCGATGAGGATGACGACGGCTCCGAGGATGCGCCCGGCGAATGTGACGGGGTACTGGTCGCCGTAGCCCACCGTCGACATCGTCACGATCATGTACCAGAGAGCGTCAGATGCATTCGTGATGTTCGCGCCAGGGGCCGGTGCCTCGATCGCGAGCAGGCCGAGGCTCCCGAACTCCAGCATGAGGATGGAGATGAACAGCAGCGTGAACAGTGCACTGTCAGCCCGGTCCCGGACCACCGCCTGGCCGATTCGGCGGATGCCGTAGTCCTTGATCAGGCGGTACACCTTCACGAGGCGGAACAGCCGCAGGATGTTGGTCTGGGAGAACGGCAGGCTGGACAGCAGGTCCGCCCAGCCGTAGCCGCGCAGGAAGTACTCCGACTTCGACGGGGCGGTGAAGAAGCGGAAGAGGAAGTCCATCGCGAAGAAGATGACAAGGATGATGTTCACGAGTTCGAGTACGGCGCTGAGCGTCTTGTTGCTCATGAACAGCAGCAGGCCCATGTTGAGGATCGACAGGATGGACAGCAGACCCATGAAGATCTCGTAGCTGGGGTTGCGGAGCTTGGTCTGGACCTCGGCCCTGCGGTCATTCGCCTGCTCTGACATGACGCCATCCTCGCGTAGTGACGTAGAGATCCCCGGCAGTCACACGCCGCACTACGCTGATCCGATGACGATGGCTGACGCCGATTCCAGGATCCCGTCGCGTGCACGCGTTGTCATCATCGGTGGCGGCATCATCGGCACGTCCATCGCCTATCACCTAGGGCACCTGGGGTGGACGGACGTCGTCCTCCTGGAACGCGACCGGCTGACCTCAGGAACCACGTGGCACGCCGCGGGGCTGATGACCTGCTTCGGCTCCCTGTCCGAGACCTCGATGAGCATGCGGCAGTACACCCGAGACCTCTACTCCCGGCTCGAGGCTGAGACCGGGCAGTCGACCGGCTTCCGTCCCGTCGGCTTCATCGAGGTTGCGGCCGACGAGGGGCGTCTGGAGGAGTACCGCCGCGTCGCGGCGTTCAACCGGCATGTGGGCCTGGAGGTCGAGGAGATCAGCCCGGCGGAGATCGCCTCGATGTTCCCGCTGGCCGAGACCGCCGACCTGCTCGCCGGCTTCCACGTCCCCGGTGACGGCCGGGTCAACCCCGTCGACGCCACGATGGCCCTGGCCAAGGGCGCACGCATGCAGGGGGTCCGGCTCCTCGAGGGTGTGACCGTCGAGCGGGTTATGACACAGGGCACCAGGGTCGTCGGTGTCGAGACCGACGTGGGCGACATCGAGTGCGAGTACATCGTGAACTGCGCCGGCATGTGGGCACGGCAGCTCGGCGAACGCAATGGAGTGACGATCCCGCTGCAGGCTGCCGAGCACTACTACCTCATCACCGAGCCGATGGACGGTGTTGACTCCACCCTCCCGGTGCTCGAGGACCCCTCGCGTCATGGCTACTACCGTGAGGAGGGCGGCGGTCTCATGGTCGGGCTCTTCGAGCCGGTCTGCGCTCCGTGGTCCGTGGGCGGCGTGCCCGATGACTTCTCCTTCGGGCAGATCTCCCCCGACTGGGACCGCATGACTCCCTACGTCGAACGGGCGATGTCGCGGGTGCCGGCCACTTTCGACGCCGGCGTCCGCACGTTCTTCTGCGGGCCGGAGTCCTTCACCCCGGACCTCGCCCCCCTCGTCGGCGAGGCACCGAACCTCGACGGCTACTTCGTCGCTGCCGGCATGAACTCCGTGGGCATCCTCACCGGCGGCGGTCTGGGCCGCATCGTCGCCCAGTGGATCGTCGACGGGCGCCCCGACGTCGACGTGACCGGGTTCACCATCGACCGCATGGCCGACTACCAGCTCGCGCCGCGCTACCGCGCCGAGCGCACGGTCGAGACGCTCGGCATGGTCTATGCGCCCCACTACCCGGGACGTTCCATGGCGACGGCTCGGGGTATCCGACGGTCACCGCTGCACACCTACCTGCAGCAGCAGGGCGCGTATTTCCGCGACGTCAGCGGTTGGGAGGGCTCCGACTGGTTCGCCGGCGAGGGCGTGGCGCCGGACCCCGGTGGGCTCACGTGGGGGCGCCCTGCGTGGTTCGACACTTGGGCGGCTGAGCACCGCGCCATCCGGGAGGGTGTCGGGATCATGGACATGTCGTTCATGTCCTGCTTCTCGGTGACCGGCCCGGACGCCGGTCCGTTCCTCGACCATCTGTCGACGAATCGTGTGGATGGCGATCCGGGTGTCATCACCTACACGCAGTGGCTGAACGACGCTGGCACGATTGAGACAGATCTCACGGTCACCAAGCGAGAGGACGGCACGTTCCTGGTCGTCGCCTCCGACACCGCGCACGGCCACGTGGGCGCGTGGTTGCGTCGACATACGGCGGCATACGACGTGGCCGTCACCGACGTGACGTCAGGCATCTCGCAGATCAATGTGCAGGGACCACGGTCACGGGAACTGCTGCAGTCGGTGACGTCGGTCGACCTGTCGAATGAGGCCTTTCCCTTCCGAGCGGCGCGCACGATCGATGTCGGTCACGCGCGGGTGCTGTGCGCTCGCATCACGTATCTGGGGGAGCTGGGCTACGAGCTCCACGTGCCCACCGAGCTCGCCGTCCACGTGTACGAGACGCTCATCGAGGCCGGCAGCAGAGTCGGCCTGCAGCATGTCGGCCTGAAGGCCCTTGCCAGCCTGCGCCTGGAGAAGGGCTACCGCGACTACGGGCACGACATCGACAACACCGACAACGTCATCGAGACCGGGCTGGCGTTCACCGTGGACTGGGAGCATGACTTCATCGGGCGCCATGCGCTTCGACGCCTCAAGGATGCTGGGCCGCCGTCGCGTCGGCTGGTCCAGGTGCTCCTCGAGGATCCCGAGCCGATGCTCCACCACGCGGAGATAGTCCTGCGCGACGGAGTTCCGGTGGGCGACGTGCGCGCGGGCAGCTACGGACACACCCTGGGTGGTGCGGTGGGGCTGGCGATGATCGAGTTGGACGAGCCGATCACGTCGGACGTCCTGGCCGCATCGACCTGGGAGGTCGACGTCGCCGGTCGGCGCGTGCCGGCCCGGGTGTCCCTGCGCCCGCTGTACGACCCCGCGAACGACCGCATCCGCGCCTAGCGCGTCGGCCTCCGGGTCAGGAGCCGGGTGGTGCGCTGATCGCCCCGAAGCGGGCGAGTCCCTGCGGGTTCGATGCCAGGGTCGGGTCGAGGTCGGCCAAGGGGATGGGTGCCGAGCCCCAGTCCGCCAGTTGCTTCTCAATGGCCCGCCGCGCCTTGTCGAGTTTGCGGGCCACCATGCGACGGGTCGCCCACTCCTGCTCGCGCTCGCGCAGCGCCTTCTCCACAGCCGCCTGCTGCTCCGGCGTGGCGGGCAGCCCGAACGCCCGCATGAGCCCGGTGACGATCTCGATGCGGTAGTCGTGCGCCCGCCGCACGAACATGCCGGGCTTGGACTGCATGCCGTTGAACAGGTCGACGGTGGCGAGAGCGAACGACGTGATCGGTCGGAATTTCGCCTCGCGGGGCACCAGCGGCGGCCGGGTCGCCGGCGGTCCCATCCACCACGGCTCCTGCACGACCATCTCGTAGCCGTACTTGTTCACCGGGTCGTCGTGGTGCACGACCATCAGGTGCCGGGTCTGTCCGGGAGTACCAGGCTCCAGTTCGTCGGGCTGGCTGACGAGGAACAGGTGACCCTCGGGATCCACCGCGGACGGGTCGGCACGCCATGCCTTCCACAGGTGGGTGCGGAACGGGACGCCGAGGTAGAGGCCGCCGTCGACGCCGAGCCCGTCGAGCAGCGCGACCTCGGCGGATCCGTCCTCGTGTGATGCCAGGTCCAGTGCCACGTTCGCCCCGAGGCTCTCCCCGATGAGGACCACGGTGGGGCGGTCCTCGGGAGCGCGATCGGCAAGGCGGTCGCGGATGCCTTCGAGGACCAGGCGAGTCAGCGCGACCGCCTCGGCCGTCCGCGTGAGGGCCAGAGCGGACGGCACGAGTGCGTACTGGGGGACGACGATGGCGCAGTCACCACGGGTGAGGTACTCCAGTCCCTCGGCGATCGAGTAGTTGAAGTAGCCGACGCCGGTGGGGGAGCCGACGCACAGGAAGCCCCGGTCGAAAGCGCCGACGTCCTCCATGTCCTGGAGTGTCAGGCGTGCCCGCTGCTCGATGGAATCGGCGCACTCGTATCCGCCGACGACGCGAACCGGGTCGATCGCCGGCTCGCCCATGACATCGGTGATGTCCTGAGCGCTCAGGGCCATGAGGACGAATCGGCGCCCCTCCTTGCCGAGGGTGTCGAACGGCATCGAGCTCGCCGGTCCGGCGGAGACATGCGGCGAGGTCGGCGGCTCCGGGTAGGCGGGCTCGACGATGTCGTCCTGCTTCTGGATGCGCTGGGTGACAAGGTTGAGCGCGGCGACTCCGCCGACCGTGAGGCCGCTGAGAAGCACGGCATGGACGCCGAGGGTTCCCAGTGCTCCGGTGTCATGGCCCACCACGCGGTTGAGCCCTCGCTCCAGCAGGTGCGCGGCGGTCTGCTCACCCGCGGTGACCGCCATGAGGCCGAGACCGGCGGCCGCGCCGATCGCCGCCGACTGGGCCACGGCACGACCGTTGGTCGCGGCCACCGCATGACGGTCTGGATCCACGATGCCGAAGCGGGAGGCCCGTCGCCGACGGTTGAGCACGCTGACCCCGACGACGGCCGCTCCGGTCGCGATGGCGGGGACGAGGGTGGTGTCGAGGCCGGGCCGAAGTCCGAGGCGACGGTGCAGCAACTGATCCCACAGTTCCGAGGCACCACCGGCCAGGGCCGAGAAGGAGACGATCCGTCCCGCGGCGGCCGCCCCCGCGGCCAGTGTGCTGCGCTCGGCGGCCGAGTGCGCCGCCGCGGAGAGCCCGAGGCCGGCCGCGATCCCGACGGCGGACGCGACGAGGTTCGCGCGGGGGCCCGGCCGCCGTCCGGGAAGGGCGGCGAGGGCCTGGATACCGGACCACGCCGTCGCCCCGAGCTCATAGTGGGTGGCGGCGACGACCCCCGTGACCACCGCCTGCTGGGTGACCTGCCGGGGCAGCAGACCGCGCGCGAAGGTGCCGGCCACCGACCACGAGGCCGCGGCGATCCCCACCTGGACGGGGGAGTCGGTCGCCCACCGGGTGAGCACACCAGTGCGCCAGTGGGAGCGGGCCATGGGGGCGATTCTGGCGCAATCCGAAGGGGTCGGGTACCGTCTTGGGACCAGTCCGAAGCACGAACCATGAGACATCCCCCTCAGGGAGGCCGCATGTCGCGCACCATCAGGGCGATCGCCGCGTCATCGGCGACGGCCCTCCTGGTCGGTGGTCTCGTGGCCCTCCAGGCCCCTGCGGCCAGCGCCGGTGGCCGTTCGTGCCCGGTGGAGGACTTCTCGATCGGCGACGGCTGGGGTGCTGATCGTGGCGGCCGGTCCCACATGGGCATCGATCTCGGCGGCAGGCGCGGCAGCCCGATCCTTGCGATCGAGGACGGCGTGATCGACCGGACCAAGAGACAGGACAACGGCGCCCTTCAGATCGTCATGAGAGGCGAGAGCGGCGCGAAGTTCTACTACGGCCACATGGACGACGTCCTGGTCAAGGACGGCCAGCGGGTGCGGTCCGGCGATGTCATCGCGACGATGGGCGACTCCGGGTCAGCGGGTTCAGTGCATCTCCACTTCGAGTGGTGGCGCAGCGGCGGGGAGTCCGACGCGGTCGATCCCGCTGAGCTCATCGACCGCGTATGCAGCAGGGGCGACTCCGCCTCCGACGGCCGCCAGCCCAGCCCGAGCCGGGACAAGCGGCCGAAGACCAAGAAGCCGCAACTGAGCCCGATCGTCAAGGGCGACGTCTTCGAGAACTGACACGCCCTACAGTTCGCCGCTGTCGAGCAGCGCCAGCACCTCGCGAGCCCGCACGCGCAGGTCGTCCAGATCCGCGAGACGGTCCAGCCCCCGCACCTGCTGGGCCATCCGCGGGTTCGATGCGAACGTGTCCCGGTGACGGTCGATGAAGTCCCAGTAGAGCGTGGTGAACGGGCAGGCATCATCGCCCACCCGCTTCTTCGGGTCGAAGGCGCAGCCCTTGCAGTACCGGCCCATGCGGGACAGGTACGCCCCGCCAGCGGCGTACGGCTTGGTCATCATGAGGCCGTCATCGGCCGCGACGCCCATACCGATCACATTGGGCACCATGACCCAGTCCGCTGCATCGACGAACATGCGCCTCATCCAGTCGAGCAGTTCACTGGGACGGACCCCCGCGATGAGGGAAAGGTTCGCGAGGACCATCAAGCGCGGGATGTGGTGCGTCCAGCCGCGCTCATGGACGTCGGCCACGACAGACCGCACGCATTCCATGCGGGTGCTGCCGGGCTCCTCCAGCGCGCGGGGCAGCGGCCTTGCCGCATCCAACCCATTGCGGTCGCGGTAGTCGTCGGGAAGCAGCCAGTACATGCCGTTGACGTACTCTCGCCAGCCGATGACCTGTCGGATGAAGCCCTCGGTCGAGGAGATGGGCACATCGCCGCGAGCGTGGCGGGCAAGGACCGCATCGACGACCTCGGATGCATGGAGCAGGCCGAGATTCAGGTAGGGACTCAGCAGGGAGTGGTTCACGGTCCATGTGTCGAGGGGCATCGCGTCCTCATAGGGCCCGAACTCGGGCAGGACGTCGTCCACGAAGTGACGCAACTGCTCAAGCGCACCGGCACGCGTGGTCGCCCAGTGGCCGCTCGGCGGGGAGCCGGTCACGGGAAGGTCGCGCGCCACGATGTCCGCCCACACGCGCACATCGGTCTCGTCGGGTGCGAAGTGCACAGGTGTCGGCCACGGATGGGAGCCCTTCGGGGGCGGTAGGCGGTTCTCCGCGTCGAAGCTCCACGACCCGCCTTCCGGGTCGCTGCTATCCATGAGGATGCCCAGGCGTTGACGCTGCCATCGGTAGAAGGCGTCCATGCGCAGTGTCTTGCGGCCCTCCGCCCAGCCGGTGAAGTCCGCGCGAGAGGTGAGGAATCGATCGTCGGGCAGCAGGTCGACGCCGACGTCGGTCCAAGTGCGCATGAGGCCATGGGAGGACGGCTCGGCGGCGACGATGCGCCGGTCCGGATTCTCGTTCCGGTACTGGCGCACGCCGTCCGCCGTCGACGCCGCACGGATGCGGCGCACGACGAAGCCGTCGTCCTCCAGTTCGCGGGCCAGATGCTCGGCTGCGGAGAGGACGAGGTGCAGGCGTTGGGCGTGCCACGTGCGCGAGCGGAGCATCCCCTCGCTCTCGACGAGCAGGATCGGATGATCGTCGGGCCGGGCGTGGCCCAGGGCCCCACGACGGCGATCCAGCTGGTCGTAGGAGACGAGGACCGTCGTGGGCGCGCTCACGAACCGATCTCGCCGCGGACGGCGTACAGCTCCGGGAAGAAGGTGAGGTCCAGGGCCTTGCGCAGGAACGGCACGCCGCTCGAGCCCCCTGTGCCGCTCTTGGACCCGATGATCCGTTCGACCGTCTTCAGGTGGCGGAAGCGCCAGAGCTGGAAGTTGTCCTCCACGTCGACGAGCGTCTCGCAGGCCTCGTACTCGCGCCAGTGGCTGTTGGTGTGGTCGTAGATGTCGGCGAAGACGGGCAGAAGTGACGGGTGCAGGTGCCACTTCTGCCGGACGTCCCGATCGAGGATGTCTTTCGGGACCGGGTGACCGGCCCGGTGGAGGAAGCGCAGGAACTCGTCGTACAGCGTTGGCTCGTCGAAGAGCTCGGCGAGCAGTCGGTGGATCTGCGGTTCATGGTCGAACACCTGCAGCATCTGCGCGTCCTTGTTCCCCAGGATGAACTCCACTGCCCGGTACTGCCATGACTGGAATCCGGATGCGCTCTGAAGGTACTGGCGGAACTCGGCGTACTCGCTGGGGGTGAGCGTCGCGAGCACGCGCCACTGCTCGGTGAGTGTGTGCTGAATGTGCTTCACCCGCGCGAGTGCCTTGAGGGCCGGTGAGAGATCGTCCTGTGCGATCCAGGACCGCGCTGCGCGGAGTTCGTGCAGCATGAGCTTGAGCCACAGTTCAGACACCTGGTGCTGAACGATGAACAGCAGCTCGTCGTGACGCGTGGGATCGCTGAGGGGCTGCTGCGCGGACAGGACGAGGTCGAGGCGCAGGTAGTCGCCATAGGACATCGCCTCGCGGAAGTCACGCTTGACCCCCGATTCCAGGGGCCGCGAGTAGCCGTCGGTGCTCACGCCTGGCCTGCCTTCTTCACCGCATCCGCCGCAACTGTCGCACCGCTGACGAACGCCCGTCGCCACGGCGGCACCCCGTCGATCTCGATCTCGAGGCTGAAGGACAGGAAGGTCCGGATCAGGACGATGATCCCGAGGACCGCGACGTTGTCGAGGGTGGGGGAGACGGCGACGGTGCGGATGAGGTCGCCGGCCACAAGGACCTCGAGTCCCAGCAGCAGGACACCGCCGAAGAACCTCCGCAGGAACTGATAGGTCGCGACCCCGTCCTTCGATCGGGCGTAGGTGCGGAGACCGAGGATGAACGCCATCACCAGGCCGATGACGAGGATCGCAGCCGCGATGATCTCGAAGACCTGCGCGACGGCCAGCATGATCTGCGTGTAGCTGCCCTCATCCATCCCGCGATCCTCTCAGGATTCGCGCCGCGAGGGAGGCCCGAGTGCGAATCCGTCGGTCAGTGGCCCAGGGCCGAGAGTTCGATCACGCGGTCGGCCACGGTCTCGGCCTCGCGCGGATCGTGGGTGACGTGCAGGGCTGCGACGCCCGACTCACGGATCATCGCGGCGACCTCGACCGCGAGGCGCTGCCGCAGCTCGGTGTCCAAGGCGCTGAAGGGCTCGTCCAGCCCGAGCACGGCGGGCCGGGGTGCCAGGGCTCGCGCAAGAGCCACCCGCTGGGCCTGGCCACCACTGAGCTCGTTGATCCGGCCGGACTCGTACCCCGGCAGCCCGAGCCACGTGAGCAGCTCGACCGAACGGCGGCCCGCCTCGGTGCGACCGACCCCGTGACGACGCAGGCCGTAGGCGACGTTGCGACCGACATCGAGGTGCGGGAAGAGCAATGGCTCCTGGAAGATCAGACCCACACCACGCTCGTGGATCGGCGCATGGGTGACATCGCGGCCGTCGACAGTGATCGTGCCCTCGACCTCCGGGACGACGCCCGCGATCGTGCTCAGCAGGGTCGACTTGCCGCTGCCGCTCGGTCCGAGGATCGCGACAATCTCCCCGGCGTCGACCGTCAGGTCGATGCCGCGCAGGAAGACCTCGCCGTCGTACCCGAGGGAGAGGCCGCCGATGGCCAGCCGCGGCGCGCTCATGCGGTCCCCGATCGGCGGGTTGACGGTGTCGCGCCCAAGCGGTCGACGATCAGCACGAGGACGAGGGTGAGGAGGACGAGGACGACGGCGAGGGCCGCGGCGACGCCGAGGGACTGCTCGCCGGGTCGGCCCAGAAGTCGCACGATCTGGACCGGGACGGTGGGGCCGGCGGCCCGGCCCAGAAACGTCGCGGCTCCGAACTCCCCGAGGGAGACCGCGCCAGCCAACGCGGCAGAGCCCACGATCACCACGCGCAGGACTGGCCCGTATGCCGTCCAGAAGGCGCGGGTGGCGTGGGCACCGAGCGTGGAGGCGACCGACATGAGCCGAGTATCCGTGCTACGCAGGCCCGGGGCGACCACCGCGACCACCAGGGGAACCGCGACGAGGGAATGGGCGATCGGGATGAGCAGCCCGGTGGCGCGCAGGTCCCACGGTGGCCGCCCGAAGGCGAGCAGGATGCCCAGCCCGAGAGTTGCGGCGGAGACTCCGAGCGGAACCAGGGCGAGAAGGCCGACGGCCCGTGCGCGACCCGGGGCGATCACCGCGATGGCGGCCAGCCCCCCGATCACCGCCGCGACCGCGGCCGTGAGGCCGGCGTAGCCGAGCGACGTGAGCACGGCCTGGAGGGGCGAGCCCAGGCGCGTGGTCCCCGCATCGATGGAGCCCAGGGATGCCCACCAGCTGAGCGTCCATCCGCTGCCCCCGCGCAACGAGGCGGCGACGAGTGCTGCGACGGGGGCCAGGACGATGACGAACGCCGCGATGGCCGTGAGCAGCACAGCAGTGCGTGCGCCGAGACGTGACGGCAGGGGTCGCAGGCCGACCGGCTGCAGCCGTCTCGCGGGCGAGCGTCGAGCCGCGACCGCGCCACCGAGAAGCACGGCTGTGACGATGACCAGCTGGACCAGTGCGGTCGCCGCGGCTCCGGGGAAGTCCAGCAGGACGGACGTCTGGCGCAGGATCTGGGACTCCAGCGTCCGGGTCGTCGGGTCGCCGAGGAGCAGGACGATCCCGAGCGAGGTGAACGAGAACACGAAGACCACGGCGGCACTCGATGCGATCGCCGAGCGCAGGCTCGGCAGTGTCACGTCGACGAAGGCGCGCCACCGGGATGCGCCCAGGGTCCGCGCGACACTCTCATAGTCACCGGAGTGCTGGGCCCACTGCGCGCCGACGATCCGCGCGACCACGGCGAGGTTCACGTAGGCATGGGCGAGCACGACGAGGACGAAGCCCTGTGGCACGCCGGACCCGAGCAGGCTGCGGAAGGCGAGCGCGACGACCACGGTCGGCAGCACGAACGGGACCGTGACAAGCGCCTGTGCGACGGCTCGACCGCGGAATCGGTAGCGCGACACGACGTTGGCGAGCGGAAGCCCGACCACCACGGCAAGTGCGGTGCTGACGAGGGCCTGCACCGTCGCCAGCGCCGTGACCTGCCAGATCGTCGGTGCCAGGAGGGGATCGATGAGGCTGACGCCCGCACCCGAGGTCACCGTGGCGACGAGGACGACGAGCGGGTAGACGAGGAAGACCGTCAGGAACGCCGCCGGGACGACCCACGTCCAGCGCAGCCAGACTGGCGTGCTGCTCATCGTCGTGTCCTTCGGGTCATGCGTCAGCGGCCCATGACGGTGCCCCAGTCCGTCAGCCATGTGCTCAGGTTCGCCGCGACCTCATCCGGGGGCAATTGCAGGGCATCGTCGACCGAGCCCGCGAAATCGGTGAAGACCTGCGGCAGGGGGGTGCCCTCCCGCGCGGGGAACACGAACATGGACAACGGCACATCGGCCTGCACCGACTCGGACAGCAGCCAGTCGATCACCTGCTGCGCACCCGTCGGGTTCGCGGCACCGGCCAGCACGCCGGCGTACTCGACCTGGCGGTAGCAGCCGTCGGTCATCGAGGACGTCGACGGGGCCTCGGGCTTGGGGTCCTCGGCGTAGACGATCTCCGCCGGTGGGCTGGTGGCGTAGGACACGACCAGTGCGCGATCGCCGTCCCCGCCACCGGCGAACTCCCCGAAGTAGGCGTCGGTCCAGGACGCGGCGACGCTCACGCCGTTGTCGCGAAGGGCAGCCCAGTACTCCTGCCAGCCGTCGCCGTAGCGAGCGATCGTCGCGAGCATGAATGCCAGGCCCGGGGACGACGTACCGGGATCCTCGACGACGAGCATGTCGCGGTAGGTCGGGTCGACGAGGTCGTCCAGCGTGGTGGGAGCCGGGACACCGGCGTCAGCAAGCACGGAGTCCGCGACGTTGATGCACACGTCGCCATAGTCGATCGGCGTGACCATGCCGGCGCTGGTGTCGTCCCGCAGTGCCGGGAGCACCCAGTCGAGCTCTGGTGAGGTGTAGGGCTTGAAGACGTCGGCTTCCAGGGCGCGGGAGACGAGAGTGTTGTCCACGCCGAACATGACGTCGGCGGTCGGATTGCCGGCCGCCAGCACTGCCCCGGCGACCATCGTCCCCGCATCGGATCCGCTGACGATCTCGAGGGTGACGCCGGTGTCGTCCAGCAGCTGGGCGACGAGGTCCTCGCTGACGACGAAGGAGTCATGGGCCAGCAGACGCACGGTCGAGGGCCCGGCCGAAGGGACCTCTTCGTCGCCCGACCCTCCGCAGGCTGACAGGAGGGTGGCGATCACGAGACCGGTGACGAGGACGGCAGATGAACGAACATGCATGGGATTCCTCTCCCTCCGCTGGCATTACCCAGATCAGGTTCATGGGTCGGTGGGAGCGGCCACCCTCTCAGCCCGCCGTTCTCGCGAGCTCCCCGGTTGCGGTTCAGACACTAGCGAAGGCCTTTCGGCCTTGTTGTGCGGGGACGAGTGCTGGGTAGCCTCAAGGCATGGCCGATCTCACTCACGACGCGTTCACGTACGAAGAGGGCTGGACGGCGGTCTCGCCACGCCTGGTCACAGCACGGCGCATCTCCTTGGCGCTGACGTACCTTTTCGTCGTCGTGATCGTGGTGGTCCTCCTTGTGGTGCCTGATGTCCCCGTCTGGGTGCCGCTGCTTGTTGCCGGTATCGGAGTCGTCACGTTCGTGTGGCTGTGGTGGCTGATCGGCCGCCGCGTACGGTCCTTCGGCTACGCCGAGCGGGGCGATGACCTGCTCGTCGGCAGCGGCATCATGTTCCGTCGCCTGGTCATCGTCCCCTATGGCCGCATGCAGCTCGTCGACGTCAAGGCCGGGCCGATCGATCGGATGCTCGGCGTCACCACGGTGCAGTTGCACACCGCCGCGGCGACCACCGACGCGACGATCCCCGGTCTGGAGCCCGGTGTCGCCGCCGCGCTGCGCGACCGGCTGGCCGCGAGGGGCGAGGAGAGGTCGGCGGGGCTGTGAGTGGGCAGGACCCGTCGCGGATCGGCGACGACCTCGGGCTGGGCCTGACGGTCCCGGACATCGGCCCGGTCGACGCCTCCGGACGTCGTCGGGTGCACCCGATCACACCCGTCGTGCAAGGCGTGTCCATCCTGCCGTTCGCGGTGTTCCTCGCGTTCGTGTCCGGTGGCGGGATCCTCTCCCGGCTGGGGCTCGGGGCCTTCGCGGGCGCCGTCGTCCTCATCCTCCTCATCGTCGGGGTGGTCATCGCCTTCGGCTACCTGCGCTGGCGCATCCTCACCTACTGGTTCGACGGCGATGGCGACTTGCGCGTCGACTCAGGCGTGCTCACCCGCAAGGAGCGTCGCCTTCAGCTCAGCCGGCTGCAGGCCGTCGACGTCTCCCAGCCGTTCTTCGCCCGCCTGTTCTCGATGGCCGAGCTCAGGGTCGAGGTCGCCGGGTCGGGCGACTCCCGCGTCAAGCTGCAGTACCTGACGCTGGCGCAGGCGCGTGCCCTACGCAACGAGGTGCTCGCGCGGTCGGCCGGCATCCACGAGGACGCGGGGGAGGCGCCGGAGGACCTGCTGGCGAAGGTCCCTGCCCGTGATCTGGCCGTGTCGCTGCTGCTGCGCACGCGCACCGTCACGCTGCTGCTCCTCTCTGCCGGCTTCCTCACGATCACCGTGATGACGGAGGGATGGGGTGGACTGATCCTCGCGGTGGTGACGGGCGGTGTGCCGATCCTCATCGTCGTGAGCGAGTTCCTGCGCTACTACGGGTTCGCCGTCAGTGAGGCTCCGGATGGCCTGCGCACGAGGTTCGGCCTGCTGCGTACCGAGACCCGCACCGTGCCACCTGGGCGGGTGCAGTCCATCGAACTGGTCGAGCCCCTTCTGTGGCGGCATTGGTCGTGGGTGCGAGTCCGCGTCAACATCGCCGGCGTCGGCAGCGATGACAACAACAACGGGAAGACCGAGACGCTCATCACGCCGGTGGCTCCGAGGGGCGAGGCGATCGCGCTCGTGCACCGGCTCCTGCCGGGCCTGGACTTCGACGCTCTTGAGTGGCGGTCGGCCCCACGACGGTGCCGCCGGCGCTCACCGATCCAGTGGCGCCGGATCGCCGTGGCGTGGGATGCGGTCGTCCTGGCGACGCGTCGCGGACGCATCACCCGCCGGCTCGCGGTGATCCCGCATGCCCGCACGCAGTCGGTGCGGGTGACCCAGGGGCCGTGGGAACGGGCACTGGACCTTGCGAGTCTTCATGTCGACACCACTCCGGGACCGGTCTCGGTGACGGCCCCGCATCTGGACGCATCAGCGGCGTGGCACGTGGCGCAGGAGCAGGCCGACCGCGCGCACCGCGGGCGGGGATCCGACACCTCCACCCACTGGGCTGCTCACTAGAACGTCAAGCCCGCAGCTCCTGGTCGATCGCGACGGCGAACGCGTCGATGTCCTCAATGGTCGTGTCCCACGAGCACATCCAGCGGACCTCGCCGGTCTGCTCGTTCCACGTGTAGAAGCGGAACCGCTCCTGCAGGCGGGCGGTCACCTCGGGCGGGAGCACCGCGAACACGGCATTGGCCCGGATCGGCTGCGTGATGCGCACACCGTCAAGGGCTCCGACCCGCTCCGCGAGCTGCTGCGCCATCGCGTTGGAGTGCGTGGCGTTGCGCAGCCAGAGGTCGTCTGTCAGGAGGGCGAGCAGCTGGGCGGAGATGAACCGCATCTTGCTGGCCAGTTGCATCGACGTCTTCCGCAGGTAGTCGACGGCCGACGCCACGTCCGGGTCGAGGACGATGACGGCCTCGCACATCATCCCCCCGTTCTTGGTGCCCCCCAGGGAGATGAGGTCAGCGCCCGTCGCGGCCTCGGCCAGTGAGCACCCCAGTGTGACGGCCGCATTGGCCAGGCGAGCCCCGTCGACGTGCACCTTCAGGCCGAGCCCATGGGCGTGGTCGGACAGCACCCGGAGTTCGTCAACCGTGTAGGCCGTGCCGTACTCGGTCGACTGCGTGAGCGACACGATGCCCGGCTGGGAGCGATGCACGAAGCCGAAGCCCCACGCCTGGGTGTCGACGAGTTCGGTGGTCAGCTTGCCGTCGGGGGTCGGGATGGTCCACAGCTTCAGGCCGGCCATGACCTCCGGGGCACCCCCCTCGTCGGCGCTGATGTGCGCGGTCTCCGCGCAGATCACCGACTCCCAGCGCTCGGTCGCCGCCTGGAGGGCAACGACGTTGGCCCCGGTGCCGTTGAAGACGGGGAACACGTGGGCGGCCGGGCCGAACACCTCACGGACGCGCTGCTCCAGCGCGGCGGTGGTGTCGTCCTCCCCGTAGGACACCTGATGCCCTGGATTGGCCGAGATCATCGCGGCCATGACGTCGGGGTGGACTCCCGCGTAGTTGTCGCTGGCGAAGCCTCGCCAGGCCGGGGCGGCGGTCATTCCTCGCGCAGCCTGGAGAGGGTCCAGCCTGCGGCTGCGGCGATGATGATCATCCCGGCAGCAAAGAAGAGCGTGACGGTGTCCCACCCGAGGACGACCGCGCGCACGAGCGTGGCAGCGCCCAGCAACAGGAAGGCGAAGCCCTGGAGGAACAGCGAGAAGCGAAGCGTCCGTCTTGTCGAGTCATCGGTCACGACATCATCCTGTCAAAGCTCGCGGCCTCGCGCAGATCCCTCACCCGCTGGAGTTCCACAGCGTGATCACGTGGGTCTCGTGCTCGAAGCCGAGGGCGGAGAGCCGCCCGGCACTCAACGCGAACATGCGGCCGTCGATCGGTGGGAGCCCCAGCCACGTGGCGGTGAGCATCCGCAGGACGTGCCCGTGGGCGACGAGCACGCATTCGCCGCCGTCGACCAGGACGGGAAGGCAGCGATCCAGCACCCGATGGACGCGTCGTCGCACGTCGTCGAGCTGCTCGCCGGGGGTGTCGCCCGGCGGCACCGGGTGGTCCCACACCAGCCAGTCGGGGTCGGCCAGTTCCGTGCGGATCTCCGGGGTGGTGCGGCCCTCCCACGCCCCGTAGTCCCACTCCAGGAGGTCATCGTCGTAGGCGTCGGGGTGCAGGCCGGCCAGGCGGGCGGTCTCCCGTGCCCGCTGCAGGGGACTGCACAGGACCAGGCCGGCCGTAATCCCGGAGATCGGACCGGCCAGGGCGGAGGCCTCGGCCTCGCCGTCTGCGGTGAGGGGGATGTCCGTGCGCCCGGTGTGCCGCCCGGCGCGGCTCCACTCGGTCTCGCCGTGCCGGATGAGCCAGATCTGGGCAGCCACGGTCGTCAGGATAGGTGCGCTGGCCACCGGCGTCCGGCGGTCAGGCCTCCAGTTCGGGATGCTCATCGTCGTCGACCGCCCTCGGAGGAGCACCGCCATCGAGGGCAGCAGCCAGCCGGAGCCCGTAGCCGACGGCGGGTCCGATCAGCAGGGCGAACAGCACGGTTCCCACGCCGACGGTGCCACCGAGCAGCCACCCGATGACCAGCACGGTCGCCTCGATGCCCAGTCGCACGGCGCTGACCGGCCAGCCGGTGCGCTGGTGGATGCCCGTCATCCAGCCGTCGCGCGGACCCGGGCCGAGTCCCGTGGTCAGGTAGATCCCGCTGCCCAGGCCGATCAGGGCGATGCCCATGAGCGCCATGAGCACGCGAGCGATGAGGGAGAGCAACGAGTCCCCGGTCACCTCGGGAAGGACGCCGACCATGACCTGCAGGGCAGCCGCGATGACGATCGCATTCATGATCGTGCCCAGTCCGGGGCGCTCTCGCAGTGGGATCCACAGCAGGAGGACCACGACGCTGATCAGGAAGGTGGCGACGCCGATCGACAGCGGCAGGCGCACCGTCATGCCCTGGGCCAGGACCGTCCATGGGCCGTTGCCGATCGAGGCGGTGACGAGCATCGCCTCGCCGGTGCCGAACAGCCACAGCCCGAGGACGAGCAGGAGGAAGGTGCTCGGTCCGCTGCGCCATCGTGAGGCAGACCGCCACGAGGTGTCGGGAACGGTGTGCGAGGGTGCCAGGGCGGCCCAGCGTCCGGACCGGGCTCGCGTCATGCGCGGAGTGTGGCATGGTTCGTCTTTCTGCCCGTCACGGGCCCATCCCCGGGTTTACAGTGAACAGATGAGCCCTTCCCCCCTCACTCCTGCCAGGCACCGGGGTCTCCGCCGGATCGGCGCAGCCGCCCTCGCGGTGACCCTCGCCACGTCGCTGAGCGCCTGCGGGGGCGGTGACGAGGAGGCGGTGCCGGGGGAGGGGGACCCGGCTGCCATCGAGGTGGTGGCACCTGACGGTGCAGCCATCCTCCTCGACGCCCAGGCGATCAACGCCCTGGACCAGCGCATCGTCTACCCGAATAGGGTCAAGAAGGCCGAGATCAGCAGCGAGATAGAGGTGCTCGAGCCGGGCCAGGAGACCGGCTGGCGCAAGTACCGGGTCCCCGTCTACGTCTACGTCCTCGAGGGCGCCATCAGCATCGAGTACGACGCGGGTGTGGTGAAGGACTACGCCGCGGGCACGGCCTTCGTCCAGGCCCAGGGCATCTGGCACAACACCAGCAACAAGGGTGACGTGCGGGCTCGCATGCTGACGGTGACCATGGGCGTCAAGGGCACCCAGAGTCGGGCCGAGCGTTAGCCGCGCTGGCCTGCTGGGCACCCTCTAGAGTCGGGCCGTGCTGAGCGTTGACGACTACCTCGCCCGCGTGCTCGCGAGCGTGGAGCCGCTGTCTGCGATCGACGTGCCCCTGTCCTCCGCCCATGGATGCGTCCTCGCGGAGGACGTCACGGCCCCGTGGCCGCTGCCGTCCTTCGACAACTCGTCCATGGACGGGTACGCGGTTCTCGCCGCCGATGTCGCCGGGGCGACGGATGACGTCCCGGTCGAGTTGACCGTCGTCGACGACGTTCCTGCGGGTTATCGCTCGACGGAGGAGGTGACGTCGGGCACCACCGTGCGGATCATGACGGGTGCGCCGATGCCCGCCGGTGCCGATGCCGTGGTGCCGGTCGAGCGCACTGACGCAGGCACCCAGATCGTGCGGATCTCGGCCCCGGTCGATCCGGGGGCATACGTGCGACGGGCTGCCGAGGATGTCATGGCCGGCGATGTCGTCCTGACCGACGGCACGCTCATCGGCGCCCGGCAGATGGCGATCCTCGCGGCGGTCGGATGTGGCCATGTACGGGTGCGTCCGCGGCCCCGCGTCGCCGTGCTCTCGACGGGTTCCGAGCTCGTCGACCCCGGCACCCCGCTGCGGCACGGCCTCATCAGCGACAGCAACAGCTACCTGCTGGTGGCCGCCTGCCAGGAGGCCGGCGCCGAGGCCTATCGCGTCGGGCCCATCGTGGACGACGAGAAGGCGTTCCTCTCGGCCGTCGAGGACCAGCTGCACCGGTGCGACCTCATCCTCACCAGCGGTGGAGTGAGCATGGGGGCCTACGACACCGTCAAGGCAGTCCTCGGCCAGCTCGGCTCGGTGGAGTTCATGAAGGTCGCGATGAACCCGGGTATGCCACAGGGCCACGGCCATGTCGGCGATGAGCGGGTGCCGATCGTCACCCTTCCGGGCAACCCGGTCAGCAGCTACATCTCTTTCGAGAACTTCGTACGGCCGGCGCTGCGTCTCATGCGGGGCCTGACCGACCTGCAGCGACCGACAGTCCTGACCACTCTGGCCGAGGACATGACCTCCCCGCCGGCGAAGCGGCAGTTCGCCCGCGCGACGTTCCTGCCGGACGGTCAGGTGCGCCCGGTCGGCACCGGCCAGGGATCGCACGTTCTCGGCGGCCTCTCGGTCGCCGACGCACTCATCGTCGTTCCCGAGGACGTCACCTTCATCAGCCGCGGTGACGACGTGACGGTCGTCGATCTGCGCCAGCAGTGAGATTTCGGGGGGCGAGGCGAGTGCAGCGCCCCCGATCCGGCAGGGTCCGGGAGTCTGTTCACCTTGGGGCTGTATGTTCCCCGCGTGGGCAAGTCCAAGGATTCCGATCCGCTCGAGCGCTGGCGTCATTTCGAGGCCAAGTACGCCGAGCATGTGGCCCCGTTGCTGAGTGAGGGCCGCGAGCCCTCCTGGGACCGTGACCAGATGATCGAACTCGCCTCCCTGAGAGCCAAGGCCGACCGCTGGCGGGATCGCTACTTCAAGGCTCTGGCCGGCGTCTCAGACTGACGGATCCCGCTCCACGGACCTCGCCTCGAGCGCGTTCACCATACGTTCACCATTCCTTCTTCTGCCCGTCCCCCGCAGTGGCGGATGGACGCTCTTGGACCCATCAGACTGTGCGTCGGCACCGACGTGATCATCGTCGTTCACCTGCACGACACCTGATCGCCCGGCGTTGCGTGACCAACAGGCAAACGTCAAAGGACGACGAGTGGACATCCTCCTCATCAGCGTGATCGCGGTCATCGTGATCGCCCTCATCTTCGACTTCACCAACGGCTTCCACGACGCCGCGAACTCGGTGGCGACCGTCGTGGCGACCCGTGCCCTTCCGGCCAAGTGGGCACCCGCGTTCTCCGCATTCTTCAACTTCGTGGCCTACTTCGTGGTCGGCACCTTCGTTGCCAACACGATCGCGAAGACCGTCAAGGCCGAATACGGGGGAGTCGCGCTGGCGTTCGCCGCACTCTTCGCCGCGATCGCGTGGAACTACTTCACGTGGCGCGTCGGCATGCCGTCGTCCTCGAGTCACGCGATCATCGGTGGCCTTGTGGGCGCTGGTATCGCGGCCGGCGGCTTGGACGCGATCGACGTGGGCAGCGTCACCAAGGCGGCTCTCGGCATCGTGATCTCCCCGGCCGTCGCGTTCAGCATCGCCTTCCTCGCCTTCTACCTCGTCCTGGGCGTTCAGAAGGCCACCAAGTGGCACGATGATCACCCGGTGTTCAAGGGAGCCCAGCTCGTCTCCGCCGCTGCGGTCTCCTTCGGCCATGGTGCCAACGACGCACAGAAGACGATGGGTGTCATTGCCGCCCTGCTCCTCGGTGCCGGCTACACGGACCTGCAGGATGACGGATCCATCATGGTGCCGGAGTGGGCGGCCTTCGCGGCCTACGCCGCGATCGCCTTGGGCACCCTGTGGGGAGGCTGGAAGATCATCGAGACCATGGGCCTTCGCCTGACCACACTCCACGCCAACTCGGGCCTCGCAGCAAACATCGGCGCGACGACCTCGATCTTCGGCGCCACCTCGCTCGGCGTCCCGATCTCCACGACCCACGCTGCGGCCTCATCGATCGTGGGGGCCGGCGTCGGTTCCGGCAAGGGTGCGAACTGGAAGGTCATCGGCGAGATGTTCACGGCCTGGGTCATCACGATCCCCGCGGCCGGAATCATGGGCTTCGCGATGTACCACCTGACCCAGCTGCCGACGATCGCCGCCTGGATCTCCGTGGGCGCGGTCACGCTGCTGTTCGGCATCTGGGCCGTCTGGGCCATGCTGCACACCGTCCACGCGTCGGACATCGAGAAGGAGATCCCGGGCGACGCCGAGCTTGCTGAGCCCTTGCCGGGGCACCCTCACATGGAGGGACACGGCCCCGTCGACTAGGTCATGGAACGGCCGGTTGCGGTCAGGGTTTGGGGATGGCGTGGCGCTCGACCTCGACGGTCCGCATCCTCCCGTCTGGACCCACGTCGCGGTGGAACACGATGAATCCCCCCGGCGGCAGGCGCGGATCGAGCACGTCGCGCCACCGCTCGTCCGCCGGGTCCACGCCCAGCGACCGGGCCGCGGCCGCAACGATGGTCTCCAGCACCGGGCGGTGCGAGCAGACGACCATCGGCTCCGACTCCTGCGCCAGCATCGCGATCCGCGCATCCGCCGCCCGCGGGTCCTTCTGATGCGCCTCCTCGGTCAGCGCCTCCTCGGCCTCGACGCCGAGAGCGAGGCTCCTTGCGAACCTCGCCACCGACTGGTGACATCGCTTCGAGGGGCTCGACCGAACGCCGGTCACCCCGAAGGCATCGAGGATCGGCACGAGCGCCTTCGCCTGCGAGCGACCCTGCCCGCTCAACGGTCGCTCGGCATCTGCCTTGCCGTTGAAGTCGGAGCGCTTCAGTGCCTTCGTGTGCCGCAGCAGGATGAACGGCGACGTCTCGGGTAGCAGGGCGGCCCGGGCCACCAGGTCGACCTCGGACGGGTAGGTGAGCCGGTGCGGGGCCTCTGACGTCGGCAGCCAGAGCACCTCGTCGACCTCGTCGTCGGGGGCGAAACCGTTCTCCTCCCGGACCTTGGCTTTCCAGTAGTGCACGATCTTGGGTCGGCCGTCGACGCTGTAGGACTGGAGGGGCAGCGGGGCCTGCAGCAGCGGCCAGTAGCCCGTCTCCTCGTCGCACTCGCGCAGGGCGGCCGACAGCACATGCTCACCCGCTTCCAACTTTCCCTTGGGCAGGGACCAGTCCTGTCGCCCGGGTCGATGAACGACGACGAACTCCTGGCCGCCGTCGGTGTGGCGGAGCAGCACCACACCGGCGGCGCGGATCAGGTTCGGGGAGGCCATGTCAGGCCACCCGAGCCGCTCGGGCCCGCTCCCGTGCGCCAGCCCAGGCCCGGTGGAACCGGTGTCGATCATGCATTTCGACCTCGGTCTCGTACTCGTGCAGGAGTCCGAGGGACAGGCCGACGAGACCGTCGGCGGCCGGTGTCGCGGCGATCTCGCGCAGGACCCCCTGCGCGACGAAGGCGTCCTGGTGGTCGCCGAGGATCTCGGTGACGTCCGCGAGCTCAGCCGCGAGGCGACGCATCCGCTTGCCGAAGACATCGGCGACGGCTTCGGCCGCATATCGCGCTCGCTTGGCCCTTATGCGGGCGTCGTGCCATGGCTCACTGGCCCCTCGCATCGACAGCGCAGCGACCGAGCGCTCCAGGCGACGCCACGACTTCGTGACGAGCGGGAGCAGCACCTCCTCGCAGGATCCGTAGGCAGCGTCGTTGACCGGCGGACGCACCGCAGCCGCAATGAGGTCGTCGACGAGCTGCTGATGACGGTCGCTGCGGAGGGCAGCCAGCGCGCTGGACCGAGCGGCGGTCAGGCGCGCGCCCAGGAAGGGGTCGATCACCGATTGACAGCGCTCCGTGTCGTGATGGTCGGACAGGTGACCCGCATGGTCGTCAAGCCTCTCGATCATCACCTCAGTGTCGCGGATCGCACCGAGTTCGTTGGCCATCCACCGCAGCTCGTCCTTGAGGTGGTTGGCCTCCTGCTCATCGAGCAGTGGGGCGAACGTCGCGAAGGTGCTGCGCAGTCGACGGGCCGAGACGCGCATCTGGTGCACGGAGTCAGGAAGGTCGCGGCGGACGCCGATGTCCGCCATGAGCAGCGCACGTACATGGCGGGCGAGGTTGGCTCGGATCGCGTCGACGGCAAGCCCGGACGGGTGGGGAAAGGGCACCGCAGGCACGTCCGGCGGTTCGGCGGTGCGTGGGCCCAGAACACTCGCCGCCTTGCTCACTGAACTCGGCTCCGCGCCCGCACCCAGCAGGAGCGTCGAGACTCCCGAGGTGATCTCCTGCGCGCGCGCATCGTCAGGCACCAGTGTCTCCACCTCCACTTCGCGGAAGACGCTGACGACGCGGCCCTCATGCGACACCGTCACGACGTCGTCGACGACCTCGACCAGGGCGGTGCCGTCGTCGTCCGAGAGCACTGTGGGCGTGCGCTCGGTGTTCAGCTCGATGACGGGCTCGAGGGGCAACTCATGCAGCAGGGGAGCGACGACCTGGATCAGGGTGCCGGGGACGGAGCCGACGGCCCCGGCCGCGAGCGGCACATGCATCTCATCGCGTGTCGTGCCGTCAGCCCCGGCGACGGGGAGCTTCATGTGCCAGCCCTCGTCGCCGCCACCCTCGCGGCGTCGCAGGGTGATGCCCCATCGGAAGAGGGACAGCTCGACGGTGTCGTGGTAGACCGCGGTCATCGCGAACGTCGGCAGGCTCTCCACCTTCGGTGCAAGTTCCGCGAGGTCGGGCATCGCGAACAGCCCATGGACGCGGAACTTCCGCTCCACCTCGCGGTGGGTGGTGGCACCCGTCACGGAGCGAAGCCCCGCTTGCGCTTGATGTCGATGAGCGTCTCCTGATAGTCACGCAGATGGTTGCCGTCGGCGTCGTAGAGGCGGCGGATCCACGTGCCGTCGGGCTGCAGGTCCCACGCCGAGGTCTCGGGGTCGAAGGCCATGTCGAACAGCGCCTCGAGATCGGCGATCTGCTCGGGGTCGACAAGGCTGACGAGGGTCTCGACCCTTCGGTCGAGGTTGCGGTGCATGAGGTCCGCCGAGCCGATCCAGGCCTCACGGTTGCCGCCGTTGTCGAAGGAGAAGACGCGCGAGTGCTCGAGGAACCGGCCGAGGATGCTCACCACGCGGATGTTCTCGCTCAGTCCAGGAACGCCGGGCCGGACCGCACAGATCCCCCGCACCCAGATGTCGACAGGCACACCCGCCTGGCTCGCGCGGTAGAGGGCATCGATGATGCCCTCGTCGACGATCGAGTTGCACTTGAACCGGATACCTGATGATCGGCCGGCGAGGTGGTTCACGACCTCCCGGTCGATCCGCTCGACAAGACCCGTGCGCACCGAGTGAGGAGCAACGAGGAATCGCTCGTAGTCGGTGTTCATCGAGTAGCCGGACAGCACGTTGAACATGTTGGAGACGTCCTCGCCGACGGCTGCATCGCATGTCAGCAGCCCTAGATCCTCGTACAGGCGTGCGGTCTTCGGGTGGTAGTTGCCGGTGCCGATGTGGCAGTAGCGCCGCAGTTGGTCGCCGTCGTTGCGCACGACCATGGAGAGCTTCGCGTGCGTCTTGAGTCCGACGAGGCCGTAGACCACGTGGACGCCGGCCTCCTCCAGCTTGCGCGCCCACTCGATGTTGTTCTGCTCGTCGAACCGCGCCTTGATCTCGACCAGGGCCAGGACCTGCTTGCCCGCCTGCGCGGCCTTGATGAGGGCGTCGACGATGGGGGAGTCTCCGGATGTGCGGTAGAGAGTCTGCTTGATGGCCAGCACGTGCCGATCACGCGCCGCTTGCTCGAGGAAGAGCTGCACGCTGGTCGAAAAGGAGTCGTAGGGATGGTGCACCAGCACGTCACGCTCGCGGACCACGCTCATGATGTCGGGCTCGTTGGCGCTCTCGACCTCGCTGAGCTGACGAGAGGTCTTCGGCACGAACTTTCGCTGCTTGAGGTCATCGCGATCCAGGCTCACCAGCGTCCACAGGCCGGTGAGGTCCAGGGGCCCGGGAAGCCGGAAGACCTCCAGATCGCTGACGCCCAGTTCCTCGACCAGGAGCTCCAGCACGTGCGGATCGATCGACTCCTCGACCTCCAGACGCACGGGCGGCCCGAACCGACGGCGCATCAGCTCGCGTTCCAGTGCCAGCAGGAGGTTCTCGGCGTCGTCCTCCTCGACCTCGACGTCCTCGTTGCGCGTGACCCGGAAGGTGTGGGTCTGCTGTATCTCCATGCCCGGGAAGAGCGCATCGAGGTGAGCGGCGATGACGTCCTCGAGCGGGACGAAGCGCGCCGGCCCGACCTCGACGAAGCGCGGGAGAAGGGGTGGGACCTTGACGCGTGCGAAGAGCTCGTTGCCCGTCGTCGGGTTCCGCACGACGACAGCCAGGTTGAGCGAAAGGCCGCTGATGTAGGGGAAGGGGTGCGAGGGGTCGACGGCCAGAGGTGTGAGCACCGGGAACACCTTGGCGTCGAAGAACAGCTGCACCTCGGCCTTCTCCGCCGGTGTCAGCTCGTCCCAGCGGAGCACCTGGATGCCCTCGGCCTCGAGGTCGGGGAGGACGGAGTCGCGGAACAGCCGCGCCTGCTGCCGCTGGAGCTCGTAGGCCTTGTCCCAGATGTTCTCGAGGACCTCGCGCGGGGTGAATCCGCTCGCGGCGCGGACCGCGATGCCGGTGGCGATGCGGCGCTTGAGGCCGGCGACGCGGACCATGAAGAACTCATCGAGGTTGCTGGCGAAGATGGCGAGGAACTTCGCACGGTCGAGGATGGGGAGGTCCTCGTCCTCGGACAGCTCGAGGACCCGTTGGTTGAACGCCAGCCACGACAGCTCTCGGTCCAGGAAACGGTCGTCCGGTAGGGGCTCGTCGATCTCGGCGGGGTCGGGGACGACCGACAGCTCCATGGTCATGTCGTCGACCCCGGAGTAGTCGGGGGCCGAGGCCTGCGTGTCGGTCACGCCGGAGATCGTCCCACACGCAGGTGAACGTCCGCCTGTTGGAAAGTGCCCGGCCGGATTCAGTGCTTGTACAGCACGTCCGTGTCCCACCGGGCGAAGCCCAGTCCCTCGTACAGGGTGATCGCCGTGGTGTTGCTGGCGTCGACGTACAGCATCGCCTGGTCCAGGTCCAGGGATCTCAGGTGGTGCAGCCCAGCCAGCGTCAGGGCCCGGCCGAGCCCGGAGCCACGTTCGGCGGGGTCGACGGCCACGACGTACACCTCGCCGATGGGGGCGTGGTGGTGCTCCCCGTGGTGATGGCCGCCATGCACCTTGGTCCAGTGGAATCCGACCAGTCGGTCACCACGCCAGGCCATGAGGAACCCGTCGGGAGAGAACCAGGGCTCACGGATGCGACGCTCCAGGTCGATCCGCTCCCAGGACCCCTGGTCGGGCAGGTGCGGGAATGCTCTCGCGTTGAGGTTGAGCCAGGCGCCCTCATCCTGACCGACGACGAACGGGCGCAGGACCACCCCCTCGGGCAGGACGGTCCGGGGCAGGGGTGCGTAGAGCGATCGCCGCATCTGCCACAGCACCCGCGACCGGTCGAATCCGAGGCGCTCCGCCAGTTCGGCAGCCGCGACCTGCTCACCGTGCGCCCACAGTCGCATCCGGCCGTCGACCGAGAGGGCGAGGATGTCTTCGACGAGCCGACGCCCGATGCCCCGGCGCCGGTGCCGGGGGTCGACGGCGAGTTCTGCGCTGGGGCCCTCGACCTCGTCGGTGGCGTCAACGTGGGCATATCCGACGAGGTCGCCGGCGGAGGAGCGCACCAGCATGTGGCGGCCGTGCGGGTCACCGCCCTCCTTGACGTGGAGCCACACGTGCTCGGACAGCGGCCGCAGCCCGTCATTCTCGGTGACGCGCTCGATAAGGTCGGTGAGATCGGTGACGCAGTCCGGGTCGAGGTGGTGGACGGTCTCCACGGTGATGTCCTCGCCCATGGTGCGGGTCAGGCGTTGAGGTCGGCGTCGGTGTCGACGCCGACGGCGCGAGCATCCACGCCTTCCGGCACGAAGCGGTAGCCGACGTTGCGGACGGTCCCGATCAGGCCCTCGTGCTCGGTGCCGAGTTTGGCGCGCAGGCGTCGGACGTGGACATCGACGGTGCGGGTGCCACCGAAGTAGTCGTAGCCCCAGACCTCCTGCAGCAGCACGGCTCGGGTGAAGACCCGCCCCGGATGCTGCGCGAGGAACTTCAGCAGCTCGAACTCCTTGAAGGTGAGATCAAGGGTGCGGCTGCGCACCTTGGCGGTGTAGGTCGCCTCGTCGATGTGGAGGTCGCCCGTGCGGATCTCCTCCGGCGTGTCATCAGCCGGGGCGGAGCCGTCGTTCATCCGTGACGCGGCGAGCCGGAGGCGGGCCTCGACCTCTGCCGGAGAAGAGGTGTCGAGCAGGACGTCGTCCATGCCCCAGTCCCACTGGATGGCGGCCAGGCTGCCCTCGGTGGTGACGAGGAGGAGCGGGACGTCGATGCCGGTCTGCCGCAGCAGACGCGTCAGCCCGCGGGTGGCTGGCAGGTCGCGGCGTCCGTCGACGAGCAGGACGTCGCAGGCGGGGGCGTGGAGCAGGGCCGTGGCCTCTGCGGGCATCGTGTGGATGTGGTGGGCCAGGAGTCCGAGGGCCGGGAGCACCTCGGCGGAGGGCTCCATGGCGCGGGTGAGAAGGATCAGGCGCATCGTGACCCTCCTTCCGCTCCCGGGGCCGGTCGACAGGCACCAAGGCTACGCCACAGGACATCTCGGGGAAGAATGGCCATGTGCAAGCGGATGAGGAGCGCATGCTCGCGACCGTCGACGGAGTCCCGATCAGCGCGGTCCATCGACCCTCGACGGACCGCGCCCTCGCGTTCGTCGTCGTGCACGGGTTCACGGGAAACTGGCGCCAGGAGCGGGTCCAGCGCATCGTCGCGCGGCTGGCTCGCTGTGGGGGTGTCGTCGCGCTCGACATGAGGGGACACGGGGCCTCGGGCGGGGCGACGACGGTCGGGGACATGGAGGTGCACGACGTGGCCGCGGGGGTCCGGTGGGCCCGAGAGCTGGGATACGAGCGGGTCGCCACGGTGGGTTTCTCGCTCGGCGGCGCCGTCATCCTGCGGGAGGCCGCCCTCATGGCCGACGGGCCGGGGGAGGTCGATGCCGCGGTGAGCGTCAGTGCTCCGGCGTTCTGGTACTACCGGGGTACTCGCATCATGCGGCTCGTCCACCATCTGGTTGAGTCGCCGGCGGGACGCCTGGTGCTGAGGGCCCGTCGCACGCGGGTGAGCGGCGCGGGCTGGCGCGAGGTGCAGCCGGTGCCTCCGCACGAGGCGGCCTCCTCGCTGCGCGTGCCCCTGCTCGTCGTCCATGGCGACGCTGACCACTACTTCCCACTGGAGCACCCGAGGGCGATTCACGCCGGTGCCCAGTCGGCGGGTGTGGTCACCGACCTGTGGATCGAATCGGGGATCGGTCATGCGGAGGCGGCGATGCCGGAGCGGGTCATCGACGGGATCGGTGCATGGGTGCGTCAGACTCTGGGACTGACGGCAGTGGGCGGCGTGCCCGCGGAAGGGGAGCGATCATGACCGGACTGTGGGCCGTTCTTTTCGTGCTGGCGGCGGCCACCGCCGTCGGGCTGTGGTTCCAGCGCAACAATGGCCGAGTGAAGGACGCTCCAGTGTCGAGGGTGCCGATGGCTGGGGACGGGGACCCGCCCGCGGACATCGAGCCAGAGCCGCCGACCGCGGAGGCCGAAGCGCTCGCGCCCGTCCTGGCCGGTCGGCTGGGCGAGCACGCCACGATGGTGCAGTTCTCCAGTGCCTTCTGTCAGCCGTGCCGGGCCACGCGCCGCATCCTCGAGGAGGTGTCGGTCATGGTCCCCGGCGTCTCGCACGTGGAGATCGATGCCGAGGAGAACCTCGAACTCGTCCGCGTGCTGGACATCCGGCGGACCCCGACCGTCCTGTTTCTCGACCGACATGGCGTCGTGCGCAAGCAGGCGAGCGGGCAGCCCCGCAAGGCCGACGTCGTCGCGGCGCTCGGCGAACTGATGCCCGACGAGGGCATGGACTTCATGATCTGACCGGCGTATTCCCGCGCTGCAAGACGTTCGCAGGTACGCCGCGGTTGCTGGTGCACCACCCCCTGGGGCGAGGGCCTCGAGAGGCGCCTACCTTTCGCAGCATGTCGAACGCTTCCGCCGCCGTCCTGCCGGCCTCCCGTCGTCCCGTCGATCCCCGTGGCCCGCGCTTCGGCGCAGCCGTCACCACCGTGGTCCTCATCGCCGCCCTCGTCACGGTGGGCACGACCGTGGGCACCGTCCTCATCGCGTGGCAGACCGTTGCCTTCGCCCTGGGCGCGCTGGTCGGACTGCAGGCCCAGCCGTACGGGGTGCTGTTCCGGCGCCTCGTCCGGCCTCGGCTCGCACCGCCGGCGGAGCTGGAGGATCCGGCTGCTCCGCGGTTCGCGCAGGCCGTCGGCCTGCTGTTCATGGTGGTCGCCCTCATCGCGTCGCTCACCGGCATCACGATCGTGGCGACCATCGCCGTGGCCCTCGCCTTGGCGGCGGCCTTCCTCAACGCTGCCTTCAACTTCTGCCTCGGCTGCGAGATGTACCTGCTGGGGGCCAGGTTGCGCCGCTCCTGAGGCGGCGCCGCGCGGCGCTGCACGAGGCGAATCGGTAAGGTTCAGCCATGGTCGAGGTCTTGTACACCGGGCTGCTGGTCGCTGCGATGGCCGCCGCAGGCTGGTTCGCGTTCTCCCTCGTCTACAAGCTGTCCAAGGGACAGGGCTAGGTGCTCGCGCCGGACGGCTCGGGGGTCGAAGTCCCCGAGGAGCTCCGACCGCTCTCGTGGCTCATCGGCCGCTGGGTCGGTGTCGGCACCGGCCAGTACCCGACGATCGATGACTTCCGGTTCGGCCAGGAGGTGGTCTTCTCCACCGATGGCCGCCCGTTCCTGACCTACCTCTCGCGCAGTTGGCTGCTCGACGACGGCGGCGAGCGGGTGCGACCGCTGGCCACGGAGGCGGGCTTCTGGCGTCCGCGCCCCGACAACGCCATCGAACTGACACTCGCCCACCCGACCGGCTTCGCCGAGCAGTGGGTCGGCAGCCTCGAGGTGACCGGCATCGAGAACGCCGTGATCACGGGTGCCCGTGCGACCCTGCGCACCGACGTGGTGACGCGCAGCGAGAGCGCCAAGGACTACTCCGGCGGCGAGCGTCTCTACGGCCTGGTCGAGGGACGCCTCCTGTGGACCTACGACATGGAGGCCATGGGCCAGCCCATGCAGAACCACCTGGCGGCAACTCTCCTGCCGGAGATCGTCGCCGTCGACGAGGTCGAGGCCTGACGTGACCGAGGACTGGGAGGCGCGCCTGCGCGAGCACGGTTTCCGGATCACGCCGCAGCGACAGCTGGTGCTCGAGGCCGTCGAGACCCTGCGCCACGGCACCCCCGAGGAGATCCTCGTCGAGGTGCAGCACACCGCCAGCGGGGTCAACCTCTCGACGATCTACCGCACGCTCGAGGTGCTCGAGGATGTCGGGCTCGTGACGCACGCGCATATCGGGCATGGGCCGCCGACGTACCACGCCGTCGACGAGCACGTGCACATCCACCTCGTCTGCGACCGCTGCAAGAAGGTGCTGAGCATTCCGGCCTCAGTGGCCAATGACTTCGTTCACGCACTGCAGTCCGAGTACGGGTTCCACACGGACATCTCGCATGTGTCGGTCCATGGTCGCTGCGAGGGCTGCGCTGCTCTCGACCCGATCCTGGAGGCGGACGACGAGCTGTGACCGGCCGGCCCGTACCCCCGCCCCCCGGCGCCGCTGACCCGGGCGTTGCCTGGCACTACGGCGAGCCGTTGCGCGAGCAGCGCGCCCTGGTGCAGGGCGTGGCTGCGGTGGATCTCTCCGACCGGGGCGTCGTCACCGTCACCGGCGCCGATCGCCTGTCCTGGCTGCACAGCCTCACCACGCAGCACCTCGAGGCTGTTGCCCCCG